>CAYSSE010000082.1:0-15897 GCA_964433355.1 uncultured Desulfocicer sp.
TAACTATTTAGATAAACAGCGAATGTTGGAATATCATCAGAAAAGGGTACACTCAGTTCATTTAAAGGGAAAGGCGACACACCTGAAAAGGAAAGTTAGCTTTCAAACTTTCTTAAAAGGCATTGGCAATGATCCCCGGTAGAAATATTTTACTGCCGGGGATTGACCGGGAACATCCACCTTGCTATGGTAAAAATTCAAGTTTGACCTGGGGGAATGCTCACATTGAAAAGCTCAATTTGACCCCCTGTTTTGATCAAATCATAAGCAAGCGCCAGTTTGCCCGGTCTTTACTATTTGGCATGGTTTTTGTTGCAGCCAGTATTGGCGGGGGTCTTAGGCTTGTGTCTGATAACCTTTATTATGTTAACTTTTTGAGTGTCAAAAGCCTGATAGCCTTTATTGACGTGCCTTTCCAACTACACCACCCCAACATTTCTGATATCCTCAATCCCTACATTGCCCACATCGTAGTACCTCTGAAAAACGCAATCACACCTATTTTTGCCTAATTTCCATTTATTTTCATGAAAAACACTTGTGAAAACCTCAACTTAATATTTACGTTAATATCTGTCTTGTCTTTACACTGCCATTGGGCAAATCACCTCATCTTCAAATTTATGGATCAGGTGGTCAGCCATTCCCACGGCAACCGCCAAGGATTTCTTGTAAGTTGGATCATCCTGGGGGATTCTTAATAACCCAATAATTATGTTTCCCCTTAGTCACATAGGATGCCCCATATCTGGGGAGCTGGTGCTGGACATGAGTTGAGCATATCTCCGGTGCCCTCAAAAATGAGTTGACCGATTTGGGACCCCAAATATCCGGTGCATCAAAAACGGTGTGTCAGGGGTTTTTCATGATGTTACTTAAAACTATATAATGGGTTGATGTCCTCTAATAGGCGATCAACTCCCCCCATTGCAGGATCACCGAGCAAACCCCAAAAATGAGGCGGTTAGAATAGGTCTCCTCAGATTCAGGAGGCCCGCCCAAATTTGGGCAGACCCCTCTCCACTATCCATATCTGGATAGCCAACAGGACGGTTAAGCAGAAAACCCCACATCTGAATTATTGCATCGGGGGTGTAATAACTCCAAAGGCAACCATCCATTTTGGCATAGTCCTACAAAAGTAACTGCCACTGAGCATGGCCACCGGATCACCAGGGGAGATACTTATTGCATCGAGGGTGCAACAAAAGTCCCACACATAGATCATTGCCGGGGTGATGCCTGTCAATTTGGGAGTAAACTCCCATTTTGATATCTGCCAGGGTTGCAGAGGGACATGGCCACCAACTACCATGTCAACATGAAGGAATCTTTCCTTCATCTATTTTATCCTGAAAAGTTGCAGTGGCACATGGCCACCAACTGGCATGTCAACTCACCAACCAACACATGCCTTCTAAAACTTACCAAATACCCGAAAGCTAAGAGCCTTTACTGACCTACCTTTCCAGCGATATAAAACACTCAATAACAACAAGGCTAATATCGGAACACTGTTTATAATGTACCGTTGTTCTCAAGTCTCACGGGTACTGCCAAAGATTTCTTGTAAGTTTGGATCAGGATGAAAGAAATTTGCTTCTGATGGCCACCAGTGAGGTTAAAGACTCGACCGGACCTACGCATGATGGACTTACACGTTTTTGTCCCACCATGGGAGCAGGGGCAAATATTCTTGAATCTTCCGGTGAACAGGGCTTTAGCACTATAGCCACTGCCTACGCACACCAAGACTTCAATAGCCATCCTGATGTGGGAGCGGAAGATTCAAGGGGGTTAAACCTGGATAAGAATAGTATCGGTGATGCTGCATCCAATATCAAGGGGTTTGTTTGATAACTACATGGATCAAAACCGCACAGTGTGCCGATTTGTTGTTTCAATGACACATTGTCAGCAATTACCATATCAACACTAACCGTCCAAGATCGTGGACAGTTGCGGTCAACCGCAATTATGAATGGCACATGGCCAGGGTGAACCATATCAAGGGTACACCGGGGCTACCCTTAAATATTCGCTTTTTTAAAATGCTTATCTTGTGGCGTTTAAAATCTGTCACGAAATAATTACGCAACGCCTACCACCTGGGGATCATATCGGCGCATAATGCGCTACACCTACCGCCTGGGGATCATGCCATGCTGGTGCCTACCGTCTGGACATAATGTGACAACGCCACATTGCCAGGAAGTCTACCGCCACATTATGTTGGAGTAGATCAGCCAGGCACCTATCCACTTTGGATGACTCCAGCAAAGGGTACTCATTAAAAGCGCTCCCCTTTACCTTGAGCAGTGGTGGCGAAAATCTACTGGCTCAAAAAGAGTCAGTAGGATTGTCAGGACTTTATAAACTCACTGAATCAGGCTTGCCGGAACCGGCAAAAAAGGAGGCGGTCAGGGGCAATCATCCGTTTTGACTGAGTCCTACAAACGTAACCCCATGGAACCGGGTAAAGCTATAACCACAAAGGGTACGGTTTCAATGCGTACCCCTGGATGTGGTGAACACAAACCCCATGAGAACCCCACAAAACACTACATTTGAAAAAGGATATTAGACAATGAAATTCACACACGAAGAACTCTTACAACGGGAATATTGCGGGGCCAGGACCTGGAAGGGTACGCCATGCAAGAGGGCAATACAAATAGGCTTTATGTATAGCAATAAAATTCCGTTCCCTATTGACCAAGAGCATTTAATGGTGATAATCAATATAAGGAACCACATTTGATAAAAAAAGGAGGTGTGGGCATGAAAAACATTATCACTTTAAGGCCTGTAAAAAATAAAAAAATCTCTCCAGAGAGGTTTATGAAACTTACGGAAAAAGAAAAAAAGAATATTAAAAAAGTTGATTTTATCCCGCCAGAACTTGGTGACAAAGGCTTTGGTTTATTCAATTTAATTTACAAGAGGCCCGTCTATAATGGCTAAACCCAAGCCTACCAAGAAGACAGAAGGGAACAACCAACTTCAAGGGCCACCCCATGAGTTATTAAAAGAGTTTCTCTCACATCAGGGGAAGGAACTTGAAATAAGAGCCCAAGAAGTACAGCTTGATTATGAACGTGAAAAAAACAACAAGTCTGTAGCTGAAATATCCATTAAAGCCAATCTTGAAGACCGGGCCAACTTGCGGGATCATTTTGAAAGAAGCCACAAGCGGTCTTTGAACGCTATATTGATTGGGTCGGGTATGGCTATTGCTGCAGTCTGTTATTGCCTTTATCTGGACAAAGAGGCGTTACTGTTAAAGGTAGCAGAAATTGTTGCCGTATTCCTTGCTGGTTTTTTAGGTGGATGGGGGTATAAGTCCACTAAAGATGAGCAAAAGCTTCGTTCTGGTAATGATATCTTAGGTGAATAAAAATTCCCCTTGACACAAACCCACCCACAGTTTATGAATAATCATTCCTGCAAAATCAGGGATACGGTTTGAGAGCCGGAAACACGGACGCAATAAGCGTCTACATTTTTCATGTGAACGCTTTTATTGTTTCATGCGTCCTATATTGGGCAGCATGGGGGAGGCTTTCGAGCCTGCCGGGTTCCGTGTCCGGTCTCTCAACCCCCATGTTGCCCTTTTTTGTTTTGAGAGGATGAAAAAGGGCTTAATTTAACACACGGAGGCCCTACCATGAAAAACGCCACAAAACCCACCACAAAACCCACCAAATCCGAACAAATCGCAATCCTGAAAAATCAAATCAACGTCCTGGAAGAACTCTTGATGGACGGAGCCGGGCCTATCAAGGCTTATCCTTCACTTGCCAGTCATGAAGAAGATTCTCTGTGTTTTTTCCAGCTTGAAAAGCTCAATGAATATAACCCGGCTATCATCGAGGATACTCATAAATATATCCAGTCCCTTCATATAGAAGCCCTGGGAAAGACCCCCTTGGATGCCGTCATGGAAACCATGCAGGAATTAAGGGACAACCACCACCAAGAATACCAGCAAGCCATGGACCACATTGACATTGACTATGATTTTTTCTTTGACACTGATGACGATAGCCTTGATTTTGACTTGGTTCTCACATCTGATGACATCGTAGGATAAATAATTCCCTGTCGGGTGGATCAGTCTACCCGGTTAGGATGCCATAGGAGGAGCCGATTTAATGAAAACTACCACAGACCTTTCCCCATATACCTATACGCCTTACACAACTCCATTGACCCGTTGCACTCTGCCGGACGGAACCACTGAGTACCGCCACAGCAAGACCGGAAAGCCCGTTGAAGTGAATCAAGAAAACCTCTTTGACCTGATTTCTTACACTCATGAACAGATATACACCTTGGTTGAAATGCTACCGGAAGATATCTATTCCCGGTATGCCTATATCTTCAAGGGACTGATTCAAAACATATCTGCTACTTTGGCTGAGGCCCAACATTACGTCTCCCGGAACATTGGGGATATTCAGGTAATCACCTTGGATAAGGATCATTTCCTTACCCGGAGTGGCACCGTTGTGGATGCCATGTTGAAGGGGGTGAACCATGCAGATTGAAAATAAAGACACCATCACCGCCGATGAACTCAAAGCTGAAAAAGATCCCCTGGAACTTGCCTGTAACCCATTAAGCAAGCTTGAATTTATTGCTGATGCCATTAAGGGCTTGTGTGAAAATCGCAATGTCTTTAACGAACTGGACAACCCACGGGCAATGGGGGAAATCATCGCCGACGCAACCATGGAGCTCTGGGCCATCACCAATGCCGGGATGGAAAGGATAGATGCTCTTGAGGCTCAATTAAAGGTTTGTAGTGCATATGCAGCAAGCCCGGTGGGCCATGTGGTAGGAGGTGCCGAAAAATGATTATAAGAAAAAAAATCATACACGGCCGCCAATACCTCACGACTTTTAAGACTCTGGCAGAAGATCCAGCATTAAGCGACAAGGCCAGGGGGCTTTATATGCGTTTGCCCATGGTTCCCGATGGTGAAGACTGCACCATTAAGAGATTTGCCTGTACAGGTAGGGACGGAGAAAGCGCCATCAGGAGTGCCATAAAGGAGCTTGAAAAGAGTGGTCATATCAGAATTGAGTGGATGCGATCCCCACAAGGGAAAATTACCGGGAATCAGTGCTTTTTAACATGGGGGGGGCAAAGATGATAATCAGAAATAAAGACAGAGAAACATTCACGGTAATTTCTAACCAGGCTATCAATGACACCCAGATCAGCGATAAAGCCCTGGGAACTTTGGTCAGACTCTTATCTAAGCCCGATAACTGGAACCTCAATATCAATTATATGGTGAAGACCGGGAAACAGGGCCGTACCGCCATAAGGTCATCTATTGCTGAGCTTGAAAAGGCCGGGTACATCCATAGGCAGATGGTCAGAACCAAGTCTGGGAGGATCACCGGGACGGAGTATCATGTTTATGAAGATGCGGGGACAGGTAAGGAAGGTGCCACCGTCTGCCAGGAACAGCCAATAAACAGCCAGGTTAAAACCGCCACCATGGATGAAGTCCAGAGTTCGGAAACCCGTCGTGCGGAAACCGTCCCAGTAATAAATACTAATATAGAACAAACACTGAGGGAAACAACGACTGCTGCCCCAGAACCAGAGGTTGAAGTGGAAGTCTTGCTGTCGTCGTCGTATCCAGCCACAGAAGATATAAATTCTCTTTTGAACCTCATCCCGGAACAGCACAGTCAACCCATGGTGATATCCCTTGTCAACAAATCAGCAAAGGAATACACCGCCCTGGAGCTGGAAGAGGCCATCACATATGCCACCGCCAATGTCAAAGGCGGGTGGATGCAGTACAAGGCGTACCTGGACAAGACTTTGAAAAACAAATGGGCCGTTGGGTATCTGGATACTATCAGCACCACTGCCCCTGCCGTGGTCTCCCCTGGGGGCTTTGCTGGTGCCATACCTGCCGGACGGTTCCCCAACGGGACTGTCACGGGTTGCGCCAGGATGGATAGTAATTACATGGCAGCAGCGCAATTCTTGAATGAAATGGGGGTGGAGGCATGAAAAAACAGGATATCAAACAATTCACGGAAATTATGATGGCTGTTGCCGACAATTACCCCGGAACGTCCTTCACCTGCAATGGTTTAAAGCTGAGATTTACCGCCCTGAAAGAGTTCTCCATTGACCAGGTGGAAGACGCGGCGGTTAAGCTTATTCAGACACACAGATACAATACCATACCCACCACTGCCGATATTATCAATGCCATGGATTGTCGCCAGGCGAATGTGGATCACCAGGCAGAAGTGGAAGCAGGAAAAGTTATTGAAGCATTGCATTTTTATGGTGCTGGCGGTACTCCTGTTTTTAAAGATCCGGCGACAAAGCATCTTATGAGTCACCGGTGGAAGTGGTACTCCTGGGCATCGAGGGTGCAGGAATCTGAACTCAAATGGTGGGCCAGGGATTTTGTCAGAGCATACAAGGCCCATGCGGGGGAATCTGTTTTCTTTTTTCCTGCCGGGTCTACCCTGGGGCCGCTTGCCCAACAAGCTATTGGTAAAATGTGAATTGTTAAAAAAAATAGCAGAAATAGCGGAAATAGCAACCCGTGGGGACTTTTAAATATTAATCGCCCTGGGATTTTTTGCCCTGGGGCTGGTTTCTCTCCTGCCAGGTAAAAGGGGGGCACCTATCGTTACCCCCTTGAATCAACCACCTTGAAATTAAGGCGGTTAAAGTCTTTTCCCCTTGCCGGGGTATGCTCAAATCTGAGCAGACCTTTTTCTAAACATACTGGAGAACTGGATGGAGCCATGATCATAAAAACGGGTGTGGTTTGTTTGGGGATGGGTGAAAGGTTGGGAATCATAAACGTGGTGATTGATAATGTGGTGAGTATCTCAAAGTCTTCATTGTGTGAGTGTTTCTTTTCTAAAAATATCAGGCTGGATTTAAGACCTTTCTCATATCCGAGGCTGGTTTTTTTTATGGAGCAAGCTTGCACGGGTGTCACCCTATTGTCACCCCAAACAAAAAAAGGCTTTCAACGAAAAACGCTGAAAGCCTTGTGTTTAAAGTGGCTGGGTGATAAGGATTTGAACCTTAATTGACGGAGTCAGAGTCCGTAGTCCTGCCATTGGACGATCACCCAACGAATTATGAGGGTCTTTATACATCATGCCTTTGGGGGAGTCAATACTATAATTGATAAAATTTGTTTTTTTCCATTGCGCTCTGTGATATTTTCAGAATAGATGTGTCAATGTTCGGATTTGAGGTTGGAAAATTTACTGGCACTCCACATATTTTGGACTAATGCTTGTCCTCAGGGAGTTACCCGACAATAAACTACCAACATTTCCAGTTTAATGTGTTGATATTGCATTATAAAAAATTTTAATTTGGTAGTTTATTATCGTCGAAGTCATTCATTCACCACCCCAAATTAACCCTAAAATAGCCAAGGTTAGAGCCAGGTTCATTAAATTCGTATTTCTTAATTATTGAAAAGGAGAAGATTATGACCATTAAAGTGCTTATCAAAAGGAATTTTCCCAAGACTGCTTCAAATGAGTTGAATCTTATTTTCATGGAAATGCGTGCAGCTGCCATGCAGCAGCCTGGATACATTGGAGGAGAAACTCTCAGGCGGGTTGATGTTCCAGAAAAGTCCCTGATCATCAGTAGATGGCAGAGTATTGATGACTGGACAAAATGGCTTGTCAGTGATGTGCGTAAAAAATGCCAGGATAAAATAGAAGCCTTGAGCCAAATTGAAACAAAATATGAGGTGTATGAAAACTAAAAAAATGGCAGCAGCGCCGTTTAACTGGCACTGCTGCCATGGATAAAGAAAATACTATTTTACATCCACGGCGGAATCGGCCACTGCCGTCTCCGTGTGAGTTGCCGTGTCCTTGGCGTGCCCTGTTTCCAGTTCTGGTGTAATTGATGCCTCGAAAAAAAGCGTTCGATACTCATTGAGTGTCTCTGCGTCCTTGGCATCTGTGGCGAATTTAGCAGCAGTGTCAATGTAGGCACGGACACGCTTAAAATCCACGGTTCCTTCTGCATTTAAAAGATCGTCTGCCGCATTGATGTAGTGGAAAAAAGCCACAGGAAGGACTTCTTTGGCACCATAGCAGGCTTTTTTATCACCTGGATAAACAACGCCTTCAAGAAAGGCAACCTTGTGTTTACTCACAGGGGCAAAATCCCCTTTCCAGATTTCCATACCTTGGAATGTGTTTTTAATATAATATCTGTGGGAATTGTTAAAGCTTGATATAACGATCATGGCAATGACAAGGATGAAGCATGCCCCGGCGATCATCAATGGTTTTCCAAAGGGCTTGTCAGGGGGTTCTGCCGGAGGGGAGGGAGGAGGTGTGTTTGAGATCTCTGATTCCATGGCTTCCTTGGCTGCAATGGCTTTAATTATTTTATTTGTTTCAGCTATTCTTTTTAAAGTTGCAGCTTCTTCAGCCAGGCGTTTTTCCTCAGCAATTTTGGCCTCTTCAGCCAGTTTTTCTTCCTCAGCTTTTTTTGCAGCAGCTTTTTTTGCAGCAACTTCTTCGGCCAGGCGTTTTTCCTCAGCTATTCTGGCCTCTTCAGCCAGTCTTTCTTCTTCAGCTTTTTTTGCAGCAGCTTCTTCAGCCAGGCGTTTTTCTTCAGCTATTCTGGCTTCTTCAGCCAGTCTTTCTTCTTCAGCAATTCTGGCCTCTTCAGCCAGTCTTTTTTCTTCAGCAATTCTGGCCTCTTCAGCCAGTCTTTCTTCTTCAGCTTTTTTTGCAGCAGCTTCTTTGGCCAGGCGTTTTTCCTCAGCAATTCTGGCCTCTTCAGCCAGTCTTTTTTCCTCAGCTTTTTTTGCAGCAACTTCTTCGGCCAGGCGTTTTTCCTCAGCAATTCTGGCTTCTTCTGCCAGTTTTTCTTCTTGAGCTTTTTTTGCAGCAGCTTCTTCTGCCAGGCGTTTTTCCTCAGCAATTCTGGCTTCTTCTGCCAGTTTTTCTTCTTGAGCTTTTTTTGCAGCAGCTTCTTCTGCCAGACGTTTCTCTTCTGCTATTTTGGCCTGCTCAGCTAATTTTTCCTTTTGGGAGTTCTCAGCAACTGCATCTGTTTTTACAGACTCAGTTTTTTGGGTTGCTTTGCTTTTTGCAGGTGTTTTTTTCACAGCCTTTTTTGTCGTGATTTTTTTAGCAGTGGTGGATTTTTTGGTTGTGTTTTTTTTAGCAGTGTTTTTTTCTTCTTTTTTTTTCACTACTTTCTTTTTTTTTGTTGCAGCCATGTCTCCCCTTTAATCGTATTAACCATAGTTCAAAATTATAATGACTTTAACGGATAACCCCTTTAAAATAAATGCCAAAACATATACAATAATTTGAATTTTGTAAATAGTTTGTTGGGACAAAAATAGGATGCATATTTCTTTGTGTTAATTTTAATAATTAGGAGAACAATGAAATAGGCGAAGTTTGGCTGCGCTGTGGTGTTAGTCACCAAGCATTTTAACCCATAAGGACAACCGTGCATAAAAAAATTGAAAAACTTGAGGCATTATTGTGCAGAAATAATGCCCTTGCCATTGCCTTTTCAGGAGGGGTTGACAGCGTTTTTCTTGCTGCCATGGCAAAAAAGATACTGGGAAATAAGGTGGTGCTCCTGACCTTGGCTTCGGATTTTCAGTCTAAGCAGGATACGGATCATGCCATACATATGGCAATTGAATTGGGTCTAACCCATGAGGTTATTAATTTTGATCCATGGATGGACGAGGCTCTTGTCAAAAATGATAAAAATCGGTGTTATCTATGTAAGCAAAAAGGATTTTTACTATTGCGCATAGCCGCAGATCACAGAAACATCCCCACGCTGGCCCATGGCGTGAACCAGGATGATCTGTCCGATTATCGACCGGGGCTACAGGCCACCCATGAACTTGGTATTATTTCTCCCCTGCTGGATGCCGGTCTGACCAAGGAGGAGATTCGAATGGCCTCCCGGAAAATAGGGCTCAAAACCTGGGATATGCCTTCCCAATCTTGTCTGGCAACCCGGATACCCTATGGTGAAAAACTCACAAAGTTAAAGTTGCAGCAAATTAATAATGCCGAGGTGGCGCTGGAACAACTTGGATTTATGGGGGTACGAGTTCGTTACCATGGTGATCTTGCCCGGATTGAGTCTAATTTTAAAGACATTGAAAAAATATCCTCTTTGGCCTACAGAAAAAAAATTACAGAGGCCTTGCACGTCATTGGATTTAAATTTGTTTCCCTGGATCTTGAGGGTTATACCAGTGGAAGCATGAACCGGGTACTTAACAAGGACAAATGACATTACAGGGACTTAAGGGTATAATTATCATATCCCATGGTATTTAAAACTTCAGCACCGTCTTCTGTGACAAGAATCATGTTTTCAAGACGGATACCTCCCCACTGGGGCAGATAGATCCCCGGCTCCACAGTGACCACCATCCCCGGCTTAAGCACAGAATCATCCAGGGAAGAGAGTCGGGGAGCCTCGTGGATGGCCAAGCCGACCCCGTGGCCAAGACTATGGCCAAAGGTGCCTTTAAACCGGGAATTGTCAATATGATTCCGGGCGATTTTATCTATATCACTGCATTTTATGCCGGGCATAATGGCATCCACTGCCATTTGCTGGGCTATGTTCAGTACCTCATAGGCTTCTTTAAAGGTATTGTCCGGGGAACCAATAACAAGGGTTCTTGAGGTGTCACTGCAATACCCATCCAACCGGGCACCAAAGTCAAAGAGAAGGGGTTCTCCTGTGGTAAAGGGGCGATCCCCGGGTATGGCATGGGGCAGGGCACTGTTTTTCCCCGATGCGGCTATCACGGGGAAGGACAGGGCATCCGCCCCATTTTGCCGCATGAATTTTTCAAGGAGCCAGGCTGCTTTTTTTTCTGTCATGCCCGGGTGGATCATGGTTCTCAGCTCAAGAAAAGAGGTTTCTGCAATGCCCAGGGCTTTTTTTATACTCTTAATCTCAGTGGCATCTTTCTGGAGCCTTATCCCCTTTAAGAGCGTCTCTTCGGGTTGGAAACGGCATTTAAGTCCTGCCTTTTTTGTCTCTGTCTCAATCCGGGTATAAAGGGCATGGGTCAGCCGGGCAGATTCCAGTCCAATGGTTTGGGAGTGAAGTTTTTCCAGGATATGGGGTAATTCACTGGGCATGCTTTTTTTATAACAATAAACTTCATAACCCTCTGCTTCCTGGGTTGCCTGGGTTTCAAAACGTGAATCCGTTGCAAGAATCAGATGATCCTGGGTGATGATCAATATCCCTGCGGACTCATCATAGCTTCCATCTTCCCCGGTGAAACCACTTAAGTATCGTCGGTTTTCATCGGAAAAAATAATAAGGGTATCTATTTCAGTGCTTGCCAGTTCATCTTTTAATCGGGCAATTCTTTCTTTAATATTGGCGTTCAACTTTATGTCTCCTTTTTTTGATTCCCCTTTATATCATCCAGATATATTTCTCCACAATTATTTCTTTTTTTCATGGTGACAAATTGTTTTATTTATTATACTCGATGGTCAAGTTTTTCAGGCTGATTGGGTGTCATCCTTCATACCCTCCCCAAAGCACTTTGTACTTTGGGGGGAGTATTTTCTGAAAAACGGGTGTATGGCTACAAGGGTTTAAAATGGCAAAGAAAAGATGCCGATTTGTGTAAATATTCGGGTTGATTCTGTAAATGTTTGGCCAGTGCCCCATATTCGCTTAGTTGGGACTGCGTAGCATACTATTGCTATGTGAGTAGGCCCAAATGAGTGAAGATGGGGGTGCTGGCCGAATATTTACCGATTTGTGGGCTTGGTTTTAACTGTTTTATAAGGCTAACGGAGGGAACCGGTGAAAACTTTTGCACAGGATCTTGTGCCAGAGGATGATTTGTTGGAGGATATCCATCAATCGGTGGACTGGCCGTTTGTGATGGGCAAATTAAGGGAAAAATATGAAATTGCCGTTCAGGATGATGTGGCATATGTCGATGGAAGGATTGTTGTGCATCAAAAAAAGATTGCCTATCAGCTTGATATTGATGTAAAAGTACGCCTTTCGGTGATTTGTGACAAGTCAGGAAAATGCCTGAAATTGAGCACCGTGCACCATAAAGCAAATCGTCTGGCAAAATTTCCTCGAAAAGAAGCAGGGCTTCAAGATGAACCCAATAATTCAAGACGGCAAGAAATGGCCCGCATGGCCACAGGACTTGCCGATATGATCGCCGATATTAATCAATGAGTCTGTTGGTTTAAAGGCGATTTTCAGTCTGGTTCGAATTTATAATCACAATATATAGTGATTAATTGGGCCAAAATACGTCATATAGACAGTGCTGATGACTAAAATATGAAAATCGCGACTTAATGAACAGGCTCATCAATGAGCCTGTTCATTAAGTCGCTTTTTGCAAAATGAGCACACAACATTTTGATATTGGATGATTTAATATTCAATATATTGTATCTATAATCCAAAAATCTGTAGTAAATCAACAGGGTCATCAATCAACGGTGTGACCTTAACAAAAAAGAAGGTATGATGTGAACCGCTTATTTCGTGATGATGCATTAAAAAATATCTATAATAAGGTGAAAAAAGGCATCCGGTTGTCCAAAGAAGATGGTCTGACACTGTATAAAACCCAGGATTTAAATGGGGTGGGACGCATGGCCGACCATGTACGGCGTCAACGGCATGGCAATGATGCGTTTTATGTGTACAACCAGCATTTGAACTATACTAATATTTGTAAAAACCGCTGTCTTTTTTGTGCCTATGCCGTGGATGAGGGGGATGAGGGAGCCTATCTCTGGGATATGGATGAGATTGAACAACGCCTCATGGCCCGCATTGACGAACCAGTTAATGAATTGCACATTGTGGGAGGGCTTCATCCCTCCCTGGATTTTGATTATTTTACCCGTTTACTTGAGACGGTGAAACGCATCAGGCCCAATGCAAAAATAAAAGCATTTACCTCCGTTGAGATTGACTATTTGTCCAAGCTGTCCGGGCTCAGTGTTAAAGAGACCATTGGTGTGCTTAAAAAATCAGGACTGGACATGATGCCCGGTGGCGGGGCCGAGGTAATGAGCGAACGGGTGAGAAAAAAGCTGTTTCCCAAAAAGGTGAACGCCCAACGATGGCTGGAAATAATGGAGGCAGTACATCAGGCAGGTATTCCCACCAATGCCACCATGCTCTATGGACACATTGAAACACTGGAAGAACGGGTGGATCATTTGATTTCTTTAAGAGAACTCCAGGATAAAACCGGGGGTTTTTCTGCTTTTATCCCCTTGGCATTTCATTCCAAAAATACCGCTTTGTCTCATCTTCCCAGCAGCAATGCCATGGATGATCTTAAAAATATTGCCATTGCAAGGCTCATGCTGGATAATTTTGATCACATCAAAGCCTATTGGGTGATGATCACTGAAAAACTTGCCCAGGTGGCCCTTGCCTATGGTGCCGATGATCTGGATGGCACCATCATAGAAGAGCGCATTACCCACGAGGCCGGGGCCACCTCGGCCAAGGGGTTGACCCGGGATGACATGGAACGAATGATCCGGGAGTCTGGTTTTGTTCCCGTGGAACGGGATACCTTTTATAATGAGCTTCGACGGGACGGCGTGGTTATGGAAGATAGCAAAGAAACGGGCCATGGAGAGTAATATGAGACATCTGGATACAATCATTGATAAGGTTTACCAGGGAGAGCGCATCCGCATTGATGAAGGGCTTGCTCTTTTTCAAGAGGCAGATCTCTTAACCCTTGCAGGCATGGCGGAGCAGAAACGCTTTGAGCTTCACCCGGATAAAATCATCACCTTTGTGGTGGATAGAAACATCAATTATACCAATATCTGCATGTCCGGATGTAAGTTTTGTGCTTTTTATAAAACACCGGACAGTGGGGAAGGGTATGTGATTTCCCGGGAGAGCCTCCATGAAAAAATCCAGGAGACCCTTGATCTTGGAGGAACCCAGATTCTACTCCAGGGAGGCATGAATCCCAACCTGCCTTTGGAATATTATATTGATCTTTTACAAGATATTAAGGCTAATTTTAAAATTCATATCCATGGATTTTCTCCCCCGGAAATTTTTTATATTGCTGAAAAATCATCCTTATCTATTGAATCTGTGATATCCCGTTTCCGGGAGGCAGGGCTTGATTCCATACCCGGCGGTGGTGCTGAAATCCTCTGCGATGAAGTCCGCCAAAAGGTGTCCCCAAATAAATGCATGTCCGGCCCCTGGCTTGAGGTGATGGAAACCGCCCATAATATGGGCATGAAATCCAGTGCCACCATGATGTTTGGCCATGTGGAAACCCCCCGCAATATATTTGAGCACATGGATAAGATCCGAGAACTCCAGGATCGTACCGGGGGGTTCACCGCCTTTATCCCCTGGACTTTTCAGCCGGGGAATACCCGTATTCAACGCACCGGAACAGCTGCGGTTGTCTATTTGCGGGTGCTGGCCCTGGCACGTATTTTCTTTGATAACATTGATAATATCCAGGCTTCCTGGGTCACCCAGGGAGAAAAAATTGCCCAGACAGCGCTTTTCTACGGGGCCAATGATATGGGAAGTACCATGATTGAAGAAAATGTGGTGGCATCGGCTGGGGTGGATTTCATGCTGCCAGAAAAAGAATTGCGGCGTCTCATTGAAACCGCCGGGTTTACCCCCCGGCAGCGGGATTGTTATTATAATTTGATATAATTTTTTCCCGTTAACCTGACACAGGAAGTGCTATAAATGAAAGACTCGACCCTTTTAATGGGTAAAATTGATTACATCAACGCGTCCCCAGTCTATTACGGTCTGGACAATGGGTTATTGCCCGACTGGATAGAGATGGTTCCCAGCCCCCCTGCCGTCTTGAATGGAATGATCCAGGACGGCAAAATTGCCATGAGTCCGGTTTCATCGGCTTTTTATGGCATGAATCACAGGGATCTTTTGATCCTTCCCGATCTTTCCATCTCCTCCCATGGTGAGGTGATGAGTGTTATTTTAATGAGTAATTATACCTTGGATGAACTCCATGGTCGAAAAATAATGCTTACCCGGGAGTCTGCCACCTCCGCCTGTCTGGTGAAACTGATCATGGCACAAAAACACATGGTGCCGGTGTATAGCACTGGGAAATTAAAATGCCTTGAAGATGTTCCCGGGGATGTTGATGCTGCCATGATCATCGGGGATGCCGCCATGACACAGCCTTGGGAATCCCGGTTTAAATACCGTTTTGATCTTGGAATGGTGTGGCATGGGGCAACGGGTTTTCCCTTTGTTTATGCCCTGTGGGTGGTGCAAAAAAAATATGCCCAACAGCATCCGGATGCGGTGAACACTGCCCTTGAACTTTTTTATCAGTCAAGGCGCATGGGATATGACCAGATCAAGCAGGTAATAAGGAACGGTGCTCAAAAACTTAATCTTGAAGAAGCGTATGTGAAACGGTATTTTAAATGCTTGATTTGTGACCTCGATGCCCCAAAAGTTAAAGGGTTGACGTATTTTTTTGATTCACTTCACCGCCATGGCATTTTTTCGGAAAAGGTGGATGTGCGGTTTTTTGAACCTCAATGATAAAATTTTCGAGCTGTGCGGGTAGCAATTATTTGCAGCGCATTAATGACCCTGTTGATTTAGTACAGATTTCCAAATAGGCTCGGCGATGATCTACCCGCACAGCTCGAAAATTTTTGGATTGGCAGATAGGTTTGAGCCACGCATTTTTTAATTCATAAACCAGGAATCAGGCCCCGGAGGCAAAATACCCGACTGCCGGGCCTTTTCAAAAAATGTTAACACGGCGTTTTCACCTTCTGCACCCAGATCCATGGAAAAGTCAT
>CAYSSE010000083.1:0-15857 GCA_964433355.1 uncultured Desulfocicer sp.
TGGCCCGGTCCCCCAGAAGTACCATGGCTGGATCCCCGGGTGTGAGTTTTAAGATGCCAAAGATCATCACTGATATGAAAAACAGCAGCGGTACCAGGAGCATCAGTCGTCGCAGGGTGTAATTGAGCATGGGAGATCCCGAGTTTATTTTATTTGGTAAAGAATCAGCATGGCGGAAAAAATCACCATGCTGATTTAAAAAAAACGTTTTTTATATGAAACTCCGCCCAAAATCCTGTAATGATTAGAGTTTCAATTTTCGTTGTGGCTGCTCTAACAGCCATGTGGGTGTTTATATGAAAAGATAGCCTCCAAGGTTACCTCAGCAGAGCCCCCGGGGAGGGGTAATGGAACAGACCAATTGGGCTGTCTAACAGTTCCGGGTCGCTTCCATTACCCCTCCCCGGGGGCGGTATACAGTCATTTGGCTCCGCGTCTACGACCCTATATTCGTTGTGTCCATCAGAACATGTGGGTTATATCAAAGCAGATTCCATGCCGGAGGGCAAGGCCGGCATGTTCATGATCTGCATGGATTATTCCACGGTGACATTCCGTTTTTCCGTGACCAGATGAAAATAGTCCTGGGCCGAGGGGGTAAATCCCTTTACCCGTTTGCTGCAAATAACGGTGACGCTTTTAAATACCAGGGGAATGTGGATGTAATCCTGGGTAAGCGCTTTTCGCATGACCTTTTTATACTGCTCCCCGCGCTTGTCTGTACCCACCAGGGTTCTGCCCAGATCCAGGGCCTTGTCTATTTCCGGCAGTTCATACTTGGAAAAGTTCATGGAAGAGCCGCTGTGAAAAATTTTGTAGGTCCAGCGGTCTGGATCAGGCACCGAGCCCCACCCCATGATGTAAAAACCCGAATCTGCCTTTAAAATGGGAAACAGTGTGCCCCATTCCAGGGATTCCACCCGGGCCTTGAGTCCGTATTTTCTCAGCTCTGTGGCAACGGCTGTGGCAATTTTAACCCGATAGGGGTTCTGGGAGGTGTAAATGGGGAATTCAAAATCGTCTTTAAGAATGCCCTCTTTTTTTAATTCATCAAAATAGGCTTTTGCCTGTTTGGGATCATAGGTCAAGGCATGTTTTTTCATGTATTCCGTGTCTTCGGGGAAAACGCCCGGCGGAATCCAGGAGTAAGCTCTTTCCCCCACACCCCGCCAGATGCCTTTGATGGCGGCATCAAAGGGGACACTGTGGTAAATGGCTTTGCGGAACCGTACATCGGCAAAGGGCATCTTTTGGTATGAAAAACCAATGTAGGAGTTGCCAAGACCAGGGATGGTCATCACATTGAGGCGGTCGTCCTTGGCAAGGCGGCTGATATCCTGGGGCAGCATCTGATGGGCAATGTCAATGCCACCGGATTCGATTTCGGCTGCCATGACTTCGGGTTTGGGAATCGGGCGGAAAATGACTTTATCCAGATTGGGGGTGCCCAGGAAATAATCAGGATTTTTTTTCAGCACAATGCGCTCGTCCGGCAGCCACTCCACAAACATGAAGGCACCGGTACCCACGGGATGGCTGTCAAATTCATCCATCCCTACCTTAGAGGCCAGGTCTTTGGGAAGAATGCCGGATGTGGGGCTTCCAAGGGCCAGAAGCAGGGGGGCATAGGCATCTTTTAGAAACAGGGTCACTGTGTAATCATCCACAGCTTCCACCCGTTCCACCGGGGCAAAAAATTCTTTGCTGGGGGAGGCATTGGCCGGGTCCATGATGGCTTCAATGGTGAACTTTACATCGGCGGAGGTAAAGGGCTGTCCATTGTGAAATTTAACTCCCTTTCTTAAATGAAAGGTGTATTGTTTTCCATCTTCGGTGATCTCCCAGCTTTCTGCCAGGCAGGGGGCCGGGGTGGATGCGCTCTCTTTAAAGGAAATAAGGGTGTCAAAAATATTCCCGGCCAGGGCTTCGCCATAAATACCGGGGATTAAAACCGGATTAAGCTTTGCAGGCTCCTTGGAAATACCGATTGTCAATACTTTTTCTCCGGCGAATACCCCCGGGCACAGAGCCAGGGTAAAGCTTAACAGCACCAGAAACGCAATAAAATTTTTTTTCATCAATAACCTCCATGGTTTTAAGGGTGTTGTTTCCCCTGACTCGCTTGGCCATGTTCACATCTTTATACTCAAACAGGGGAAAAGACATTCATCGAGTTTAAATTACACAGATCAAAAGAAAAGATCAACTCGATGATTCAATTTTTTATATTGATAAGCTTCTGAGGGCAGGTTAAAAAAGAAAAAGGGGGATCAAAAAAAGCGTGATCTGTCGCCTATTAATTTTTATTTACTCTCTGAAATTCTCATGAAGAAGATTGACAAACTGATACAATGTAGTATGTTTAATTCCAGAATTGAAATGATACTTGAATCAAATTCTTCGGAACCGATCATCACATTGTTCAACTTGGATTTCCCCCAAAGAGCAGCTTGTTTGATCAAATCCGAATCAAGCCTTGATTGGTTTGAATGAATATGTCAAGTAGCTTTGCAAATAAATATATTTTGTGATTTAAAGAAAATCATGGATTTGGTTCTATTTTGTGCAAAAGGAGGAATAACTATGTGGGAATACTCAGATAAAGTAAAAGATCATTTTCTCAATCCGAGAAATTCAGGAATTATGGAAAGCCCCGATGCCGTGGGAGAGACCGGTTCTCTTTCCTGTGGGGATGCATTAAAACTGTTTCTTAAAGTCAATAAGAGTGGCAGGATCACCGATGCCAGCTTCATGACCTTTGGCTGCGCCAGTGCCGTGGCCTCTTCATCGGCCTTGACGGAGATGGTAAAGGGATTGACCCTGGATGATGCTGCAAAGCTTACCAATGATGACATTGCCGATTATCTTGATGGACTGCCCAAGGAAAAAATGCATTGTTCCGTCATGGGCCAGGATGCCTTGAGAAAGGCCATTAATGGCTATCGTGGTATCCAGATCCAGGAAAAACCTGGAGATGTAGTGTGTGAATGTTTTGGGGTCACAGATCTTGAAATTATTGAAGCCGTCAAGAACAAAAGCCTGGAGTCTGTAGAAGATGTCACCGGCTATCTCAAGGCGGGCGGTGGATGTGGAAAATGTGTGGAAAAAATTGAAGAAATCATAGAATCTGCCAAGGTCGAAGCCTGAACCGGGAGGAAAATATGAAGACGATATACACGGATAACAATGCCACCACAATGGTGGCACCCGAAGTATTGGAAGAGATGCTGCCCTATTTCTCTGAATTGTATGGAAATCCCTCCAGCATGCACTCCTTTGGGGGCAATGTGGGCTTGAAATTAAAGGAAGCCAGGCAAAAGGTGGCAGACCTTATCCATGCCGATATAGGAGAGATCGTCTTTACCAGCTGCGGCAGCGAGAGTGATAATGCTGCTATTTTATCGGCCCTGGCAGCCAATCCGGATAAAAAACACATCATCACCTCGGCGGTGGAGCATCCTGCGGTGAAAAATTTGTGTGAATCCCTGGAAAAAGAGGGCTACCGCACCACCTTTGTGCCCGTGGACAATATGGGACGTCTGGACACTGAGTTTTTGTACGCCAGCATGGATGATGACACTGCCCTTGTGACCCTTATGTGGGCCAACAATGAAACCGGGGTGATTTTTCCGGTGGAAGAGATTGCCCAAAAGACTTCGGAAAAAGGCATTCTGTTCCACACCGATGCGGTCCAGGCCGCTGGTAAGGTGATTATTGATGTCAGCCAGACCCCCATTGATATGCTTTCTTTGTCCGGGCATAAGATCCATGCACCCAAGGGAATCGGGATTTTGTATGTCAAGAAGGGGGTTAAATTTTATCCCTTTCTTAAGGGCGGCCACCAGGAAGGCGGTCGCCGTGCCGGAACCGAAAACACAGCATCCATCATTGGTATTGGAAAGGCATGCGAACTTGCCGGAACACATATAGAAGAGATGAATACCCGGGTGAAGGCCATGCGGGATTATCTTGAGGCGGGTTTACTGGAAAAAATTCCTTCGGCTTCGGTGAACGGAGAAAAGGATCATCGCCTTCCCAACACTCTGAGCATTGGGTTTGATGCGGTGGAGGGTGAATCCATTCTGCTTTTGATGGATCAAACAGGTATTTGCGCCTCCTCTGGATCTGCGTGTACATCCGGTTCTTTGGACCCTTCCCATGTGCTCATGGCCATGAAGGTTCCCTTTGAGTCTGCCCATGGCACCATTCGGTTTTCTCTTTCCACATATAATACCATGGCGGAGATGGATCATATCATTGAGGTCATGCCGGGAATCATACAGCGATTGCGGGATATGTCTCCATTCTGGAAATAGGGGGCTATTGATTTTTCTTGTTAAGTACCCGAGTGTATATTCCTTAAAATAAAACCGATGGATATATCTGTGGAATACCGAAAAATATATGTGTGGGTACTTATGAACCGTCCTTCTGGTATCGGTAGATCAGCTTCGGTGTTTCGATGAAGACCTTGGTGTCCGAAGGAACCGATTGGGTCAGCCATACATTGCCACCAATAACAGAACCTGATCCAATGATGGTCTCTCCTCCCAGGATAGTGGCTCCCGAGTAAATAATCGTATTGTCTTCTATGGTGGGGTGCCGTTTGGCACCTCGCAGCTTTTCTCCGGCCCCCGGGGGAAGGGACAGTGCCCCGATGGTGACATTCTGGTAAACCCGGACATTGTCTCCGATGATGCTGGTTTCACCAATGACGATGCCTGTGCCATGGTCAATGACAAACCGTGTGCCAATGGTGGCACCGGGATGGATATCAATGCCGGTGATACTATGGGCATGTTCGGACATGATTCTGGGTAGCTGGGGAATTTCAAGCCTGTGCAGAATATTGGCAATTCTGTACACGGTGATGGCATAAAGCCCCGGATAACTAAAGATTACCTCATCGTGGCTTTTCGCTGCAGGATCTCCCTCATAGGCAGCCATTACATCCTGGGCCAGACCGCGCCTGAGAGCCGGTATTTCTTCAATGACCTTCAGAGCCGTCTGATATCCCTTGTTTTCACATTCAACACAGGCCTGTCCATACCGAAGGCAGTCATGGCGCAGCACGTGGGTTATCTGTTCAGCCAGGATATCGTGGAGCTGGGAAATGGTCTGCCCAATGCTGTACTTCAGGTTGGCCCCATCGAGTTTTTCCCGGGAAAAATACCCGGGAAATAGAATCTCCCGGAATTTGTCAATCATCTCCTGGACGGAGGTGCTGAAGTGGATGGGTTCATCTCCGATGTGGGCAAAACACGCCTCGTCCTCCAGGCTGTGAATAATGGAATCTATCACCCTGGGAAGATTTTTACGTTGTTCAAAAATTCGCTTATTATTGGTTTTACAGGAGATGAGTTCCTCTTTAAGATTTTTCATTTTCTACTGCTTCCCCCTTCTACTGCTTCCCCGGTGGTTAAAAGCGTATTGGTATCTTGAAAAGTGGCTTTGAAAAGGTCGCATTTTTTGCATTCAGCAATTTTTTTCTGCCAGTTGCTGTGTGCCTTTCCGCTACAGATGGTGCCGTTGATAAACCAGCATAGATCGCCGGAGTTAAATTCCCAGGCAGGACAATGATTTCGCTTATCATCGGGGCAATGGAGCGCCTCCCAGCAGGGCACCCCTTCTGTGTTTCCGTGGGTGGCTCTGGAGATAAGAAAAAGCATCTGTCGTTCGACATGGTGGGGGATTTTTCGCCAGCCCTGTTCGTAGCTGTGTACCGCCTTTATGGATGTCCCTATGAGCTGGGCTGTTTCTTTCTGGGTTTTTTTCAGTGTTGCTCTTATTTTTTTAAATTCAATAGTTTCCATGATTGCTCTTTTTTCATTAATTTTGTTAGGACTGAATACTTCAGTCCTTTAAACAAGTCAGGCCATACTGGGACTCAGGGTCTTTTGAATATTTTGCCGAAAAAGAAGTGGTTTTCAGTGAGCGCAAAATGGTTTCCAATGAGGCTAAAATATACGTATATATGATCTTGTTGATTTAGTACAGATCTCTGGATTATATACACATTATGTTGGATATTAAATAACCCAATATCAAGATGTTGTATGCTCATTTTGTAAAAAGCGACTTAATCAATAGGCTCATATATATGGCAGAAGGGCATCATTGTCAATGATAATTTACCACATTGTGGTAATTTATGCTTCTGGTGATGTTTCAGCAAAGCAAGATGGTTCTTCAATATTTGCTGTATCGGCGAGGTCGGCATATTTTTTTTTATATGAAAATGAAGTGTCCAAGCACCCTCAGCAGAGCCCCCTCCGATGGGTAATAGGAACCGGCCAATTGGGCCGTCTAACGGTTCCGGGCCGGGCCCATTACCCGTCGGAGGGGGCGGCATGATATCATTTGGCTCTGCGTCTACGACCCAATATTCGTTGTGTCCTACAGGACATGCCCGTTTATAAGAAAGTTCCGCTAAAACTGACGGATTTTCATGCTTCGTTGGGGGTAGGCCAAGGCCAGAATACGGTCTGCCCGTGGCAGTTATTTAAAAGCTGTTCATCCCATCCAGCGCCTGGGGGAATTTATCCAGAAATCGGTAAAGGGTGGCCCGTCCCACTCCCAGATATCGGGCTGCTTTGGCTTTATTTCCACCGGTGAGTTTCAGAGCTTCTTGCACTGAGGTCATATTCAGCTTGGTTGATTTTCCGGTGGGCCCGGGGGAGGTGGCAGAGGGTTCAGGGCAGGCACCGGGATTTATATTTCTTAATTCCATGGGAAGATCCATGGGCAAAATTTCATTTTGTTTGCATCGAACAATGGCAAACTGCACCGCATTCTGAAGTTCCCGAACATTACCCGGCCAGGCATAATCCATCATTACCCGTACGGCATCTTTGGAAAATTTAGGCATTTCAGAGGCATTGTCCTTTTTTGCTCGTTCCAGAAAATGGGAGATAAGAAGAGGGATGTCATTACGCCGATTTCTCAATGGGGGTAGTTCAATGGGGATGACGTTGAGCCTGTAAAAAAGATCTTTTCGAAAATTACCCTTTTCTACTTCCTGGGAAAGGTCTTTGTTGGTGGCACTGATAATTCTTACATCCACATGGATACTCTTTTCTCCGCCCACCCTTTCTATGGTACCTTCCTGGAGAAATCGCAATAGCTTGACCTGAATCTGTTTGGGCAGCTCTGCCACTTCATCCAGAAACAAAGTGCCTTTGTGGGCCAGTTCGCATCTTCCTTTTCTCTCCCGGATGGCTCCGGAAAATGCCCCTTTGACGTGACCGAAAAGCTCACTTTCCACAAGCCCTTCGGGTATGGCTCCGCAGTTCACCGGTACAAAATGCGCACCGGCCCGCTTACTCTCATTGTGCAGGGCCTCTGCAACCCGTTCTTTTCCGGTGCCGGTTTCACCATTGATATGCACTGGATAATCATAGGAGGCCACATCCCTTATCTGCTGGAAGAGTTGCAGCATCTCTTTGTCTTTTCCAATGATTCCGGAAAAGGCGGTGAGTTCCTCGGCTTTGGCGGCCAGGGCGTCATGTTCGGTGGTATCCCTGAATGAGGCAATCACCCCTTTTAAGATACTTTGATCCATGATGCCGGTGATACTCATTTCAAGATGCCGGGTTTCACCATCCTTGGTGGTGATATTAATGGGATATTCAACTTTATCCTTGAATTCCGGGATAAGTCCACTGCTGCAAAAAGAGCAGCGTTCTCCGCAGAAAGGCGCTTCGAAAACCTGGTGGCAGTCATTCCCCAGGGCTTCTTGTCTGGAGTACCCGGTTATTTTTTCAGCTGCTTTGTTGAAAAAAACAATTTTACGATTCATATCATGGGCAATGATGCCATCCTTAAGATGATCCAGCACCAGCACCAGGCTTTTTTTGTCAAATATAAGATTTTCCATTTTTCATTCCCCTCTGTAGCCATCTCCCTTGTCGGTGAATGGCATGGGATGTTCTATTAACAGATACAGATGTGTATCACAAGCATTTGCCAATTACCATAAGAATATCCACTGAATGAAAATTAGATTTTGGGGCTTGATGTTCACATTCGTCTTCACACTTACAGCCACTCCCCATTTGAAGTGACCGAAATTTGGAGAAACGCCCAGGTCTATCTGAAAGTGCATGGGAGGGAACTCCGCGACCTCGTTAGGTGGGTTTTACTGTGCTGGGGCTTTACAAGGATGTCATGAAGGCTTACTTTTAAATTTCAATTTTTCTTTTTACTTTGTTACCTTACCCATGACGGTATGCGTTTTTTCATATAACTGCCACGGGCAGACCGTATTCTGGCTTCGGCCTGCCCACAACGAAGGATGAAAGAATGTTAGGCGTGCCTACTCTTTCATATAAAAGGCTCATACCCCCATTTAATGAAATGTTTCACCTTGAAAAATCAACATTTTTCAAGATTACTTTGCACTTTTTATGATCATTTTTAAAAGGAGAAATGCCATGACACAAATTACATTGAAAGGTAATCCCATTGAAACCAACGGCCCTTTACCAGCATTGGGAACAAAAGCGGCCAATTTTACCCTGGTGGGAACGGATCTTGGGGATGTGAATCTCACAGATTATGCCGGCAAAAAGGTTGTTCTCAATATTTTCCCCAGCATTGATACACCCGTATGTGCCGCTTCTTTAAGGCGGTTTAACCAGGTGTCAGGTGATTCGGATAATACCGTGGTGCTATGTATTTCAAGGGATCTTCCCTTTGCCCACACACGCTTTTGTGAAGCTGAAGGGCTGAAAAACGTGATTCCCCTTTCCGTATTCAGGGATCATGATTTTAGCAAGGACTATGGTGTGAGAATCACCACAGGTCCTTTGGCATCTTTGTTTGCCAGGGCCATAGTCATTGTGGGTGTGGATGGGAATATTGCCTATACGGAGCAGGTGCCGGAAATTGCCCAGGAACCTGATTATGATGCAGCCCTGGCAGCCCTTGGAAAATTGTAAACGATCTGATGCCGGGGCTCTGCTGTGAGTACCCGGCACCATATTTTTCCATTAAAGCGTCTACAAAATTTCATCACCGAATATAAGAACAGGAGACGCAGCCATGAAACTTATTTATAATATCACCTTGCTGATTGGTTTAATTGTCGCGAGTTACCTGATTCAGAACGCATTTGTTGACCAGGAGGTAAACGCCATGGATGAAAATCATAGCACTTTGGAAAAAGCCACATTTGCCGGGGGATGCTTCTGGTGCATGGAGCATCCCTTTGAAAAAATGGATGGGGTTCAATCGGTTGTTTCAGGATATGCCGGGGGGCATCTGGAAAGCCCCACATATGAAGATGTCTCTTCGGGCAGCAGTGGCCATCTTGAGGTGGTGCAGATCACCTTTGATCCGAAAAAAATCAGTTATGAAACCCTTGTAAACGTATTTTGGCAACAGATTGATCCCACGGATGATGGGGGGTCCTTTGTGGATCGAGGATCGCAGTACGGATCAGCCATTTTTTATCACACTGAAATTCAGAAAGGCCTGGCAGAGAGTGCCAAAAAAGCACTTGATCAATCCGGGGTGTTCAAGGACCCGGTTGCCACGGTTATTCGTCCCCTTGACACCTTTTATCCTGCCGAAACCTATCACCAAGATTATTACAAAAAAAATCCCCTGAGATATAAATTTTACCGGGGGGGCTCGGGCAGAGATAGTTTTATCAAAAAAAATTGGAACCAGAGCGCCCTGGAAAAATTTGAAGCGCAACTTAAAAAAAATACGACAGGGGACGACGCATCAACTGTCACTCCAGGGTTTGTGAAACCTTCGGATGGGGAATTGAAAAAAAAATTGACCCCCCTACAGTATGATGTAACCCAGAAAGAGGGGACAGAACGGTCCTTTAACAATGAATATTGGGACAATAAGTCCCCGGGGATCTATGTGGATATCGTCTCTGGAGAGCCACTTTTCAGTTCCACGGATAAATTTGCTTCCGGAACGGGTTGGCCCAGTTTTACCCGGCCCATTGAGGGAGGCGAACTGATTGAAAAGACAGATAAACACCTTGTCTTTGCCACCCGCACCGAGGTGAGAAGCCCCAAGGCAGATTCCCATCTGGGTCACGTGTTTGACGATGGTCCGGCCCCTACGGGGTTACGATATTGCATTAATTCTGCTTCTTTGCGCTTTATTCCCCGGGAAGATCTTGAAAAAGAGGGGTATGGACAATATTTAAAATTGTTTGAATAACTGCCGTGGGCAGCGCAAGGTAATTTTACCTGGGTTGTCCCACAACAAATTTAGCGGGGCTGGTTCTGAAAAAAAATCGGCCTTGCTTGAATCCTACGGGAAAGGGTCTGCACCCGGGCCGGGCTGAAACCGGCCCAGGTGCAGGAAGGTAAGAAGGTAAGTGTCAGGCACTTTTGATCTCAATGCGCCGGGGTTTGGCCGCCTCTGATTTGGGCAGATGGAGTTTAAGAACGCCATCGGTCAATTCGGCGCTTACTTTTTCAATATCAATGCTCTGGGGGACTGAAAAGGTTCGCGTATATTCCACATCCCCAAATTCTTCCCAGGTGGTGGCGCCGGCTCTTTCCAGACGACGAATGCCGGACAGATAGAGTTTGCCATTGTCCATATTAATGTTGATGTCTTTTTTCACAACCCCTGGCATGTCCGTGTGAAGAAGAATTTCCCCTTCATTTTCAAATATATCCACCATGGGTCGGATGGATGGCAGTTCATGGGCTTTTTTCATGTTTTCCTCTTCCCTTTTCATGATATTTTTGTTCTCACTCATGATAATTCTCCTTTTTATCCCTTAGTTGACATTGATCATTTTGGGTTTGGCTGCTTCTGCTTTGGGCAGCGTGAGGGTCAAAATACCATCGGTCAATACGGCCTCTACCTTGCTGCTATCCACTTCTGATGGCAGGGTCATACTCCTTGAAAAATCAAAGGTGCCGCGCTCTGATCGGTGGATTGAATAGCCTTCGGGCAGATCGGATTTTCGTTTTCCGCTGATTTCCAGATAATTGCCCTGGAGCTTGATATCGAGTTCTTCCTTGGCAAATCCCGGAACCTCTGCGCTAATGGCAAAATTATCCCCTTTGTCATACAGGTTGGTTCTGGGCATTCCGTCGCTGAGAACCCAGCTTACAGTGTTTCCCCGGGCCTTGCTAAATTCGTTGGACAATCTGTCAAAATTCCCCCGCATCAGATCCATCGCGCCAAACATTCGATCGATATCACTCCATCTTGTAAACATAATGCGTCCTCCATGATTTATTGTTTGTTTTTGAAACTCAACCTCTCCCATGGCTTTGCTGTTTTTTTAGGGTTTCCTTGATTCTGACTCTGGTGTCTGAAACAGCAATTTGTTTCCAGGTTGTTAATGGGTTCCATCAATTTTACTTGAACAAATAATAATACCATAAAAGCATGCGTCAATATATTTTCATTATTTTTTATAAAAAAATAAAAAGTAATGAAAAAGGACTGGTCTGTCTGTGATATAAAATGTCTCTTGTGTGTTGGAAATAAAAATGTCTCCAGAGTTCCATTTTTTTATCTGATTTTTGGGAAAATGGGAGACAGAATTGGTTTATTGTGCCAAAAAGTCTAAACAGGAAATACACGGCTGTTTGTTTTCATGGAAAACCCGAACAAGCAGATCCCGGATGAAATAGCTGATTTGCCCATGGGAGTTATTGACGATTTTGTTCTTGTCTGCCATTATAACCATCGGTTCGACCATTTTTTTATAACAATTTGAATTTATTGATATAAAAAATAACAAATAAAAACTCCAAATGAAATTTTATTTAGATTACAGTATGTTATGATGGCTACCGAACCGAGGGTTATAAATTGATTTTTCTCAAACAGGATTGATCGACGTTCTGCCCATGGAAATTAATTAAAAAAACTTAGGAACTTACATTGAAAAATACAATGAATATAGCTGCAATTATACCTGCGGGGGGGCTTTCTTCCCGGATGAAGGAATTTAAACCGCTGTTGCCCATGGGCAGCCAAACCATCCTTGAAACAAACATTGATCTGTTTAAACAAAATAGGGTGGATGATATTTTTGTGGTGACGGGCCACAGATCAGACGATCTTAAGGGGGTGGTTACAAAAAAAGGGGCGACCCCGGTTTATAATCCAGACTTTCGCCAGGGTATGTTTTCAACTATTTTAACTGGCGTTAAATGCCTGAACAAGGATTGTGATGCCTTTTTTCTGCTTCCGGCAGATATACCGGCCATCAGGCCCCATACAATAAGGGAAATTCTCCGGGCCTATGAGAATGGAAATGCAAAAATTATTTATCCCATATTTAAAGGGGGCAGGGGACACCCCCCCCTTATCTCCACCCAACTTTTACCGGCCATCATAAATTTCAATCAGGGGGGTGGATTAAGGGCTTGCCTTGCAGATTTTGAACAAGAATCCATAAATATTGACGTGTGTGACCGGGGAATTCATATGGATGCAGATACGCCGGAAGATTACCAGGCGGTTCTGGAAAAATATAAAACCATTGCGGTGCCGGAAGTTGAAGAATGTATCTGTTTGTTGGACAACAGCCCCATGGCAGATGAAAAAATCAAAAACCATTGCATGAAAGTGGCTGAAACCGCCATTAAAATCGCAGCCAATCTGGCTCCGGATGCCCCGTTGCTTAATATCCCCCGCATTGAGGCCGCAGCCCTTCTCCATGATATTGCAAGAAAATCTCCTTATCATGCCGTCAAGGGGGCAGACATTCTCAAAGAAATGGGGTTTTCAGATATTGCAGACATTGTTTCCGTACACATGAATTTAAAAACATCCCCGGATACCCCTCTAAATGAAACAGAGATTGTCTACTTTGCCGATAAACTGGTGAGGGGAGATCAGGTGGTCAAGAATTTTGAAAAACGGTTTAATGAAAAACTCAAGACCTTTAAAGACAATCCTGACGCTGTTAAAAACATCCTGGCCAGACTTGAAACTGTCTGTATAATAAAGGAGAAAATTTCACGGCATTTGAAAAATGCTGGCGGGTTTTCTTTTTAAAGGAAATTTTGGGGTCAGGCATGACCCCACACCCGACATCCATGGGCCTTGTGGACCCTTCAGCCATGATAATGGAAGAGATCTCTGTTGAACAGCTTGATCCGTTGCAACGGCTTCGCATTCGCAATGCCATTAAAAAATATGGTGGAGAGCAACCCTTATTTACCCTGGCAGATGAAGAACTGGATGGTGCCCTGGGGCTTTGCCGCACAGTGAACGGCATCCGACGTCCAACCATTGCCGGACTTTTGATGTTGGGAACCCCGGAGCTGATTCGCATGCACATCCCCGCCTATGAGGTGGCTTTTCAGGTATTGCGCGGCACCGATGTCAAGGTCAATGAGTTCTACCATAGACCCCTTATTGAAACTTTTGAAGAGGTTGAATCGCAGTTCAAACCGTGGGTGGTTGAAGAGGAAATACAGGTGGGCTTGTTTCGTGTACCGGCCCCGAACTACGACCGCCGGGCATTCAGGGAAGCCTTTGTCAATGCGCTGGTACACCGTGATTTCAGTCGTCTGGGGGCCGTGCATGCCCAAATTACCGATGAGGGGCTCTCCATCAGCAATCCGGGCGGGTTTGTGGATGGCGTTGATTTAAATAACCTTCTTGTTGCTGATCCCCGTTCCAGAAATCCCCTGCTGGCCGATATAATCAAGCGGATAGGGCTGGCGGAACGTACCGGACGGGGTATTGACCGCATCTATGAAGGAATGCTTCGTTATGGCCGTCCTGCCCCTGATTACTCCATGTCTAACCCTTTTACTGTCTCTGTTAAATTCCTCAATGTTGCCGCTGATCTTGATTTTCTTAGAATGGTGGTTGAACATGATGAAAAACTTGGCAACATGCCCATTGACTCGTTGATCATCCTCTCCCGATTGAAAGAGGAGCGGCGATTGACAACCTCTGACCTGATACCTTTTGTCCAAAAATCAGAGAGTGATGTCAGGCCAACACTTGAAAAACTGGTGGAAGCGGGTTTTATCGAAGCTCATGGAACGGGAAAAGGTCGTACTTATACACTCAGTGCAGCCCTCTACCAACGCAGCGGCAAGAGAGTTGAATATATCCGTCAGGCCGGGTTCACATCCATACAGCAAGAACAAATGATTCTCCAGTTTATTGATAAACATGGAAGCATAAAACGGTCTGAGGTTATGGATTTATGTCATCTCAGCGGCCCTCAAGCCTATCACTTGCTGAAAAAAATCTCTGATTCTGGAAAAATACTCAAGCAAGGGGAGAGAAAACATGCTGTTTACACAAAAAGTTTATAAGCTATACACGTCGTGTATAGACCTTATGCACTCGTGTATAAAAATATGCATAAGCACATCATATATTAGTTCCATATTTATAAGAAACTCCGTCCAAGAGGCTGTAATAATTGGGGTTTCAACTTTCGTTGTGGCTGGTGGTTACAGCCATGTATGTTTTGTTAGAAAATAAAACTTCTGGGCAACCTCAGCAGAGCCCCCCCCGATGGGCAATAGGAACCGGCCAATTGGGCCGTCTACGGTTCCGGGCCGGGCCCATTGCCCGTCGGGGGGGGGGGCGGCATGATATCATTTCATCGGTCGCATATCCGCCCAGGAAATCGCACAGCTCTTTTCGACCCATGGCGACCGCAATTTCAATGACCTGAAACAATTACTGGAGATAAATTCAACGGATTATCATCAAAAAGCATGTGAGCGTATCACCCAGGCTCTGGAAAAATGCTATGGAGATCGGATCATTTCATTGCAGCAGCTTTCCGCCACCTTCCGCCGGGGTGATTTACTTGAAATGTTGAGGGTTTGATATGAGTAGAGAAAATAGTACTCCCAAAATTTTTAAATATGGCTCTACCTGGCTGCGGGCAGATTTCCACTTGTGGTCGAAAATTTATCAACGAAGACATTTCATTGATCCAGGACATAATTGCTACCTGTGGGGGTATCAGCAGACGTGAGTTAGCGCATACCGTATGCGAATTACTGGAATGGAAACGCCCCAATGGCAAACTAAAAACCCGGGAATGCGTTGAGTTTCTGGAACGTCTGGATGCCAGGGACGTGCTAAAACTTCCTGAGAAGAGGAAAAGCCAAAGAATAAAAAGATTGGGAACGGGAATATGCCATTGAGCCACTTTTGGTGGAGACACTGGTGGATCACCAACGATTTCACGGGGGCTGCTATCGCGCTTCGAACTGGATAAAACTGGGAGAAACAACGGGTCGTGGGCGGTCGGATAAAACTAATACGCCCAATAAAGTCCTTACAAAGACCATTTTTGTATATCCATTGGTGGAAAATGCCATATGTCTGCTTAAAGAAGGGGGCATCTCGCTATGAACACAGCGCTGAACCTCTCTTCAAAGGAGAGATATGATCAGGGGCAGGAATATTTTAACACTATCGTACATTTTCTTGAATCTGAGGAGTGTCATTCAATGAAATTAAGCGGGTTGGAACAGGAACTTGAGAAAAAGGGTCGAGAACTGATGCGCATTCTTTTACAGGAGTACCTGAACAAACTCAGCCCCAACATTTGCGAACAACCGGTTCTTGGCTCAGATGAATACTGGAATTTCCATGAAGCCTGTGAATACAAACAAAACCACCAAAATCGATATGCTGACGGTGAAGTTCCTCCCACAAAGCATCCACAATTTTCATCCAAGAGATGTCATTTGAAAGTTATTAAAGGTGGAAAAATGTGACATTTGTTTTATGGTGCTGAAAAAGAGCCGCACCCGCGTGGTTTCCCTCAATGTGCTGAAAATTCTTTTATTTCTTTTTTGCCAAGCACAGTAGGAGTAGGTAACATTGGCTTTTTCTTGGAGCGTATGGGCATGATTTTCCCCTCCAAA
>CAYSSE010000084.1:0-15803 GCA_964433355.1 uncultured Desulfocicer sp.
TGATATCATTTGGCTCCGCGTCTACGACCCAATATTCGTTGTGTCCAGCAGGACACCCTGTTATATGAAAGAGTAGAGGCATCTAAAACTATTTCAAGCTTCATTGTGGGTGGACTGGGATCAGAATAAAGTCCGCCCGTGGCGGTTATTTTGTAATAAAAACTGAGGAGGATGTAAATGGTCAAGGGATATATGGGAAAAATACTTTTTGCTGATTTGTCATCAGGAACATTCAATGAAGAAAATATATCAGAGGAGATCTATCGACAATTTATTGGCGGCCAAGGTCTTGGTGTAAGAGTGTTGTACGAACATATCCCAGCCGGTGCAGACCCCTTTGGGCCAGATAATATTGTCGGGTTTGTGAGCAGCCCGATGACCGGTGCCGGCTTTCATGGGGCTCGTCTTCAGGTGGTAGGTAAATCCCCCATTACCGGTGGATGGGGGGATTCAAATGTAGGTGGAATTTTTGCTGTTGCCTTAAAAGCGGCGGGTTATGACGGATTATTTGTGAAAGGCACTTCATCAAAACCGGTATATATTTACTTGAATGACGGTAAGGCAGAAATCAGAGATGCAGCACATTTATGGGGTAAGGATACCTATGAAACTGATGCGGCCATACAAGAAGAACTACCCGATAAACAGGTGCGGGTTATTTCCATCGGGTTGGCCGGGGAGCTGAAGTCGCTTTCTGCAGCTATTATCCAGGAGGGTAGTGCCGCTGCCCGATCAGGTCTGGCAGCCGTTATGGGATCAAAAGGTTTGAAAGCCGTTGCCGTTAAAGGCACACAGAAAGTTGAAATAGCGCATGAAGACATGCTTGCCCAGCTCCGCACAGAATATCGTAAGGATGTAAAAGATACTAAACACCCCTGGGCAGCATTGTTTAAAACCTGGGGAACATGCTCCTTTTTTGAAGGGTATCTTAAAATGGGCGATTGCCCGATCAAAAACTGGACTCTTTTTGGCGAAGAGGGGTTTCCAACCTGGGAGCGGCTCCATGGTGATTCAATCACAAACTATCAGAAAAAGAAAAAAGGCTGCTCAGGTTGTCCACTGGTATGCAAGGGAAAGCTTACCGTTGAAAAGGGTCCCTATGCCGTAAAAAATTCCAACAAAATAGAATATGAGACCCTTGGATTGTTTGGCTCCAATCTTCTGATTGATGATCCGGAACCGCTTATCAAGGCAAATGATCTTTGCAACCGTTATGGGATTGATACCTGTGCTGTCGGCAGTGCCATCGGATTTGCCATGGAATGCTATGAACGCGGTCTGATCAGCAAAGATGATACAGATGGCATTGAACTTTCCTGGGGGAATGCGGATGCCATGCTGCTCATGATTGAAAAAATAGCCAAGAGAGAAGGCTTTGGTGCCGTGCTGGCTGACGGAAGTAAATTTGCAGCCGATCACATTGGCAAAGGCTCCGATAAATTTGCGGTTCATGTCGGCGGGCAGGATCTTCCGGCACATGATCCCAGAACCAGTGTAGGCCACGGATGGGGATACCTTTGTGATCCGACACCAGGACGGCATACCGCCACCCAGTATATGGACAGTGTGGATGAGGATGTAAACGCGGTTATGCTGCCCGAATCAAAAATAAAGAAAGCGGATATCTTTGACTATGAGGCATATGCATCTGTTTACGCCGCCTGTAGTGATCTCGACAGATTGTCTACATCCGCCGGGCTTTGCTGGTTTGGTACATATCCGGAAACATTGCCTTTAATTGAAGCCCTATCGGCTATTACCGGATGGGATTTTACACTGGAAGAGGGGTTAAAAGCAGGACGCCGTATTCAAACGTTACGACAGGCATTTAATGTTCGTGAAGGAGTTAATATGGCTGAATGGACATTACCCGAAAGAATTGATTGCCCTCCGGCAACCGGACCCATTGCCGGAAGAAACCTTGATTTTAAAGCGATAAAAAAATTAGGGTATGAAGCCACGGGTTGGGATGGCATTACAGGCAGACCATTAAACAGCACATTAAAAGAGATGGGTCTTGAGAGACTTGTTGGTTAAACACTGGATTTTTAGTAAAACAAGCAAAGTGTTGCTGTAGCCCTCGGTTCGATAGCTATCATAACATACTGTAATCTAAATAAATTTTATTTAGACTTTTTTCTGTTGTTTTTTTATATCAATAAATTCAAGTTGTTATAAAAAATGCTCGAACCCATGGCTGTAGTGTTAGAAGACGGCTGTTAGTCATCTTTGGTTTGTAATTTTACCATAATTATTTATATTGACAATACATAACCATAACAGATAAACTCCTACAAAAATTTGGGTTTGGCGTAACCGGGCAGCTATTCCCGGTCAAATTCAGGATAACTATCTATAATTATTAGATTTAACCTTTCTATATTCACGAAGCCACCTTGATAAATATTAAATAATATCAGGTGGTTAAATGATGACCGGGAAGTACTGGTAACCGGGGCTCTCTGCCTTTCCGATACGGAAATTATATTTTTGAGTGATACACCAATTGTCGGTGATGCCTCAGTGCCTTGTTCCCCTAAAAAGAATAATACTTGAAGCTGATGAAATCACGATTATGTGATGTACACTAATTTTTGACATACACAAATACTGAATTTGTAAGGAGGAGACAATGAAAAGAGTTCATCTAACAGTGAACGGTACCCAACGCCAGTTTGTTGTTGAGGAAGACAGAATGCTTCTGGATCTATTACGGGAAGACCTGAAACTTACAGGTGCCAAGCAGTCTTGTGATAGAAAGGGGCAATGCGGTGCCTGCATGGTCATTGTAAACGGGAAAACAGTCAATTCCTGTATGACCCGTGTGGCCAAGCTTGACGATGCACAGATTCTCACCGTTGAAGGTCTGGGAACCCCTGCCAACCCGCATTTGATTCAACAGGCTTTTGTGATTGCAGGGGCCATTCAGTGCGGTTTTTGCACCCCTGGTATGATTATGTCCACCAAGGTTTTGCTGGACAAAAATCCCAATCCCAGCCAGGAAGAAATCAAACATGCCCTGCGCCGCAACCTTTGCCGCTGCACCGGATATACCAGAATTTTCAAGGCCGTTGAGTTGGCTGGTCGGTTCCTGCGCAATGAGATCACCCCATCCGAGGTATCTCCTGATCCCGATGCTGGTCAGATCGGCGTTTCACACCAACGACCCTGGTCCATACTCAAGGCCTGCGGGCTTGCCGAATACAGTGCCGATGTCATCATGACCGGGGCTCTGGAAATTGCGGTTGTTCGTAGCCCCCACCATCGGGCAAAGCTCCTTAATATAGATTCTGCCGACGCAAAAAAAATGCCCGGTGTTGTGGGCATCATGACAGCCGCAGATATTAAGGGAAACAATTCCATGGGATTTGGTACAGATCAGCCGGTGTTATGTACGGACAATCTTCCGGTTCTGGGTGCGGCTGTGGCCATCGTGGTTGCCAATACCTTAAAAGAGGCTCTTGCAGCAGCGGCTGAAGTAAAGGTTGGCTATGAGGAGCTGCCAGCCATGAGAAATGCCCATGAAGCCATGGCAGAAGGGGCTCCAGAGGTTCACCCGGGGGTTCCCAATATCTGCCATACAGCAGGCCAAATCAAGGGAGATGCCAAAGCAGCCCTTGAAAAATCCGCTGTGGTGGTTTCGGGAGAATTTTACTCCCCGTTGATCCACCAGGCACCCCTGGAGCCGGAAGCTGTGGTCGCCTATATGGACGGAAAGGGCGAAGACTCGCAGTTGGTGGTAATGGGACGTTCCATCTGGATACACCAACATGCCCAGATGATTCAGGATGCCGTGGGTTGGGGCAATGTACGTTATATCGAGGCGTTTGCTGGCGGCCAATTCGGCATTAAATTGGATTTGACTTCCGAGGCCATTGCCGCTGCGGCAACACTGCATTTTCAGCAACCGGTACGCTATATTCCCAGCTTGACCGAATCCATGTGGATGAGCCCCAAACGCCATCCTTTCCGCATGAAAACACGCATGGGCGCTGATGCTCAAGGAAAAGTAACGGCCCTTGAAATGGATATGATTGTGGAAAATGGAGCTTATATGTCCATAGGTCCGGGTATTGTCGAACGTGCTCTGGGAATGCTCAGTAGCGGTTACAATATACCCCATGTGGCGGTGGATGCCAAGCTGGTTTATACCAATGATGCCTGGGGCGGTGCAGCCCGGGGTGCAGGTCCCCCACAGGTAAATTTCGCCCTGGAATCATGTATGGATCTTCTGGCAGCTAAATTGGACATGGATCCCTGTGAGTTCCGGTGCATAAATGGATTGCAGCCCGGACAGACAACCTCCAACGGACAGTCCGAAGAAGATTGGCCCTTTAATGCCTGCCTGGAAAAGATAAAACCTGTCTACGAGCAGGCAAAGAAAGAGGTTCAGACCTTTAAGTCCGGCTCGCTGTTGCGGGGGGTGGGCTTAGCAGGTTCCAGCTTTGGCATTGGTGACCCCGGGGATGTTTCCAATGTGAGTGTGGAACTCGATTCCGACGGTGGTGTGACCGTATATGGTTCGGTTGCCGATCCCGGTGAGGGCAATGACGCCATGCTGACACAGATTTGCGCCCATTTGATGGAGATCCCCCGGGAAAAAGTTCGGCTGTCGACCCGTGACACAGAGCTTACCCCGGACTCTGGCTTATCTGCAGGATCACGGCAGACTTATATGTCCGGCGATGCCATGGTCATGGCCATTGAAGCACTCAAGGCCGCCATGAAAGACTGCGATGCCAGTACCCGCGAGGATCTGATCAAGGCTGACAAAGAGTTCCGCTACATGGGAACCAACACCAAGTCCCATACCGGTATGGATCAAACAACCGGCCAGGGAAAACTCTGGGATAGTTATTGCCATGGGGTTCAATTGGCTGAGGTGGAGGTGGATACAGAGACCGGGAAAGTCAGAGTGGTAAAAATGACTGCAGTGGTAGATCCTGGAACCATTATCAATCCCTTGGCAGTCACCTGCCAGATTGAAGGCGGGATGGATATGGGGGCGGGGATGGCCCTGCGGGAAGAGTATGTCCATGGGAAAACCAACGACTGGGTCTCTTTCAAATTTCCCACAACAAAGACATCCTTTGATATGGAGACTATTTTTCTGGAAACACCCCGTAAAAAAGGACCCCTTGGGGCAACCGGTGTCGGTGAATTTACGCTGGTGCCCACCCATCCGGCCATTATTAATGCCATTTATAACGCCGTTGGTATCCGAATTTATGACATGCCAGCCACCCCGGAAAAAATTCTGGCGGCCCTTAAGGCCAAAACAGAGTAGAAGAAAACCAGCAATTCCCGATCACCATTTAACTACCTGATATTATTTAATATTTACCAAGGTGATTTCATGAAGTTTAAAAGGTTAAATCTAACAATTATAGATAGTTATCCTGAATTTGACCGGGAATAGCTGGAAGAAAACAAAGGCCGATATGCCAGAAAATAGCGGTGAGCAGCGCAGAATTATAAAAAATATTAACGGACTTAAGATCATTGTTGACAGTGCCGGGTTTATGTTGAACCCGGTACTGTGGTCTGAAGAGGTGGCCCGGTTCTTGGCTCGGGAAGCGGGAATCGAGGTGTTGAATGATTCCCAGTGGCAGGTTCTACAGTTTATCAGAACATACTACAGTGAGCAGGGTAAAACGCCAATGAATAATAAAATAAAACAGGGTACCGGTTTGAGCCTGATGGAAATCGAAGCCCTTTTCCCGGGCGGCATCGCCAAAGGGGCACGACGCCTGGCAGGTCTGCCCAAGGGAAGGGGATGTGCTGCCGGTTGATAACAGCTATCTATGAGCCTGTTGATTTAGCACAGATCTTTGGATTATAGATACAATATGTTGAATATTAAATTACCCAATATCAAGATTTTGTATACCCATTTTGCAAAAAACGACTTAATCAACAGGCTCTATTGATGATGGGCTAAAATTTTTGATACCGCCCCAATAACCCGGTCGATATCAGCCTGGGTGTTAAAATGTCCCAGGCTGAATCGCACGGCTCCAGTACTGCCTGTTCCCAGGCTCTCATGCACAAGGGGGGCACAGTGAAGCCCTGTTCTGACGGCGATATTAAAATCCCCGTCCAGTATCGCCCCGGCATCTTCAGGTGCAATCCCACTGATATTGAGGCTGAGAACTGCCAGGTGATCGGCCATATTCTCGGCACAATAAAGAGTTACCCCCTTAATCCTTGAAAGGCCGTTGCAAAGTCGTTGCATCAGGGCCATCTCCTGTCTGTGAATGGTTCCAATACCGATATCCAAGAGATAGTCAATCCCCAATGACAGGCCCATGATTCCCATCAGGTTGTGTGTTCCCGCCTCCAGGCGGTGGGGGAAATCCTGGGTGTGTACCAGACGTTTTGATTCAATGCCGGTACCTCCGAAACGGGTGGTGTGAATGTCCAGGTCTGGATGAAGGGCCAATCCACCAATTCCCGAAGGGCCATAAAGGGACTTGTGGCCAGTAAATGCCACGGCCGAAGCCTTCATTGCCCCCATATCCACGACAACCTGTCCAGCGCTTTGCGAGGCATCAACTAAAAATGCAACCCCGGCAACCTGGCACAGGGTTCCGATTTCTTCAACCGGTTGAAGAGTTCCAATTACATTTGAGGCATGGTTGACAATGACCAGTTTTGTTTCAGGGCGGATGGCCCTGGCAATGTCATTGGGATCAACAAAGCCTTGGTGGTTAAATGGAATGAGAGTGTAGTCGATAATTTTCTGCTGCTTTAGGTGATACAGGGGTCTTAGAACAGAGTTGTGTTCAAGGCGTGTGGAAATGACATGATCGCCGGGGTGAAGCAACCCGAATATGGCAAGATTTAACCCATCCGTTGCATTGGATGTAAATATAATCCGATTCGGATCAGGGGCGTTAAAAAAACGGGCCAGCTTGCTCCGGGTCTGTTGGATAAACTCCTGGGCCTCCGTTGCCAGATCATAGCCTCCCCTACCCGGGGAAACCCCGATTTGAGAATAGAATTCAACCATCTTGTGGAGGATTCCACTGGGCTTGGGATATGTGGTGGCGGCATTGTCCAGATATATAACTTGATCTTCCATTTTGATCAATTCCTGATGTATCCTGAAGGGTTCATACTGACCAGCAATTCTAATTATGGATTTTCAAACGGCACCAATGGTGTGTAAAATACTGAATTTACGTTGAGCGAAACCGTAAATTTGCAGTTTGGAAAGCCATCAAGTGTCATAATTAGAATTGATGCATAGTGACAGGGCATTTATCTCATGCCCTGCCACCATATTTAGCTTATCCCCCACCCAACATAACTCTTGGCAACCAGAGTACAATTTGGGGAAATAACATAATCAGACCAAGGGCCACACCCTGTATGATTACAAATGGAATAACGGATCGATAAATATCCGCCATGGAGATATCGGGCGGTACCACTCCTTTTATCAACATCAGGCAGTATCCAAAAGGCGGCGTCATATAGGCCATCTGCATATTGATAATGTAAAGAACGCCAAACCACACCGGGTCAAACCCCAACTCATTGATAATAGGAATATATATGGGCATGGTAATGAACAAAATCGCCGTGTCATCCATAAACATCCCCAGGATGAAAAAGGTGCATTGTATCATGACAAGAACGCCCCAGGGCCCCAATGGGAGGGCTGTGGTCACGGTATGGATGAGTTCCTTGGCTCCCAGCGCATCATAGATTTGACCAAAGGTCATCGCTCCCATGAATATCCACATCATAATAGATGAAAGCTTTGCACTGTCCATGAGCGCATCTTTTATCAACTTCAAAGACAGCTTCTTTTTAATCGCAACAGCTATCAAGCCACCCAGGACACCGATGGCAGCGGACTCCACAGGTGTGGTCAGTCCCAGCATAATCGTCCCGATAACCGAAAATATGATGGCAAACGGCATGATAAGATTTTTGAGGCTTTTTACTTTTTCATTCCATGACGCTCTCTCTTCCTTGGGTATAGGCGGGGCGATTTCCGGCTGAAGATAGCATCGGACAGTGATGTAAATGATGTACATTGACGCAAGCATTAATCCGGGAATGGCACCGCCAAGAAAGAGTCGCCCTATGGATTCCTTTGCGATAACGGCATAAAGGATTGCGATGCAGCTTGGCGGGACAAGAAATCCCAATGCAGCTCCTGCCTGGATACATCCAACGGCAATCTCCTTTTGATACCCCCGCTTACGCATCAGAGGAAGAGCGATCCTTCCCATGGTGAGCGTACCAGCGGCTTCAGAACTCACCAGGGCTGCAATCATGGTGCAGACACCCACAGTGGCGGATGCCAAACCACCCGGTACAGGAGCCAGCCAATTCTGAAAGGTATCATAGAGGTCATCAGCGATCCCGGAATAGTATAGCAGCATTCCCATAAACACGAACATGGGAATACAGACCAGAACTGAATAATTCACCGTACCCACTGCGGCCAAATAGCCCATGTACAGGGATTCCGGTCCCCATAACCATAGAGAAAATACCATGGCTATGGATCCCAGTCCGTAGCTTATGGGAAAACCTGTCAGCAACAGCAGCAGCATACTACCAAACAACAAGAGTGTTATTATTTCAATTCCCATTCCACTTCCTCCCGGTAATCGCGACATACAGGTCGCGAATATACTTGGCTACCCCCGCAATCAGCAATAAAGTAACCCCTACAGGTATGGCAAGTTTGAAGGGCCATAGCACAGGTCTCCAAATTGATCGGGTGTGTTCGCTGTTAATGAAGCAGGTCCACCAGTCCTGCCATCCGTAAAAAACTATCGCTCCAAAATAAAAGAAAAAAAGCGTAAATGTAATCAAATCGACAATAGCCTTTTTTCTGGTACTGAAACGGTGGAACACCAAATCCATTCGTACCTGCTCATCTGTGATTAAAAGGTAGGCACCGATCAGCATCCACATGGGGCCAAACAGCAGGGTAACCAACTCACGGGCCCACAAGGTCGGAGAGTTGAAAAAATATCTTAACCCGACATCAAAAAGAGTAACAAACACAAAAATCAAGATAAACCACTTGGCACCTTGTGCTGCTCGAATGCCTAAGCTGTCCATAAACCAGACTGCTTTTCTTAGTTTGTCCATTTCTTTCCTAACTTAAGAATGAATTTTAAATAAGTTGCCCATTTGTGTAATTAGGGACTTGGGATAAAAAGATCGTCCCAATCTCCCCCTCGCTATTTATAGAGATGGGCAGGGAGGTGAGGTAATGGGACGGTTATTTTTTATTGAGTCCCTTAATAGCACTTACGAAATGGAAAAGTTATTTCGGACTCTTCCTTAATATATAAATTATGACACAGCATCTATGAGCCTGTTGATTAAGTCATTTTTTGCAAAACGAGTCCACAATATCTTGATATTGGGTGATTTCATATTCAACATATTGCACCCATAATCCAGAGATCTGTATTAAATCAACAGAGTCATCTATCGGATAAAGGTTTGTAGGTGAAAGTTGTCACCTACAAACCAGCCTTGTTTTAGTGTTATTCGATTCGTCCGAAATCTTTCATAGCTTTCAAAACAGCATCAGCCGCTCGCTTACAAAATGGCCCTCTTTTTGAAAAATCATTTTTTATCCATTCGACAGACATCTTGGTAACGCTCTTTACATCCTCTTCCGGCAAATGGGTCACTTTAATGCCATTTTTTTCCTGCATAAGTCTCAACGCTTCCTGCTCTTTTTCGGCATAAAAAGACGCCATGTATACCGTATTCGCCTGGACAGCGTTCACAAGGATTGACTGCTGATCGGCTGGCAATTTATCCCATGTTCTCTTATTAACAAAATAAAAAGGGAAAAAGGCGACCTGATGTCTGGGGAGAAGGAAACACTTTGTTACTTCATGCAGGGACATATCATACATGGCTTTTGCCCCACCGTATTCAACGCCTTGAATTACGTTTCGGGAAAGGGCCGTGTAGAGTTCTTCAGGTCCCATATAGATCGAGGAAGCACCTGTCAAATCGTGTAAAAATGTGGCATAAGGATCCAAAATGTTAATATTCATCCCTTTCATGTCTTGCAGGTTGTTGACCTCCTTGGTAAACATTAACGCCCCACAGTCATCTGCCTGAAACCCAATTACTTTAATTTTATATCTTTTTTCAAAAGCTTCCTTGTAGATATCGCCCAAGCCATACCGATAAATGGCAGCCATTTCCTGTTTTAGATTTTCAAATAAATAGGGGGCGCTTTCCAGCTCACCGACAGGGACTGTGCCCATTTGATAATCGGGATGTGTATGTCCCATCTGGAGTGTACCAGCCGCCACAGCGTCGCAAAGCTTTTCCACATTCACCAACTCACCATCTGCAAACACGGAGATTTGAATTTTACCTGCGGACATTTCGTTAACGATTTTGGCATAGTGCTCAAAAAAATGATTTTCAGCTGCTCCCCATGAATGCTGTAATTTCCACTTTGTTCCCGCAGCACTGGCCTGAAAAGAAAATGCCAGTATCATAAAAGTTGTAAATGCCACCCTGACTAACCATTTTTTAGATTTCATCTCTTTTGCACCCTTTTTGTATTATGTTGTTTTTTATGGCTATTTACGAGCGTCATTCAGTCTCTTTTTGTTTACATTTTTAAAAAAGAACAGGAATTAATCTGTGACCTCAAGACTTTAACTGCCAGACTCATAAACGCCAGCTTCCTTGCTACCATCTTTATTGTTTTAATGACATATGTGGCAGTAACCACCTACCACAACAAATAAGGAAAAAGTTAGAACACAGTACCCGCTTTTTCATATAAAATTACTATTTGGTTAGAGATATTGGGTACCAGCTATAATTTTTACAGGTTCTAAAAGGCAAAGGTTGAATCCATATCCGCATCTTCTATAAGAATTACCTTATTATGCGGTGGAAGGGGCTCTTTATAAAACATTGGTGGAAGCCGGTCATCCGCATTTGTGAATCCAGCTCTTCTATTAAATTCGAGTTCGGTCTTAATAACCTGGATACCAATGTTTGTCCAGTCTTTTTCCCCAAAGGGTTTCCCCGATTTTGCAGACATCATCCGGTAAACATTATTGATACCATCAGGACTTGCAAGGCCGGATTGGGCAAAATCACAAATGCCCACAGTATCAATGGCAGCCATGTGAATCTGGGTATTTCTGGAAATCTCCACCTGACCCTTGGCCGACAATGCATCAATGGTTCCACCAAATGCCTCCAGGTTCTGATCAACAACCCAGCCTGCTGTATGATCCCCCCCCATGGGCGTTGTAGAATAGGTCACCGCCATTCCCTGGATAGCCCTGGGATCATAAGCTGCGATGCTCTGCTTTTTAACAGTGGGGACTCGATCGTGATTAAAATATTCCCCCACGGCATTGGGGCCGTTTCCAATAGCAGTTCCAAGCTCAGTGCCTTTTATCACTTCTTCAACCATTTGGATTGCAGCCTCTGCATCACCAAAAGATTTATACCCGGCATCCATGGCAACAGCCACGCCAACACCTGTGTTCATGGTATCAAGCCCTAAGTCATCGCAAAGAAAATCAAGTTTTGCGATGGCATCAAGGTCATCGTTACCAATCATGGCACCCATGGCCCAGATGGTTTCATATTCCAGGGAAGAGGTCACATAATCCCCATCCGCGTCCACAAACTCGTTGGAACAATCAATGATACACTGGGAGCATCCTTTATGTCTTGTCTTTCCTTTTCTGGATTTGATCAACTCCGCCATTGTCTCACCGGTTATTTTTTCAACGCCCTTAAACTGTCCCTCTCTGGCATTGTTTGTCGGTAAAGCACCGGCTGCATTGATGGGATCCACAAGAATTGCCGTGCCAAATTCCGGCAGAACCTCACCGCTGAACTCATCTTCTTTTACTGCTTTGGCATAGGCTTTAGAAGCATCCATAAATTCTTCTTTGGATATAAGGGGGGGCGGGTTTTTCCCGTTTTTTGCCACAAGAATTGCCTTAAGCCCTTTTGACCCCATGACTGCGCCTAATCCGCCCCTTCCGGCTGCCCGGCATGGCCGGCCGTCCAGATCTGTAGTCTGAATGGATGCTGAAGTTAATTTGAGCTCACCGGCCGGTCCAATACAGGTGACGCTGTAATCATCCCCATATTTTTTTTTCAGGTGTTCGACCAGGGCATAGGTTCTAAATCCCTTAACATCATCGGCTTTTATCAATTTCGCAGATTGATCTTTTTCGATTTTAAGGAAATAGCCGTTTTGTGTTGATGCGCCTTCAATAACCACCGCAGAAAGTCCCATCCGGCCCAGTGCATACGCCACAGTACCGCCGACATTACTTTCTTTAATTCCACCGGTTAAAGGGCTTTTGCTGCCAATGGACAAACGTCCCGTATTAATCAAAGGGGTGGCAGTAAGATATCCCGGAGCTAAGACCAGTTTATTGTCCGGCCCTAATGCATCTGTGGTTGCGTCTACTTCATTGTTGATCAGGTTTGAAGTCAACCCACGCCCTCCAAGAAGCCTGTATTCTTCCGGTATTTTTTCTGAACGAATTGATAGATTCGTCATGTTGACCCTTAACATCTCCATGGCATCTCCTTTTATTTGATTCGGGGTTGGTCATAACCTGGGGCAGGTTATGACCAACCCCATTTGTTCTAAGTACCCATACATATGTTTTTCGGTATTCCACAGAGGTACCCCATTGATATTTATGGGTTTTATTTTGAGGAATAGTAAATGTTCGGGTTGCAATATAAACTGCCACGGGCAGACCGTATTATGGCCCTGGCCTACCCACAACGAAGTATGAAAGTCCGTCAGATTTGCCAGGACTTTCTTATAAAATGTTTGGTCAGTGCCCCATATTCGTCTATTTGGGACTGCGTAGCATACTAATGCTAAGGGTGAGCTGGCCAAAATGGGCGAATATGGGGTGCTGCCCGAATATTTACGAGGAATATATGATCGGGTACTTAAATATTTTTAAAGGTATCTTCCAGACGGCTCAGCACTTCATCAATGAGCTCATAGGGAATATTTAAAGCCGGTTCAATTCTAATATTTTTAGAATTATTCAATGTTCCGGCGGTGATGACATTGCGACTGAAAAGACCTGAAGCCACTTTGTATCCAAGTTCATCCGTCTCAAACTCCATGCCGATCAACAATCCCTTGCCCCGGACCTTAGACAAAATACTCGGATATTTGGTTTTTAGGTCTACCAGTTTCCCCTTAATATACTCACCTTTTTCTGCGGCTTGACCCGGCAAGTCTTCTTCCAGCATGATCTGAATATGTGCCAATGCAGCAGAACAGGCCAATGGGTTCCCCCCTGTAGTGGTGGTATGCATAAACGGATTGGGCTCCATACATTTCCAGACTTTAGGCGTTGAAAGGAAAGCCGACATGGGGACAACACCGCCCCCCAGCGCCTTACCCAGGCACATGATGTCCGGTGTCGTATTCCAGTGATCAACACCAAATAGTTTACCCGTCCGCCCCATGCCAGTCTGTACTTCATCGGCAATCAAAAGAACATCATAATAATCACAAATTTCTCGCAACCTGGGCCAGTATTCATCCGGTGGAACAATGCCACCGGCCTCACCCTGTATGGGTTCTGCCACCACCGCAGCAATATCATCACCCACCGCTTTGGCTGTTGCCAAGGCGGTTTCAACGGCATTGGCGTCTCCGAACGGAGTAAACTGAACCCCCTCCAAAAGAGGAAGCAGGGGTTTTCTGAACACTGATTTTCCCATAAGAGACAAGGATCCCAGCGTTTTTCCATGAAATCCCTTGAGCATAGAAATAAACCCTTTTTTTCCGGTGTGAAACTTGGCAAGTTTCATGGCACCTTCAACGGCTTCAGTTCCACTATTGCAAAAAAATCCATATTGAATATCGCCAGGCGTAATCATGGATAGAATCTTTGCCAGGTGAGCCCGTAAGGGATCCAGCATTTCCTGGCTGTATTGGGGGGTGCGATCGAGCTGTCCCTTGACTGCTTGCACAATCCTTGGATGGCGAATTCCCGGGCTATAAATACCGAAACCACCGAGGACATCTATAAATTCACGTCCAAGGGCATCCCTAAGTATGGATCCCTGACCTGTCCATTCAGTCATGGCAAAATCGCCTGATTCGGTGACTGATTTTCGATACTCCAGGAACCCTTTATTGATATGATTATGAAAATTTTCAGTGGTTTCCATGGCCAATTGTTTACCTTCTTCCATGGAAAGTTCAACCTCAGGCCGGGTAATCAACTCAACCATTCTTTTTGCTTCGTTTAATGCGTCATCCAATTTTCGCTCTGGCATATGATCTGTTGTTGCCATATAGTACCCCCAAAAAAAGTGATTAAAATGTTAAGTTTGCTATGATTAGCGATTGACCGTCTATTTAACTCTATTTAAACATCTACACAACATGATGTTTCTTTCTGTACAGTTAGGAGATGATTAATACATTGTTTTCAATCTGACAAAGCGTTGATATTCGTAGAACACCTTTAAATCGCAACATGTGACTGACAACAGAGAGAATGCACCACATATTGTATTTTTTAACATGGGTCGTATTAAATATAGATCATGCCTACAAATGGCGGTTGGCTCCAGATATTCGTAGAATGTAATAAAACTTGTAACTTTAAGGCATATATTTGATTCTATCAAAAATAATGTGTCATAAAACGTATATTTGCTTTTTAGAGATTTCATATACTTTGTAATACAATATCAAGATATGAGTCTATTTTTATGTGGCTTAGACTAATCAACCGGGCTGACAAAGTTCCTTGCAAGCCCCTTGAGTCTTTACCTCAAGGAGTGTTGACTTGATAGGTTTGGCTTTTGTTGATTTGATAATTAAATGGGTGGCATCAGATCAACAATTATAACTCTTAGCGAAGATAAATAATATGGTTTTTATTGATTGTCAACCTTTTTTTAATTTTTTTAGTGCGAATGAGAGGCGAGGTTGATATCAAATTCGAACATACAATATTCAAACTTGTTTTGCAAAAGCTGTTGTGATAGGATTCTATCAATAAAACACATGACAGTAACTACCTATCACAACTAAAAATGAAAGTCCTTTAATTTCAACACGTTGATGAGACTTTCTATAAATTTTCAATAAGTCCGGGTATTCAATGAATTTTCTTGAAGACCATCCGGTTTTTAAAGACTCATCAGGTTTTAAAAATCCAAAGTTATTGACAACTTACGACTTTCTTATAAAATTATTGAGGTGGCCATTGAATTTGCATGTCGATGATATTGATGCTCAGATTATAAAAATACTTAATCTAAACGGTAGAACGCCTAATACGGAAATTGCTAAAAAAATAAATTTATCGGAAACAGCTATTCGGAAACGAATTCGAAAGCTTCTTGATGATGAAGTCATTCAGATCGTAGCAGTCGTTAATCAGGAAAAAAGGGGCTATGTGTTCAGGGGGAACATGAACATCAAAGCCGATATTAAAAGGATAGATGAGGTCAAAAAAGAACTCGATAGGATTGACCGAATATGGTATATCGCTTACCTCACCGGAGCATTTGATTTTGATATTGAGTTCAGTGCAAAATCCCAAGAAGAGCTTCGAATGCTTATTGAACGCATCAATAGAATAGAAGGCGTTATTAAAACAAAAGTCTCATTCCGCCTCCAGTTATTAAAAAATCGTAACGAATGGGAAAAATAAACCATGGGCAAAGATTAACTGTGCCAACACACACCATATATTACTTGCGAGTAAATATTCGGCCAGCACCCCATCTTCACTCATTTGGGCCTGCTCACATAG
>CAYSSE010000085.1:0-15672 GCA_964433355.1 uncultured Desulfocicer sp.
TTTTATTCCATGAAAAAGTCACCGGTTCCCCCTGGCCCACGGCCATGACAGGATGTTTTGTCAATCTTTGCTTAGACATTGGGTTCCTCCAAAAAAATATAACTGCCACAGGCAGGCCGTGTTTTAGCCCTGGCCTACCCACAACGAAGCATGAAAAAATATTAGAAAAACTACTCTTTCATATAGAACATACATGGCAGTAGTGAGCTGCCACAACGAATATAGAAAATGTAATCAACGGATTTGAGATTCTTTTTTCTGCATGCGTTCATTGAATCGACACACATGCTGTTCAGCAAGACGGGTGGCTTCATGGGGGTGTTGTTCCCGCATGGCCTTGACAATGAGCTTCAAATCCAACAGGTTTTCTTCCATTCTTTCCTGGGTAAACTCCAGAAAATTATCATAATATTTACGAATATTATCATGGATCACCTGGGCCGCATATTGATACAGGGCATTTCCGGCAATGCGCCCCATCTCCTTGTGGATGGCCTGGTCAATGTCAAGAAACGCATCTACTGCCCCCTGGTCGGTTTTTATCCGGGCTTTTTCCAGCAGAGCCTCAAGACAGGCAATATCCTCGGATGTGGCCCGTTGGGTGGCCAGTCTTGCAATCTGGCCCTCCATCCCCTGTCTGAATTCACCGATGTCCTGGACGGAAAGGGTGGCTGAGCGAATCATGAGCCCCAATGTTTCCGTGAGTTGCTCTGTGCCGGCATTTTTAATCATGGCCCCGCCACCGGTGCCGAGACGAATTTCAATGAGTCCTTTCTGTTCAAGAACCCGCAACGACTCCCGCAGGGTACCCCGGCTGATATTAAAGCTTTCCCTCAACTCCCGCTCTGGAGGAAGCATGTCCCCCGGACGAAGTGTACGATTCAAAATAGCCTCTTGTATTTGATCTACGACATCCTGAAATATTCTATTTTTTTTTACTTTCTGAAAATCAGCTTTTGCCTTCAGAGCCATATGCGTCCTTTTTGTGAATGGTTAAACCATTAATATGGTATATATATTTACTTGTCAAGATTCTTTTTGTCATGGCCATTCCAACCGTAAAAGGTCAAAAAATCGGGCCTGGTTCAAAAAAGCATATTCCAGGGTAACACTTTTGCCCACCAGTCTTCTAATAAAAGACTCAGCAAGAGTGATATAAGGCATTAAAAAGTGTTACCCAAATTTGAACCAGGCCAAAAATCGGCATCCTTCATATGATCTCAAAAGAAGTTTGGGCTTTTTAAAGGACAATCGCCATAAAATGGGTGTCACCCTGTGAAAGTGTAAAGTAGGAATGAAGAATGCCGAAAAATCTTGACATTTAACCGATAGATATCATATTCCTGTTATAATCAAATATTTTCAGTTAATTGGTTCATTTGCCCCCCTTCACCAAGGTTCGCAAACCAAAATCATATTAACTCAACCAGACAACCCCTGGGATTGATCATAGGATGGGCCACTTTATATGAAAGAGTAGGCACGCCTAATAAGTACCCACACATATGTTTTTCGGTATTCCACAGATATATCCCATTGATATTTATGGGTTTTATTTTCAGGAATAGTAAATATTCGGGTTGGCACTGTAACTGTTTGGCCAGTGCCCCATATTCGCTTAGTTGGGACTGCGTAGCATACTATTGCTATGTGAGCAGGCCCAAATGACTGAGGATGGGGTGCTGGCCGAATATTTACAAAAAACGAAGCAATGATCACCCCCAAATCAATGCTATTTAACAGGAGAGATTAAATATTGTTTATCCTTGGAAATTTTTTTAAGGCAGTTGCCGTTGTGCTGGACTATGCGTTGAGCATCTTCATGTGGATTATCATTGCCAGGGCAGTCCTCTCCTGGGTCAATCCGGATCCCTACAACAACATCGTCAGATTCATCAACAACATCACTGACCCGGTGCTCTACCAGATCAGAAAAAAATTACCGGTTACTTTTGGCGGACTGGATATTTCCCCCATCATTGCAATGCTGGGTATCATCTTTGTGCAAACATTTGTTGTGGGAAGCCTTCATCGCCTGGCCATGACGCTGTCATAAGAATTACTCCAAACAAATGGTTTTACTTGAACTGTTACGTAAATATCATAAGGAGACATAATGGGCATAACACCGGCTGTCATTCAGCAAAAAGAATTCTCCACCCGTTTCCGGGGGTTTGATGTACGTGAAGTGGACACTTTTCTTGATGAGGTCGCCCAGGAATTGACCCAGCTCAACGAAAAAACTAAAATTATGGATGCCGAAAGACATCGTTTAGATCTGGAAAACAAGGGGTACCGGGAACGGGAAAACACCATGAAACACATCATGGTAAGATCCCAGAAAGTTCTGGATGAGATGAAAAAAAATGCCAGTAAATCCGCTGAATCCATTATTGCAGATGCAGAAACCCAGGCAGAAAAGATATTAAACCGGGCCCATCATCGCCTTGCCCAGCTATACAGTGATATCACGGAACTCAAACGCCAGCGCATGCAGATAGAAGTTCAAATTGGTGCGGTGGTTGAAAATCATTCCAAGTTACTCAAAATGAGTAAAGAAGAAAACAAAGCTGCAGATGAAGCAGATCCTTCCCTGAGATTCATGAAACAGGGATAATCCCCGCAAACCTGACGGATTTTCATGCTTAGTTGTGGGCGGATCAAGGTCATAATATAATCCGCACGTGGCAGTTATAGAAAAAATTTTCCCACTACCACCAGGAGGCTTCATGGCAAAGATAGACGCTTTTTTCAAATTGATGAACGAGCAGGGTGCGTCTGATCTACACCTTGTTTCAGGCCAGCCACCGGCGTTGAGACTCCATGGTAGTATTGAACGTATTCGATACAACGTCCTTTCCAATGATGATCTCAGGGGACTTTTATATGAGATCACACCCGAGGAAAAAATAAAGATCTTTGAAGAGACCGGAGATGTGGATTTTGGCTATGAAATTCCAGGACTTGCCCGGTACCGGGCCAATTATTTTATGCAAAAATATGGCATTGCCGCCGTATTTCGTGAGATCCCATCGGACATATTAACGGCGGAACAACTGGGGCTTCCGCCGGTTATATCAAAACTTGCCCAGCTTCCCAGGGGACTTGTGCTGGTCACCGGCCCCACTGGCAGCGGGAAGTCCACCACCCTTGCCGCCATCATTGACCAAGCCAACCGAACCCGAAAAGATCATATTATCACCGTGGAAGACCCCATTGAATTTGTCCATAAAAGCCAGAGCTGCATTGTGAACCACCGGGAGGTGGGGCTGCATACCAAAACGTTTTCATCGGCATTAAAGGGGGCGCTTCGTGAGGATCCGGATATTATACTGGTGGGTGAAATGAGGGATCTTGAAACCATTTCTCTGGCCGTTGAAGCCGCATCCACCGGTCATCTCGTATTTGGCACCCTGCACACCTCTTCTGCTCCCAAAACCGTTGATCGGATCATTGAGGTCTTTCCCGCATCAGAGCAGGATCAGATCCGCTCCACCCTGTCCGATGGACTTCGGGCCGTGGTGGCCCAGGTGCTGTTTAAAAGAATTGACAAAAAGGGTAGATGTGCCGCCATGGAGGTCATGGTGGCCACCCCGGCGGTGCGAAATTTGATCCGAGAAGGCAAAACACACCAACTTCCCTCCATGATCCAGACAGGCAAGCAATACGGCATGCAGTTGTTGGATGAAGCCATTATGAAGCTTTACGAAAAAAGGTGGATCAGCCCGGATGAAGCCTATGCCAAAGCCAACAACAAGTCATTGTTCAGGCCCTTTCTCAAAAAACCGCCAGCGGACTTCACAGATGCTTAGTAATGAGACCAGAATAAGACATGTCAGGAGGAGGAGACACGGGGACTCTGCTGAGGCTACTTGGACACTTCATTTTCATATAAAAAAAATAGTCGAACCGATGGTAATTTACAGTCTTTTGTAAAAAAACACCTACAATATGGGTAATGACCTAAAAAAGTGTAAAGCACTTTTGAAGGATGCCAAAAAACTCTTTGAAAACAAATAAGCCAAAGATACAATCAGGAAGCGACCATGCAAAGACAAGAGATGGATCATATACTGTCCAAAATGCTCGAATCCCAAAACAATGTTTCCGATCTGAACTTTACCCCGGGAAAACCATTGCAGGTGGAAAGTTCCGGCGAATTGGTGCCTGTTCACATGGAGCCCGAATTTGATTTATTAACCCCCTTTCAAACAGAGGCCTTTGCCCTGAATCTTATCCACGGTGATCGACGTCTCACCGAGACCCTTTTAAAAGAAGGCTCCTGCGATCTTTCCTATGCCCTGGGAGACAAGGCAAGATTCCGGGTGAATATCTTTTCAAGATCCGGCAAATACGCCATTATTCTAAGGAAACTGGAAACCCAGATTCCTACGGTAAAACAACTGAACCTGCCCCCGGCCTTTGATAAAATGATCCATGAAAAAAATGGTATCATCTTTGTCACCGGATCCACCGGCAGTGGCAAAAGTACCTCCCTTGCGGCCCTGCTGGATGAATTCAACGACACCCGATCCGTTCATATCATCACCCTGGAAGATCCCATTGAATTCCAGCATCCCCAGAAAAAATCCACCTTTAACCAAAGAGAGCTGGGCACTGACTTTGATACCTTTGCAAGTGGTTTGCGTGCGGCCCTTCGCCAGGCCCCCAAAATAATCCTGGTGGGAGAGATGCGAGACAGAGAGACCGTGGAGATCGGCCTTTCCGCTGCAGAAACCGGCCACCTGGTGTTATCCACACTGCACACCGTGGATGCAGGTCAGACCATTAATCGTATTGTGGGTATGTTTTCATCGGAGGAGGAAAAACAGATCCGCATTCGCCTGGCCGACACAGTCAGATGGATTGTATGCCAGCGGCTTTTGCCCAAAACCGGAGGGGGCCGGGTGGCCGCCTTTGAGATCATGGGCAACAATCTGAGAATCAAAGATGTCATCACCAACGGTGAGTCTGAGGAGAAAACTTTTTATCAAATCATCAAAGACGGGACGGCATTTGGCATGAGCACCTTTGACGATTTCATTCTGGGGCTTTACCAAAGAGGTCTTATTACCGAGGACATTGCCATGGGCTACGCCTCCAGAAAGGCCATTGTGGGCAGGGGAATGGACTCCATTAAAAGTGCCCGGGGAGAAAAGACCACTGAAATTGAAAACCTGGAACTTGACCATAACTACGAAGGAGCGTGACACCCGTGGAAATCATCTGCACCGGCTGCAGCGCCAAATTCAATATACCGGATCAAAAAATTCCCAAGGATAAAAAATCTTCTTTTCTCTGCCCCAAGTGCAAGCAGCGCATCTACATTAATAAACCAGACTCCCTGGACACCACCGCGAATGCTGATCCGGTTCCCCGGAAAACGGCTACTGTAGCCCCCCCACCCAAGCCCCAATCCAGCACCCCTGACTATGATGCGGCAGAAAGGCCCTTTGACTATCTGGATGAAAATGCAGAAACCGCCCTGATCTGCCTGGGGGATACCCATACCGAAGGCCATGCACGCACAGCCCTGGAACAGATGAAATACCACATTGAAGTGGTGGAAGATATCGATACGGCATTGACCCGGATGAAATACCATCTGTTCAACATTATTGTGATGGATGACACCTTTGACTCCGAACACATGGGTTCCAACAGGCTGTTCCAGGAATTAAAAGAGCTGGATATGACCTTGAGAAGACAGATCGTGGTCATTCTTATCTCCAAAACACTGCGAACCCAGGATAACATGGCCGCCCTGCACGCCAGCGTCAACCAGATTATTAACCATAAGGAGATGGCTTCCAACGCCCTGAATCTCTTTAAAAAGACCCTTAAAGACCATGGACAATTTTACGCCATATTCAATGAGACCCTTAAAAAAATAGGGAAGGGTTAACAACACCTTCGCCAAATTTCAAATCGGTTAAAGTTCTTACAAATTGACTACCATATACTGTATCAGCATGGCCTTAAAAAACTATATATTAATTGCCGTTTGGGCTAAAATAAAATTGGCGAAGGTATTAGTTAAGCATTAAATTGTTTTATCCAACTCCCGGCTGATGATGCGAAGCCCCTCCAGGGTGAGCGTATTGTCTACAATTTCAATACTGTCAGTAAGTTCTGCAATGAGCACTGCAAGTCCTCCTGTGGCAATCACCCGGGGGGAGGTTCCCATCTCTTTTTTCATGCGGACCACCATGCCGTCCACAAGGGCTGCATTACCGTGCATAAGCCCTGATTTAATACTGTCGATGGTATCCCTTCCAATCACCGATTCCGGCGGCATGAAGATCTCCACCCGGGGAAGGCGTGATGCCTTTTGAAACAATGCCTCGGCTGAAATCATGATGCCCGGGACGATAGCTCCCCCCAGGTATTCACCTTTTTCGGTGATGACATCAAAGGTGGTTGCCGTACCAAAATCAATAATGATCAGACTCTCTTTATACTTTTCATAGGCTGCAATGGCATTGACCACCCTGTCTGCCCCCACCTCGGCAGGGTTGTTGTAAAGAATCGGCATTAGCTGCCTTACGGCATCAGGATTTACCCACAAAGGGGCCTGATCAAGGTATTTCTGGCAAAAATTATCCAGAATTCTCACCGCCGGAGGCACCACACAGGAAATAACCGTTTTTTTAATATCAGAAAAGGCAATCCCATTACCACTGAACAGCCCCCTGGCAAGAAGATTAAACTCGTCGGCGGTGGTATCCCTCACGGTTCGAATACGCCAGTCACAAATCAAAAGATCCTTGTCAAACACACCCAGCACCGTATTGGTATTTCCCACATCAATTACCAGTAGCATCTTTTTTCCTTGTTTATATTCCGGCCTTTAGGCCGTAAAACCCAATGCCTTAGCTTTGGGATATAAGTTTCTACTTTAGCTGTCCTTAAAAGACTATTGACTCATTTAATGGTCACTGTAAAATTTTCAGGTTTTGCTTCCACAAGCATCAACCCCACCGGCACATTGATGACGGCCGGGCGCACATACACCCCGGCGGGTAACTCTTTTAAATCAATATACACCTGAAAATCCATATCAACGCCCTTGTCTTTAAAGCGGTTGACAGGCCCTGTCAGGATAATTTCCATTTCAGAAGGGCTTATCTGCACACCTATGGGGCCATTTCGGGTTGTTACGGGAACGGCCGCATAGGTATGGGTGGTTATTGTTTCTTGAATGGCAACCATCACGGTGACCAGGGAAGCGGCGGTGGAAACCCCCAGGGCATCAATATCCAAAGACCCCGTTTTTGTAAGATCCGCATCTGCACCAGTGATATCCACAGGTTTTGTTTGAATCCCAGTAATTTTTTTAAAGAGTGATTCCGGCCCTGTGAGGGCCACCATTGCCGGTTCACTTTTCGTGTGGGCCACTTCATACCCCATGGCAGGCTCACCGGTGAGTACCACCGTCACCGGCAAACTGCGAATTTCTTTCCTCTCCAGCTCCACCGTAATATATGCTGGCTTAACATGTATAATGTCAACACCCGGGGGAGTGGTCAATCGTTCTTTGATCACAGGAATGGCATAAAATGCCGGTGGAATAAATGCGGTGACATCTGCAGGATCCGAGGTCAAATCCGCATATAGATCCACAAGATAGGTCAGGTTCTGTGCCTCCACTCGGCGGATCTGTCCCAGGGTTCCCTTCACTCGAACTTCAATGTTTCGGGTGTAAAACTCCGTTTGGATAAGTCCTGCTGGCATGTCGGCAAATTTCACAGGAACCAGCAAATCTGTCTCAACAGGTTCAGGTGAACACCCTGCAACCAAAAAGAACAGTATGAAAATAATATAATGGAATGGTTTTACTGGGAAAGCCAGTGCAAGGGTATCCCCTGGGGATGCGCCAAATAGGTGCCTCCCCAAGGGGATCATACGGTTTGGATGGCGTTGATAATGCAAGTCAGAGGACGAACGAGATTCACATCGTGAACCCGGACAATCTGTGTACCATTCAAGATACAGGCAGCAACTGCCCCCAGATTACCCAGCTCAATTTGGCTCATATCCACGTCTGTCCCCCCCCGTTCTTTGGACAAGAGGTTCTTGATAAAGGATTTCCTTGACGGCCCCATCAGCACCGGGCAACCCAGCGAATGAATCCGGTGAAGTTCTTTAATGAGCATGAGATTGTGATCCACGGTTTTACCAAACCCAATGCCGGGATCAAGAATAATATGCTCCCTGGCTATGCCTGATTCAACGGCAAAGGAAATTCGCTGTTCCAGGTAGGTTGTTATCTCATTTATAAAATCATCATATTGGGGATTCACCTGCATGGTTTCCGGGCTCCCCTTCATGTGCATGAGTATGACAGGCACCTTTTTTGCTGCTGCAAGACCTGCCATGTCTGGATCCCGTTCCAGGGCTGTGATATCATTGATGATGGCGGCACCGGCCTTGAGCGCTTCCTTTGCCACACCTGCTTTCACCGTATCAATGGAGATGGGAATCTCAATTTCCCGGGAAAGCAGTTCAATCACCGGAACCACCCGATCCATCTCCTCCTGGGCAGAGATCCCTTTGGAAAAAGGGCGGGAAGATTCACCGCCAATGTCAAGAATCCCGGCCCCGGCGGCAATCAGTGCCCGGCCCTGGGCCACTGCGTCATCAAAGCTGAAAAACCTGCCACCATCGGAAAATGAATCCGGGGTGGTGTTAAGAACCCCCATAACACAGGTTTTACCCGGGGTCAGATCAAGATAATACCGACCCCATTCAATGATAAAGGATTTCATTATTCTTTGCTGTCCCCGTCCTTTTCAGCCTTTTTTTCCGGTGCATCCTCTGACGCATCCTTAAGGGTATTAGCCCCTGTTTCAGCTTCTGGTGCTTTCGGGTCTCCACTACTTGGATCATCATCTTTGGAGGATGGCGTGTCCTCTTTTTCCACTTCTGCCATCAGTTCTTCATCTTTAAAAAGATTTTCCGGTTTTGGCGGATTAAAATCAGGTTTCATGGATTTAATCAGGGCATCCAGTTCTGCACCCATCACCGTCTCCTGTTCCAGGAGAAGGGCCGCAAGGCTGTGGAGGATATCAATATTTTCTGCCAGCACCTCCTGGGCCTTGTGATAATTTCTGTTAATAATGGAAGACACTTCAGCATCAATTTTCCGGGCAGTATCTTCGGAATACTCCTTGGCATGTCCCACATCTCTGCCGATAAAAATCTGCTCTTCCCCGGAGTCATAGGCCATGGGACCCAGTTTTTCACTCATGCCCCACACACGCACCATGCGATTGGCCATGGACGTGGCCTGCTTGATATCATTGGATGCGCCAGTGCTGATGCGTTTAAAAATCAACTCTTCGGCCACCCGTCCCCCAAAGGCCACAGCAAGATCATTTTCAAGCTGATCTTTGTATTTAAACCCACTCTCTTCGGGAAGAAACCAGGTCACTCCGGCAGCCCTTCCCCGGGGAATAATGGTCACCTTATTAACAGCATCGGTATTGGGAAGCAGTCGTGCCACCAGGGCATGCCCCCCTTCATGGTAGGCAGTGGTACGTTTTTCATCCTTGCGAATCACCTTGGATTTTCGTTCAAGCCCCATGTAAACCTTATCTTTGGAGTCCTCGAAATCCATCATGGTCAATTTTTCATGATTTTTCTTTGCCGCCAGCAGGGCCGCCTCATTCACCAGATTTTCCAAATCTGCCCCGGAAAAACCAGGTGTTCCCTTGGCCAGGGTCACCACGTCCACATCCTTGTCCAAGGGTGTTTTTTTCATGTGAACCTTAAGGATACCGATGCGGCCCTTGATATCAGGCATATCCACCACCACTTGGCGATCAAACCTGCCGGGTCTGAGCAGGGCTGGATCCAGCACGTCGGCACGGTTGGTGGCCGCCATGAGGATAACCCCCTCATTGGACTCAAAGCCATCCATCTCCACCAAGAGCTGATTCAAGGTTTGTTCCCGTTCATCATGCCCACCGCCCATGCCAGCTCCCCGCTGGCGACCAACCGCATCAATTTCATCAATGAAAATAATACAAGGGGCATTTTTCTTGCCTTGGGCAAATAGATCCCTCACCCGGGAAGCACCGACCCCCACAAACATTTCAACAAAATCAGACCCACTTATGGTGAAAAAAGGCACCCCAGCCTCCCCGGCAACGGCCCGGGACAAAAGGGTTTTTCCGGTACCGGGAGCACCAACTAACAAAACCCCCTTAGGGATACGTCCCCCCAAACGGGTAAATTTTTCGGGCTCTTTGAGAAACTCCACCACCTCGGTGAGTTCTTCCTTGGCTTCATCAATACCTGCCACATCCTTGAAGGTAATTTTAGCCCCCTTATCAGAGACAAGGCGGGCCTTACTTTTACCAAAGGACATGGCCTTGCCTCCCCCACCCCCTTGCATTTGACGCATGAAAAAGATCCACACCCCAATTAGCACAACCATGGGCAACCAGGAGATGATGATGGACATAAACCATGAAGATTCCGTGGGCGGCTTGGCCTTAATGGAAACCCCGTTCTTTCTCAGGGTGCGAATGAGATCTCCGTCCCCAGGTGAAAAGGTTTTATATTTTGAGCCGTTAGTGTCCGTAAGGTATAATTCCTGACCTTGTATGACAACGCTCTGAACCCTTTCAGATTCAACCATGGCCAGAAAATCCGAATACCCCATGCTGTTGTCGACGACCTGCTGCTGGTTGAACATATTATACAGCATCACCATCATCAGTACGATAACAAGCCACAGAGACAAATTTTTATAAAACTGATTCAATGGGTGTTCCTTTTTGAGTCTGTTATTGTTCCCATCTAACTGGGAGGTTAATTTTCAATTGATTAAGCTCTCATAGAAAAAACACAAAAAACATTTAAATTCAATAATAAACATCAATTTTCATTAGGCAAGAAAAACTTTATCACCCCAGGCACTCTTATGCTGGCTGTATAAGATGGTTCATGAGCATGTGGAAGACGTTACTTATCATTCTTGTTTCCTGCGGATTGATGCAGTGGCCCCAGCTGCCGCAATGGCTTGGTAGACCGGGTGAAATAAATCCATTTTTTTGTCAGGGTCATCCGGATGCCCTGGGGCAAATCTAAATTTTTTTGGCCGGTATTCCCGGCCATCAAGGCCATGATATCATCAACGTGGTCAAATGTTATACGCCGTAGATCCCCTTTGACTTGCTTAATGGCACCCCTGATCGCCCGCCGTGACAGGGCTTCTGGAAGGGTGATAAAAAAATCCCGGTGGAAACGAACCTCCCTGTTGTTAAGGCGTTCCAAATGGTGGGAAAGCATGTCCTGGGTCTGCCTTTCCATCCAGACTTCCTCTGAGGTAAGAAGCGTGCTTAATCGGTTTAAAGCCAATTTTATTTCAGGGTTATACTCCTTTGCCAGACAGGGCAATAATTCATGCCTGATCCGGTTTCTCAAATAACGGGTATCCTCATTGGAACTGTCCAGTACAAAGGGCTGGCAAGCATGGGCCAAAAATGCCAGAATCTCCTGCCTGGATACCCGGATCAGGGGCCGGACAATCCAGTTGTCCCGCATGGGAGGAATCCCCATAAGACCCCGGGGACCACTGCCCCGCAACAGGTTCATCAACACCTGTTCGGCGTTGTCGTCGCTGTTGTGCCCCAGGGCAACGCGGTTGTAGCCATGTTGTGAGGCGATGTCCCGGTAAAAGGCGTATCTCACGTCCCTTGCCGCCTCTTCAATGGATTTTTTGTTTTCCCGGGCCAGGGCCGCCACATCTGTTTGCTGTACATGCAGTGGTAATCCATGAAAGGCGGCAAGATCCCGGACAAAAGCCTCGTCCCTGTCCGACTCCTTTCCCCGGAGGCAATGGTTCAAATGGGCCACGGCAATATTAATGGACAATTTTTCAGCCCGGGCAATGAGAATAGTGAGCAGGGCAACAGAATCCGGTCCACCAGACACCCCCACCAGAACGGAGTCACCCGGTGTGATCATGGCATAATTTTGCACAGTGTCATGGACAGATGTCATAAGGGAAATATTTTTCGGGTGTTTTCCTGCCATTTTAATTAAAAGTCATCCCTGATAAAAAATGTGGTTTTCGGGTGTAAATATTTGGCCAGCACTCCATCTTCACCTAATGGTTTGACCTGCTCACCTAAGTACCCGAGTATATATTCCTCAAAATAAAATCCATAAATATCAAAGGTATATCTCTGTGGAATACCGAAAAACATATGCATGGGTACTTAACATTAGTAGACTACGCAGTCCCAAATACGCGAATATGGGGCACTGGCCAAACTTTTACATTACCAACCCGAATATTTACTTTCGGGTATTGGTTTCCGATCCATGCCGGATACTGAATTCCATGACATGTACCATAATATTGTGGTACGTTTATACCAGTAAAAACCAATAATTTCCAATGGGTTTTTCTTTCACAATTTTAAATCACAATATTTTTATGGTGTTTTTGGCACAAATTCACTTGATCTGTGTTAATTGTGTCCTATATTTACCACTGATGTGAAGTGGATCCCCGTCCATAAAAAATAACGGGATCTTATCTCAACTGTCTGTTAACAATTACCAGGTCATATTTCTATGATCAAAATAGGGCAATCCCTAAGGACGGCTAATGTTACACATCACCGACGACATTTTTATCCTTGATTCTGAAATCGAACTGAATGCCATACGTGCCCAAGGTGCTGGAGGACAAAATGTTAACAAAGTTTCCACGGCGGTTCATCTTCGATTTGATATCTTAAAATCAACGCTTCCGGACAGCGTCAAGGAAAAACTGCTCAAACTCAATGACCGACGAATATCAAATGACGGGGTTATCGTGATAAAGGCCCAGCTGTTTCGGAGCCGGGAAAAAAACATCGTCAATGCATTGAATCGGCTGACACACATGATCCAGAAAGCACTTATTCCCGTCATAAAAAGAAAACCCACCCGGCCAACGAAAGGTGCAAAACAACGTAGAATGGACAACAAATCTAAGCGGAGTGAGAAAAAAAAATTGCGGAAAAAAATTAATTTTTCCGATTGACTCCCCGTGGATATCAACGGTGGAAACTGGCAGATCAAGACACAAGTTTCCACCTGATTTATGACATGGGAGTCAGACCTTGTTGATTTACCGATTTTAATATTCCCAGGTTATTTTTAAATTTTGCCTTGATTAAACAGTGAATTGATAACGTCTGAAGTCCCATAAAACACTTATTGAAAAAGGAGCATTTCATGGCAAAAATGACAGAACGAATGAAAGAACTCTTCACCAAAGTCCCCACGGCAATTTTGACAACAGCAACGCCGGACGGAACCCCCAATGCGGTTCCAGTGGGTGCAAAAAAAATCATTGATGATGAAACTATCCTGATTTCGGATCAGTACTTCAACAAAACCCTTGCCAACCTTGAAAGCAATCCCCAGGCAGCCGTTACCTTTTGGGAAGGGCGTGAAGGATATCAGTTGAAATGCAGCATCACCATTGAAACCCAGGGAGACAGATATGAAGAAACTGCCAAATGGATTGAAGCCTTGGGCAACAAGGCCGGACATCCTTTAAAATCCAAAGGTGCTGTGATACTCAAGATTAAAGAAATTTACGGGGTATCACCAGGACCTGGTGCCGGGAAGAAACTGGTATAACAGCCATGGGCAGACCGTATCTGGATACCTTGGCCTGCCCACAACGAAAATAGAAAATGGTATTATGCCGCCTCCGAGAAGTGCCCTGACCGGAACGAAAACGTCGGGATGTTTTCTTATAAAAAATCCAAAATACTCATGAATTCAGGGTATCCTTCACTCACCTGTTGACCATTTTTCAACACAGCCTTATATTTTCCGGGAACCTACTCAAAAAACTGACAATTTATTTTGGATACCGATTCAGGATCTTTTTAATTCTCTCCTGAACCGAACGTAATCAAAGGGGAAAATAATGATTTTATATGACGGTATTTATAAATGGGACGGCAAGCAGAGGGGCGGACAGGCACCTGTATGCTGGTGGCCGGGAGAATATCGCATACGCATCATCCGGCTGAATACAGAAACTCCAAAACTTCATTTTCTCAAGGAACACGCGGTGTTGTGCAAAAATATAGGAAAAGGCACCTCCATCCACAACTATGCCCAGAATTTTGCCCGACTGATTTCGGAAAAATACAATCTGAACATGGAAAAAACACTCTGGATTGAGCTGCTGGATTACCCTCCCGGAGATATACAGATGGCAACAATAAACCGGGTGGGTTCACTGTCGTCAACTCCTCTTTATACGGCATCCTGGAGACCCATCCTCCCCAATGAACAAAAGCTACTGGATCCATATATGGAAGGATTTGAGTCTGAACTGCCTGATCCTGCTGATTAATTATTTATTTGAGGAGTCAGAAGTTTTGGTGCTCTCCCGCTACTACATTGATTATAAACTGAGCAGATTTAGGCATCCTTCATTCCTGCTTTACACTTTCACAAGCTGAGTGGCCATTTTTACGATGCTGATCCTTTAAAAAGTGTAAAGCACTTTTGGGATGATATGAAGGATGCCTAAAATTTATCAAATTTTATAAAAAAGTTTTGGCAAAGCTGATGGATTTTCATGATTATTTGTTGGATGGCCACACCTTTTGGGAATAGATTGTGTGGAGTTGGTCACAACATGGGCCATTTTAAACCAATTTATTTTGATCGAAAAATAAAGTCAGTAATTACAAATAATTGACGGTAACATATATTTCGTATCCGTATAACGGCCCATCTTATGACCAAGCCCAATTGTGTCTTCGATGCAGCGCTGATAATCGTATATTCTGTTTTATTTCATTCCAAATCCACGCGATTTCAAAAATCCCCGCATATGGGGACGGGATTCTTTACCCACCAGGTTTTTCATCTCCAAAGACCAACAGCTCTCTTTGCTACTGCCGGTGCGGCTCCGGTAATAGGCCGCCAGTTTTTCGTCATATGATTCTATACCGGCAACATCTTCTGCCCCATCATATCGCTCGTCCTTAAGCACCACAGAAAGGGGCAAACGGGGTTTTACTTCCGGATCCTGGGACGGATACCCCATGCAAAAACCAAAAACAGGATACACCTGATCCGGAAGACCCAGCAGTTCACACATTCGTTGGGGGTCATTTCGGATTCCCCCAATATAGCAAATCCCCAACCCCATGGACTCCGCAGCAATAGCACAGTTCTGGGCAAACAAGGCCACATCAACGGTGGCAATGATAAAATGCTCAGTCATGCCCCGGGCAAATTCTCCTTTCTGCATTTCACAGGCAATGGCGGATCGATGAAGGTCGGCGCAGAACACCAGAAAACCCCCGGCGGTAATCACATATTGTTGATCACCTGCCAGCCGGGCGATTTCCCGGCGGGTGGCATCTTTCTGGACGCGGATTACCGTGGTGGCCTGTAGGTTGCTGGAGGTGGCGGCGGACTGACCGCATCGAATTATTTCATTAATCAAGTCATCGGCCACGGGTTGATCCGTGAACTTACGGATGGAGCGGTGGGATCGAAGCAATTTCATCATGGAAGGCATTCAGTCCTCTCCTTTTTTATTAGAAAATAGAACTTTCAGGCAACCTCAGCAGAGCCCCTCCCCCGATGGGTAATAGGAACCGGCCAATTGTGCCGTCTACGGTTCCGGCC
>CAYSSE010000086.1:0-15618 GCA_964433355.1 uncultured Desulfocicer sp.
TGCTGGAATACCTTGTTCCCACGGCCCACCGCATTATATTCACCCGTCCGAAAATCAATCGAAACCTTGATCCTGAAATTCTTCGGGAAAATTCAAGGGATCTGACCCAGGTGGAAACCACTGTCATTGACGACGTGGGAGAGGCTGTGATTCATGCCATTGACACCGCCCCGCCGGAGGGCACGGTGTGTGTTGCAGGATCCCTTTATGTGGTGGGTGAGGCCAGATCCTGCATTTTAGACAAATATATAAAAAAAATTGATTTTTCATAGAAAGAAGACTATAAGAAAGGACATGCGCTCGTAGCCCAGTGGATAAGGCGTCAGCCTCCGAAGCTGAAGATCGCTGGTTCGATTCCAGCCGGGCGCACCATCAAACACCATGCAATCCAGACTTTCCATTGCCATTATCAGTTATCGCAGCAACCCCCATTGCGGGGGCCAGGGTGTTTACGTCAGAAATCTTGGCCGGGCCTTGTCTGATCTGGGACACCGGGTTGAGGTAATTGCTGGCCCCCCGGATCCCCAACTCACCCCGGGCCCCCACCTGACCCTGCTCAAAACCCTGGATCTCTACAACCCCGATGACCTTTTTAGAACCCCGGGGATTGATGAGCTTAAAGATCCCATTAATTTAATGGAATGGCTGGGGGTTTCCACCATGGGATACCCGGAACCCCTGACCTTTGGCATGCGGGTGAAAAAATATCTCAAGGGTCGCATGGACAAATACGACATTATCCATGACAACCAGTGCCTGGCCTATGATATCCTGGGCCTTTCCCGAAAAATGCCCGTCACCGCCACCATCCACCACCCCATGACCGTGGATCGCCGCATTGCCATTCAATCCACCCGGTCTTTTTACAAAAAACTCCAACAAATTCGGTGGTACTCCTTCATTGGCATGCAAAAATTTGTGGCCCGGCGGCTTCCCCGGATTATCACGGTGTCCCACTCCTCCCGAAACGACATTGCCGCAGAATTTAATATCCCCAAAGAAAAATTTTCCACCATTCCCATTGGCATCAACACAGAGTTGTTCCATCCTGTGGGAAGTATAAAACCAATTCCCCACCGCCTCATTGTCACCAACAGTGCTGACACCCCCTTAAAAGGGCTCTACTATCTCATCCATGCCCTGCGGCAGGTGGCAGATATAAGGCCCGTTGAACTGGTGGTGGTGGGTACTCCCAAAAAAAATGGCATTATTAAGAAACTGATCCAATCCCTTGACCTGAAAAACCACGTTCGATTCACAGGCAGAATCGACGATGGGCAATTTCTCCTGGAATATGCCAAGGCAAGCCTTGCTGTGGTGCCATCCCTGTACGAAGGCTTTGGCCTGCCAGTGGGGGAGGCCATGGCCTGTGGACTTCCTGTTATCTGCACCACCGGGGGGGCATTACCCGAGGTGGCCGGGGATGCCGCAAAACTCGTTCCTCCTGGAGATGCCACTGCCCTGGCCCAGGCTATTCTGGAACTGCTGGAAGATAAAAATCAGCGGGAACGACTGGCAGAGGCAGGATACAATCGCATCATGAAAGAGTTCACATGGGAAACAACCGCCATGAAAACCGTTGAGACTTACAGGGATGTGATCCGTGATTACCGTTGATTTTAAGCGACTGGCCCCAAAACCCGGGGATAAAATATTGGACATGGGGTGTGGAGAGGGGCGGCATACGGCCCGGGCATCAGAATTTCCCGGCACCCTTTGCGTGGGCTCGGACATGTGCCATGACGACCTTGTCACAGCCGGTAAAAAATTAACATTTCACCACCAGCTCATCCCCGGCCCGGTGGGAAACTGGACCCTGACCCGATCTGACATTGGCAAATTGCCCTTTAAAACCGGCAGTTTTGATCTGGTGATCTGTTCTGAAGTCATGGAGCATATAAGAGAAGAAAAAACAGCATTACAGGAGCTTGTAAGGGTATTAAAATCCGGGGGAACCCTGGCCATCACCGTCCCCAGATACTGGCCGGAAAAACTATGCTGGACACTTTCCCACGAATACTGCAACAGCCCCGGTGGTCATATTCGTATTTACCGTGGCACCCGGCTCATAAAAAAAGTATCTCATCAAGGCATGATCCCCATGGGTGACCACCATGCCCATGCCCTCCACACCCTCTACTGGTGGCTGAAATGTCTTGTTGGCATCCATCGCACCGATTCGGCCCTGGTCAATAAATACCATGATCTGCTGGTATGGGATCTCATGAAAAAACCCACCATCACCCGGCTGGCAGAGCGACTGCTCAATCCCATTCTGGGAAAAAGCATGGTTCTTTATTTTAAAAAACCATGAAATTTCCTGACCTGTGTGGGTTATCCCCCTTTGCTGACCGGATTTGAATCAGCATTCCGGCGCTATTTGTAATCTAACAATACAAATTGAAGGCTAAGTTTGATCTATAATCCAAAGATTTGTACTAAATCAACAGGGTCATATATGATATTATATTTCATATAAAATTCCGTCCAAAATACTGAAATTATGAGAGTTTCATTTTTCGTTGTGGCTGGTGGTTACGGCCATGTATGTTTTTATAGGAAAATAAAGTGTCAAAGAACCCTCAGCAGAGCCCCCCCCCGATGGGTAATAGGAACCGGCCAATTGGGCTGTCTAACAGTTCCGGGCCGGGCCCATTGCCCGTCGGGGGGGGGCGGCATGATATCATTTGGCTCCGCGTCTACGACCCAATATTCGTTATGTCCAGCAGAACATGCCCGTTACTGTCGGTTCGATAGTTTTTTAGTTAATAAAATCAAAGACTTATGTTTTTAAGTGTAAGATTTCAAAACAAATGCCAAATTCAGGGCAAGCCTACTTAATGCTATCTATCTGATTTTATTGATAAAATAAAAATACAATTATTTCAAATAGTTGAGCGCAACACATTGAAATAATTGAACAAACAAATTAAATATTTGGCATTCAAAACCATCGAACAGAGAGCCGTTATATTACACTTCAATAATAATGGGTAAAATCACCGGACGTCGCCGGATGGTGAAAAAGAAATACTGCTTCAGAGCCTTTTGCAGCCGGGTTCTTAAAATTTCCACCCGGGAGTCAGAACCTGCCTCCACCTCTTCCACAATCTCCAAAATCACGCACTGGGCATCATCCACCAGATAACCGGTTTCTGCACCAAATACAAACCCCTTGGAAATCAGCTCCGGGCCATACAGCACAATTCCCGTCTCTTCGTCAATGATCATGGACACCACCACCAGTCCATCTTCGGAAAGATTGCGCCGCTCCTTTAATACACTGCGGCCCACATCTCCAATGCCCTTACCGTCAATGAGTACCCGGCCGGTGTTCACAGTTCCGGCAATCCTGCCGCCGGTTTCATCAAAGGTGATCACCCGTCCATTTTCCGCCAGAAGCACATTGGACCGGGGAAGACCCAGACCCTCTGCCAGACGCGCATGGGTAACCAGATGCCGGTATTCGCCATGGATGGGGATAAAATAACGGGGCTTGGTCAATTTAATCATCAACTTTAACTCTTCCTGGCAGGCATGACCTGACACATGAACCTGGGCCACCTTATCGTAGACCACCTGGGCCCCCCGACGGTAAAGATTGTTGATGATATTGGAGATGGCTTTTTCATTGCCAGGAATGGATTTGGAGGAGAGAATCACACTATCCCCCTTTTTGATGTTCACCTGCTTGTGAAATCCCGTTGCCATGCGGGAAAGGGCAGACATGGGTTCCCCCTGGCTTCCCGTGGTGATGATCATCACATCGGTGTCCTTATAAGAGTTTACCTTTTTAACATCCAGGCACATATTATCCGGATATTTCAGATACCCCAACTCCCGGGCCACGGCCACGGTCTGCTCAATGCTCCGCCCGTTAAACACAATCTTGCGGTTATGATACAAAGCAATATTAATAATCTGCTGAATTCTAAATACGTTGGAGGCAAACAGGGCCACAATCACCCGGCCCTCACTTTCCGCAACAATCTTGTTGATGGATTCACTCACCTTCTGGTCGGAATCGGTGTACCCTTCCTTTTCCACATTGGTGGAATCAGAGAACAATGCCAGAACCCCTTCATCCCCCAACCGGGAGAACCTTGAAATATCAGTGACGTTGCACTCTTCCATGCAATGGTTGATTCTGAAATCACCGGTGTGAATAATCATCCCCTCCGGGGTGTTAATGGCCAGCCCCACTCCATCCACCGTACTGTGGCTCACCCGGATAAATTCAATGTCAAAGGGATCAAGCGAAATTTTTCCACCGGGGGGCACCTGGTTGAACTCCACATTGCCCAGGGAATCAAATTCTTTGAACTTATTTTTCACAATGCCCAGGGTAAAAGCCGTGCCGTATACGGGCAAAAGCATGTCTTTTAAAAGATATGCCAGGGCACCAATGTGATCCTCATGGGCGTGGGTCAACACAACGGCCTTGACCTTATCTCGATTTTCCCGGACATACTCCATCTCGGGAATAACGATATCCACTCCCAGCATATAATCTTCAGGGAACATGAGCCCTGCATCAATTATAATGATGCTCTCATCGTACTCCACCACCATCATGTTCAGACCAATTTCACCCAGACCGCCCAAGGGTATAACTTTCAACATATGTGTTTTCTCCTGAAAAAGGTATTCACCCCTTCCATCAGGCTGTGATGGAAAGCGTCTCCAAGATGGCATCCACGGTGGTGATCAACCACTCCCGTTGATCCGGGGTGGCATATCCCATGCAATCACATCTTATATTTTTCTTGATTCTGACGAGGAACTCGCAGGAGAGAAAGGTTTCTTCCAATTCCAGGGCAAAACAGTGGGGGGAACACTTTTCATGGGCCTTCTGGAGGGGGCTAAGCAGATGACTTTCCAGCTCAAGCCAATAAATATTACCCAGCATGGGAGCCCCCAGATGGGTATCCAAGTATAATTTTAGTTTTCGATGATCCTGTAGATCAAAGCTGTCAATGCGATATTGTTTCATAATAGGTTAAAGGGATACCACACAGTAGCGAATGTTTGCAACACCTAAAATAAGGATGTAAGGGGCTCAGCAGTTTTCAATTTACCGTTTAATCCGGACAAAACTTAAAAAATCATAGCACAAACAAAAAACCCCCAAAAACGAGGTAGACTCATTTCCGGGGGATTTGTCAGTCGAGCAATAAAAAAAGTAAATATTCGGGTTGGCACTGTAAATGTTTGGCCAGTGCCCCATATTCGCTTAGTTGGGACTGCGTAGCATACTATTGCTATGTGAGCAGGCCCAAATGAGTGAAGATGGGGTGCTGGTCGAATATTTACTAAAAAAGAATCAATCTTCTTCAATTACAATGGCATCTTCTTCACATACTTCAACGCAGCTCTCGCAGCCCATGCACTCTTCGGCATTGACAGGAACGGATTTACCGTCTTCCATCTCAAACACTTCCACGGGACATACATCCACACACTCTTCACACCCTACACATTTGCTTTCGTCTACAACTGGGGTAAAAGCCATCTTAAAAAAACCTCCTGATTGGATTATTAATATATGATCTATTGCTTAGATCTTTACGACCTATTTTAGATACCTTATAGATTGCGCATTTACAACAGATAAACGATCAAATCAAGTATTTTATTTCCCAGGTGCCACGAAACAGACACAAATACCCCGGTCAATCCATGAAAGGGGCAGGAAAGACCGCCCCTTTTCCCCGCCCGGACAAAAAAAAGTTTTAATCCCCGTCCCTTTAAAAAGATAGAGATTAAGCTGCCCCGGCCAAGGGGCTTCATGAACAGCATCCCCATGCTTTAACTTTTGATCTGGATCTGAAAGGGCCGCTTTGATGCCAGCCATTACCTGATCCTTCAACGGTGTGCCGTGGTCACTGCTTTCTTTATTTGCCATCAGGGGCCCCCCGTCAAGCAACAGTTTTCCCCCTGGGGCAATTTGTTCAAAAAAATCAAGCACCGCCGGACTGGTGGTGATGAACACACAGGATTCATCCTCTGGGGAGGCATCCCCCACCTCCTGGAACACCCGGAACCAGGAAGACAGTCGTGAGGATGTCATCACGGCACCGGGATCTGCAAGATTTTCCCCGAACACCTGGGAAGGATCAGAAAAAGAAGGCTCCGTATCGGGGTTTTCTTCCGGAAAAGGCGTTGGTAACTCCCCGGCCAGTGTGGAAAAAAGGAGGTCTGTTTTTTCATTCACCGTGGATAATGCCACATCAATGGATGTGCTCTGCTCATCACGTTCCCCAGCCAGGCAAAGAAAAACAAGGGCTTTCATCAATTCATCGCCTGGGTCATCCCGGAATGTTTCCGGGGAAAGCCCCCCCTTGATCTGGGAACGAATGGATCCCACCTGGGTGTCACTGGTAAAATACGGGGTTTTGCGCACTAAAGATTTCAACTGCCCGGGACCTGCACCGGAATGGATGGCCCATTGTCGATAATCCGCAACGCTTCGCATCACCTGATCCCGCATTTTTCCGGGAAACGGCAGTGGCATCAACTGCAATCCATCCGGGGTCACAGGGATCTCCTGGGAGGGCTCTTTTTTTCCATGGGCTTTTGGGGGAAAACGGTTCCCTGTCCGGGGCGGCCCACTGGCTACCCCATGCCATGTATCCGATGAGATATAAAAAACCTTTTGAAAAAAGGTACCCAGCACATTCCGATCCTGCTGGGGAACATGGGTAAATGGAAAATAAAATAATTTCATGGTCAATCCACCTTTTTATCGTGTAATTCAACACCCATGGCCATAAGTTCATCCCTCAGGCGGTCTGCTTCCCCCCACTCCTGGCTGGTACGGGCCAATTCTCTTTTTTCCATCAGGCCCTTCACCCGTTCCGAGGGGTGGTCGGCAGGGGTAAATTCCATTACATTGAGTACCTGATTCACCTCTTTAAAAACAGAGATAACGGCCCTGGCGCCCTGATGATCAATGCCTTTTGTATCCATGAGTCGGTTCAGGGTTTTAACGATTTTAAACAACAGAGCCAGCACCTGGGAAATTTTAAAATCTTCGTCCATGGCCACACAAAATCCGTGTTGGATATCGTAGATAAGCTGGTCAAGTTCGGCATAGGGCTCTCCCCCGGTTACCTCCAAAAGTCCCTGAACACAGCGATCCAGTTTATCCAGGGAGTAACGGGCCGCATCCAGGGCCAACGTCGACAGAACCAGCACCTTTCTATAATGAACAGACAGCAGCCAGAAACGAATCACCCGATGGGACCATCCCCAGCTTACCAGATACTCCAGGGTGATATCCTCTGGATTTGCCACACCCAGGGATCCGTCATACTGCACCGATTCACAGTGCATCCAGGTCTCCACCAGGGCAGACCCTGTGGCGGCCCTGGCAATGGCCATTTCATTTTCATGATGGGGAAACAAAAGCTCCCGGGAGCCGGTATGAATATCAAAGCGTTCCCCCAGATAGGACATGGAGATGGCCGCACACTGAAGATGCAACGAGGGGCGGACATTGCCCCAGCGGGTGTTAACGCAAATACCTTTCTTTAACTCGGACAGCCCAATGCGCTTTAATAAGGTAAAATCCCGGGGATTGTCCTTTTCATAGTCGTCCAGATCCACGGTGGCCCCCAGGCGGATTTTATCAAGATCCACCCCGGAGAAGGTGCCATAGCCGGGCAGACTTGAAATATCAAAATAAAGGGAATTGAGTTTTTCATAGGCAAACCCCTTATCGGCAAGGCGGGTGGCCAGTTGCACCATGCTGTCCACCTGTTCACTGACAAGGGGCATGGCCTGGGCCGGTCGAACCCCCAGGGCGTTTAAATCTTTTTTAAACAGGTCTATGTAGCGTCGGGTGTACTGAGAAAGCCCCTCTTGTGCCATTTCAGCCCCCTGGATGGTTTTGTCATCCAGATCGGTGATATTCACCACATGGTTCACGGCAATTTTTTTATATTCCAGATACCGGCACAACAGATCCGTTGCCACATACCGCCGGAACTGTCCTGGCTCCAGGCGTTTATGCACGGTGGGCCCACAGGTGTAAATGCCAGCTTTACCCTGGTTAAGCGGTTTAAAAAGAGCCTGGGAACGTGTCAGAGAATTGTACAGATTCAGGGAGATATGATCCTTCACCGTGAACAAAGAGGTGGAAAGGTATCGCTCCCCGCTGTCCGGTAAAATCACCACAATGACACCGTTTTTAAGGGCTTTAGCCTCCTTTAAAGCCACGGCCATGGCGGCCCCACTGCTCATGCCCACAAAGAGCCCCTCTTTTTGGGCCAGTTGCCGGGCCGTCTCAAAGGCCTCTTCATCGGCAATATTAATTTTTTCATCCAGGCGTTTTTTATCAAAAATATGGGGCCGATAGGACTCCTTCATATTTTTCAACCCCTGGATACCATGACCCAAAAAAGGCTCTGCCCCAATGATGCGAATATCGGGGTTGAACTCCTTGAGACGCCGGGATAGCCCCATGAGGGTACCGCCGGTACCAAGGGTGGCCACCACAGAAGTCACCGTTCCCTGGGTCTGCTCCCAGATTTCAGGAGCCGTGGTGTAATAGTGGGCCTGCCAGTTGGCTTTATTATTATATTGATCTGTCATAAAGTAACGATCCGGGTTTTCCCGGGCCAGGCGGTACACCTCTTCAATGGCCCCGTCAGATCCCTTGTGGCCGGGGGTGAGCAGTATCTGTGCCCCCCTGGCCCTTAAAATCATCTTACGCTCTTCACTGGCAGATTCAGACATGGTGAGCAGCAGCTTATATCCTTTGATGGAACAGATCATGGCAAGACCAATGCCCGTGTTACCGCTGGTGGCCTCCACCACAATTTTATCCCGGGTTAATTCCCCGCTCTTTTCTCCATTTTCAATCATGGACAATGCCGCACGGTCTTTGATGGAACCCCCGGGATTGAGGTATTCCAGCTTGGCAAGCACGGTGACACCGGGTTCCTTATTGAGGCGAGTGACCTCCACAAGCGGGGTATTCCCAATGAAACTTAATATTGAATAATTCATGTATGTATTCCTAAGCAGGTGGCAAGCCCCTGCTTGATTTGAGACAAAACGTCATGGGGGTTTTGGGAGGCATCCACAACAAGAAACCGTTGTTTTTCTTCTTGGGCAAGGGCAAGGTAGCCCGACCGCACCGCAGCATGGAAGGCCAGGGCTTCCTTTTCAAATCTGGACTCTCTGACCTCTCGCTGTCCATCCTCCAAGGCCGTAAAGGTTCTTTTAAGACCTATTTCAGGTGGCAGATCAAATAAAATGGTTAAATCCGGAGTCAAGGTCCCCACCACCATGTCATGGATGGCATTAATCAGAGCCATGTCAAGACCCCGGGCAAAACCCTGGTAGGCCCGGGTGGCATCGGCAAACCGGTCACACAAAACGATGTTACCCGCATCAAGGGCTGGCACCACCACCTGTGACAAATGCTGGGCCCGATCCGCACCATAGAGCAGCAGTTCACAAAGGGGGGACATGCCATGGCTTTCCGGATCCAGGACAATGGATCGGATGCGCTGTCCAATGGCGGTGGCCCCGGGTTCCCGGGTGACAACCACCCCATGTCCTGCGGTTTCAAGATAATTTTTTATTGCGGTCATCTGGGTGGTTTTCCCGGAGCCCTCAATCCCTTCAAGGGTAATAAACATAAACACTTCTTCCCGGGTCAATCAAGATCCCGATGATGGTTCTGAAACAGGAGGTGGGGACAAAAACAAGGGAAGTGCTTTTAGGGGACAGATTTAAAAATCTGTCCCCTAAAAGTAAAAGCACTAAAAGCACAAATGGGCAACTTATTTAAAACTCATTCCTAAAACAAAATAAAATAAGCAACAACCACAGTCATGCATTACCCAACGCCCTTATGGTTCTACGGAGGGCAGGTAATGCAATCAACCCACGCCCTTGACTTTTTGTCGCTAAAATGGCTTTATACAGTATTTTGAATAGAAGTGCAATTTTACCCACTCCCAAAAGAGCAAAAAAACATTGACTTTACCAGACCTGCCATCGGACAAAAAACCGTACCGCCTTATCCTGTTTTTTTTTATGCTCCTGGGGATGCTCCTGGGCCAGGCCCAGGCAACCCCACTTAAACCTGCTGCTACCTCATGGCACATTTCTGCCCTGGAAGCCACCTATGATCCCGTTCAAAACCTCTACATTGCCAAAGGAGAGGTGATTCTCACCGGAGATACCGCACGCCTTCAAGCCGACCATGTGGCCTACAACAGTGTGACCCAAGATGCCCGGGCCACAGGCCATGTAAAACTCATCTCAGGAAAGGACACCATCCATTGCGACGCCATGGATCTGAACCTGGAGACAGAAACCGGCACCATCATGAACGGCATTATCTTTGTGGAAGAAAATAATTTCTATATTTCCGGGGATCACATTGAAAAAACAGGCAAAGCCACCTACACGGCTGACAAGGCATCCCTCACCTCCTGTGCCGGGGAAGATCCAGACTGGAAGATCACAGGCCGGGACATCCATGTGACCATTGAAGGATATGGCGTGGTAAAGCATGCCACCTTGTGGGCGGGGAATCTTCCGGCTCTTTACACCCCTTTTATGGCCTTTCCCGTTAAAAACAAACGCCAGACCGGTCTTCTTTCCCCCAGTGTCACCTCTTCAAACCGCAAGGGATTTGAATATGAGCAACCTCTTTTTCTGGCCCTGGGTCGAAGTACCGATGCCACCCTTAATGTGGATTACATGTCAGATAGAGGTATAAAATACGGGGCAGAATATCGCTATCTTAAGGACAACACCAATAAAGGCACCCTTTTTTTTGATTATTTAAAAGATGATAAGATTGATGATGGGACAAATGCCACCAATGATTATGCCTATAACAGCACCACCCAACGTACCAACCAGGATCGATACTGGTTCCGCATGAAAAACGACCGGGAAATTTTCCCCCTGTGGAAGGCCCGGCTGGACGTTGATTATGTCAGTGATGAAGATTATCTCCATGAATTTAAAAAAGGATACACCGGCCTGACAGCCACAGAAAACGCCTTTGAATCCACCTTTGGCAGGGATCTGGACGCGTACGACGACACCACCCGGAAAAATCAACTCAACATCACACGCGCCTGGAGCCGTTGCAACCTGAATATGGATGTATTGTGGTATGATAATGTCACTGCCCGCCAAAACGACACCGACGACACCACCTTGCAGTCCCTGCCCGCCATCAACTTTGGTGCCATGCGGCAGAAACTGGGGCAATCCCCCCTATATTTTGATCTGGACTCCAGCTACACCTATTTTTTCCGACAAGAGACCACGGACTCGCTGATAAGTGGCCAGCGCATGGATGTCTATCCCAAAATTTATCTGCCCTTTCATCTGGGGGGGCTTCAAATGGAACCCTCCCTGGGGGTTCGCCAGACCACTTGGTACACCGATGATGCCACAGATATGGATGACACCCAAAACGGTTACAATCACCGGGAGCTGTTTGATATCAATCTGGATCTTTCCACCGTCCTCACCCGCATTTTTCCCCTGAACAATGCCCTTAATCAAAAAATTAAACACGAGGTCACCCCGGCCCTGAAATACACGTTTATCCCCCATGTGGATCAGACAGATATCCCCTATTTTGATGAGGATGACCTCATTGACAACAAGAACACCCTGACCTGGCAACTGAGCCAGCGAGTGACCTCAAAACAACGGGTGTCTTCCCCGGCCTCATCAAATACACCCAATACCACCTATCGGGAACTTGCCTGGCTGAAAATTTCCCAGGACTATCATTTTTCCGGTGAAGATGAAGACACCGAAAAATCTTTTTCAAACATTATGGTGGATCTTGAACTGTCACCACTGCCCCATGTTTACCTGGACACGGACATGGAATGGTCCCCCTATGGCACAGGACTTTTTTCCCACAACAGTGCCATCACCTTAAAAGACGACAAGCAGAACCGCATATATCTCCAATATCGATACAGCCAGGATGATACAGATGACGATGATAATAATAATGCCGATGAAAATGATGAAACCGAATCCATTTACACCAGCGTGAACCTGGGGCTAACCCCACGTTTGCGGGCATTTCTGGCATATGAAAGGGATCTCTATCAAGATGAAGCCATTGAGACCAGCACCGGCCTTGAATTGGATCGCTCCTGCTGGTCCATGAAGGTCTCTTACACTAACAGCTTTAACGATCAGTCCATCGGCTTTCTCATCAACCTGAAAGGTCTTGGAGAATTTGGGAATTAACAAACCAAAAGCTTTCAATCTTCGTTGTGGGCAGGCGAGGCCAAAATACGCCCTACCCGTGGCAGTTTATTAGAAGATAAAATTTCCGGGGAACCTCAGCAGAGCCCCCGGGGAGGGGTAATGGAACAGACCAATTGGGCTGTCTAACAGTTCCGGGTCGCTTCCATTACCCCTCCCCGGGGGCGGCATGATATCATTTGGCTCCGCGTCTACGACCCAATATTCGTTGTATCCGGCAGAACATGCCCGTTTATATGAAAGAGTGGGCGTGTCTAACATTCTTTCATACTTTGTTATGGACAGGCAGATGCCAAAATCAGGTCTGCCCGTGGCAGTTATAAAAAATTCATATTGACCAAGCGAGTAAAATTTATCTATGAAATTATCCAAACAATGGTATGCACTGCTCACCCGAAGCCGATTTGAAAACGTAGTCCATGACAAGATAGTACAAAAATCCATCCAGGTTTTTCTTCCCAAAATAAAGGTAAAAAGCCAGAGAAAAGACAGAAATAAAATGATCCATGTGCCCCTTTTCCCGGGGTATGTGTTTGTAAACATTCCCCCTGCCCCCCAGGAACAGCTCATGGTATTAAAAACCGTGGGAGCCGTTCGCCTTCTGGGTTATAAAGATGGGCCTGTGGCCATCCCGGATGATCACATTGAATCTTTAAAGATCATCACCGGTTCAGGTTTGGACATCATCACAGGATCGGGAAACAACCTGGCCAAGGGTGATCCTGTCCTGGTGGTCAACGGCCCCATGACCGGTGCCACCGGAGAATTTTTGCAATATAAAGGAAAAGGCAGGGTCATTATCAAAATTGAGGCACTGGGGCAATTTGCCGGCGTGGAGATTGATGAAGCGGATATTGAAAAAACGCCTCACATGGTCTCATAACCCCCTTGACTTATTGCTGTAATTTGTTTATTAAGTGTCTTTGCTTTAAACTCTCGGGTTTAAGTGATCACCACCAAGAACAAACAGGATCAGGCAGAGCCCATGGGATATTGTCTCCAGGGATAGACCGCTGACCTCCAAAAAAACAAAGCAGGGGTGGCCCATGGCCAAAAGATTTCCCCTGCCAGCCATGACGAGGATCTATGAACAAACTTGAATTAATTTCCACCCTGAAGCAAAAAACAGGGCTTACAAAGGCCGAGGCCGCTGATGTGGTCCAAACTTTCTTTGATTCATTAACTAAGGCCCTGGTACAGGGTGAACGGGTTGAAATCCGAGGATTATGCAGTTTTTTTATCAAAGAGTATGAAAGTTACACCGGCAGAAATCCTAAAACCGGTGACAAGGTCACCATTCCCCCCAAAAAACTCCCTTTTTTCAAGTGTGGAAAAGAGCTTAAAGAACGGGTTGATTTTTAACCCATGCCCCCGTTGTCATCCCCATCCCGGGCCGCCATCCTCCGGGAAAAGCAGCCCCATGTCATCACCGGTCTGGAGGCAATTCTTTACAGTGGCAGACTGCCCAATGCACTGCTGTTCACGGGGAATTGGGGTACCTGCAAGAAAGAGGTGGCCCACCTTTTTGCCATGTCCCTGAACTGCAGGGCACCGGGCCGTAAAGACAGCCTGACTGAAAAAAAGGAAGCCCTGGAACCCTGTATGCTCTGTGGTTCCTGTAAAAAAAGAATTGCTGGCATGCACCCGGATGTCATTGTCATCTCCCCGGAAAAAGACAAAATAAAGATCGCTCAAATCCGGAAAATTTACAGTGTGATCTCTTCTCCCCCCCACGAGGCAGCCCAGCGCATGGTTCTTGTGGTGGATGCCCACACCATGAACCCGAAAGCGGGCAATGCATTGTTAAAAATACTGGAAGAACCCCCGGCAGGCACTTTTTTTATTCTCACTGCCCAGGATTTGACCGGCCTTTTACCCACCATCATCTCCCGGTGCAGACACTTAAGATTTAATCCCACCCCCCTGGGAGTATTGATCCACGAGTTCCAGGAGAACACAGGATCAAACCCGGATCAGACTGCCATTGCCGCAGCAACCGCCGATGGCAATGTGGAAATGACCCGGCAGTTTTTAAACCTGGACCCCGTCTGCACCACGGACTGGGTACGCCGGAGAGAATGGCTGATCACGGCCCTCACCAGATTGATGCAGAACTATGCCCGGGGCATCACCGATGCTGCGCCTGCCCTTTTTCTGGCAGAGCGGCTGGCCCGGGACACCGGGGAATTAAAAATGATCCTGACCCTTATCAACACCTGGCTCCGGGATATCATGGTGATGATCCATGATCCAGAACAGGCAATCAATAAAGACTTCTTCAACCTGCTCCAGGAACTTGTAAACACCTTACCCCGGGAAAAAGCACCCCAATGGATCAAGGCCCTGCACACAGCAGAAAAACGCATCACTGCCAATGCCACCCCCCGACTGGTGCTGGAATGTTTTTTTCTGGAAATATCATCCGCTCCCACGGGATATATCATTTAATAGGAGGTTATCATCATGACCAAAGTCGCAGGCATCCGATTCAAACCTGCCGGGAAAATATATGATTTTGACAGCGGCGTGTTTGTCCTCAATGCGGGTGACAAGGTAATTGTTGAAACCGAACAGGGATTGGGTTTTGGGGTGGTCACCATCCCCCCTGCCATCCTTAAACCCTCGGATAAAAACAAGCCTCTTAAAAGAGTCTTCCGCATTGCCACCGATGCAGACCATAAAAAAAGAGAAGAAAATCAAGGTCTGCAACAACAGGCCTTTGATTTTTGCCAGGGGTGCATTAAATCGCTTGCCCTGAAGATGAATCTTTTTTCCGTGGAAAGCACCTTTGACACCACAAAACTTACGTTTTTTTACACCGCAGATGGTCGGGTGGACTTTAGAGAGCTTGTCAAACGCCTGGTCAAAGAGTACCGTATCCGCATTGAAATGCGCCAGGTGGGCATCCGGAATCAATCCAAACAATGTGGGGGCATTGGCCGATGTGGCCGGGAAATCTGCTGCTCTTCTTTTATGAATAATTTTGAGCCGGTGTCCATTAAAATGGCCAAGGAACAGGGACTTTCCCTGAACCCCACCAAAATATCGGGTTTATGCGGCAGGCTGATGTGCTGCCTTACCTTTGAAAATGAGACCTATAAACACCTGAAAAAAAAGCTGCCCAAACCCGGACGACTGGTGGAAACCGACGCAGGAAAGGGCAAAGTCATCCGTCAGAATGTACTCAAGGGAAAGGTCTCCATCCGCCTTGAAGACGGATCAGAAACCGAAATCAGCGCAGAACAAATATTAAAAGTTCACAAGGGAAAACCCCATAGTGGTTGATTTTCTATAACATACATGGCAGTCACCACTGCCACAACGAATATTGGGTCGTAGACGCGGAGC
>CAYSSE010000087.1:0-15481 GCA_964433355.1 uncultured Desulfocicer sp.
AAAAGGGCAAAAATCCTCCCCCTTTGGTTCCCAATGTTCCGGTCAGGGCAGCCGTGGGGGGCTCTGTTATCGGCACTCCAGTGCTGCATTTTCTTATAACATAGGGAGGCTCAATGGAATCCCAGGCAAATGTGATAGAAAAACCCAAGACCCATAGATTAAAGAACAACGTATCGCTATACATCTCAAAATCCCATGCAAGCTCCAGAATAAACAAAACCGGTTCCTGGCGTTTTGCCCGGCCGGTTTATGAAAATAAAACTGCCCCTTGTAGCGCATCCTGTCCGGCAGGCAATTATATTCCCAAGGTGATTATGCACCTTTCCATGGGAAACGACCATGCCGCATTCCGTGCATTAATCCAGGAAAATCCCTTTCCAGCCACCTGTGGCAGGGTGTGTTTCCACACCTGTGAATCCGCCTGTAATCGTGGCTCCCAGGATCAGGCTGTGGCCTTTCGATGCCTGGAGCGATTTATCGGAGACAAGGCCATCTCAGACGACTTCTCTCTGGATATTACGTCACTCCCTGTAAATGATAAAAAAGTTGCAATATTGGGTGCTGGCCCTGCAGGTTTGTCGGCAGCTTATTTTTTCACCCGTCTGGGATTCTCCTGCGAAATGTTTGAATCAACAGACAGGGCAGGCGGGGTCATGCAATGGGGAATTCCCTCCCATCGTCTGCCAAAATCAATACTCAACCATGAGATTGACAGAATTCTTAACATGGGGGTTAAAATTCATTACAACCATCCCCTTGATTCTGAATTCATGGCTTCGGCCCAGCATAATTATGATGCTGTTTTTATCAGCCCCGGCCTGTCAATTCCTCTAAAAATGGGGATTGAAGGGGAAGCTCATATCCACCAGGGGCTGGCGCTCTTAATGGATATTCAACAAAAAGCAATGAATCCCCAACAGGGCAGGGTGGCAGTGATCGGTGGGGGTAACACCGCCATTGACGTGGCAAGATCCTTGAAGCGCCTGGGGGCTGACCCGGTGATTGTTTATCGAAGACGAAAACAGGATATGCCCGCCTTTGACGAAGAAATCCGGGAAACTGAAAAGGAAGGCATTGATATTCTTGAATTGAAATCCCCGGTGGCTGTGCAGGAAAGTGCCGAAGGTCTTCTTCTTAAAGTGATAACCATGGCACCTGTTTCAGAGAAAGGGGGGGATGGACGAACCCGGGTCATCCCCGTTGAAAATACCACTGAAACCATGGTGTTCAGTGAAGTTTATTCTGGCATTGGGGCCACGCTCCATGATGCCTGGAACCCGGCCCCGGCACCCACAGATTCCACAATTTACCTGGACCATGTAAAATTTAATTTCAAGGAGATTCCCCTTATTTATGGAGGGGATTGTGTCAATTCTGTTCAAAGCGTGACCCACGCCATTGCATCGGGCAAAGAGGCTGCCATTGCCTTGTCTGCATTTTTTAATTCCGGCATTGAGACTGTCCAGAAAACCGTCGATACCTTCCGGGTGGGGGCGGGAAAAGCCCTTTCCATGGAAATATATCTCAATGGTCAAAGAGAGAACGATTCAAGCCATGTGGTGGTGGACACTGAAATCAACCGCGATTATTTTATATCAGAACCGAGGATTGACCCAGGCCATATCCTGCCAGAAACGGCAGTAACATCCTTTGATGAGGTGGAAAAAAGTTACACCGAAGAAGAGGCCATGGCAGAGGCCCAACGCTGTTATCAATGTGGATTCTGCAATGAATGTGATAACTGTCGGATCTTTTGTCCGGAAATTTCCATCACAAGACAAAATGGCAAAAAGGTGATTGATCTTGATTATTGTAAGGGATGCGGGGTCTGCTCAGTGGAATGTCCCCGGAACGCCATCACCATGAAGGAGGAAAAATGAAGCAAGTGATTGAAGGCAGTCATGCCATTTCTGAAGCGGTGAAGCTTGCCCGGGTGGAGGTGGTCTCCGGATATCCCATCACCCCCCAGACCCATATCATTGAGGCCATTTCTGAATATTGCGCCAGTGGCGAACTAAAGGCTAAATTTATTCCCGTGGAAAGTGAACATTCCGCCATGGCCGCCGTTGTGGGGGCTGCAAGCACCGGGGTTCGTACCTTTACTGCCACCTCATCCCATGGCCTTGCCCTGATGCACGAGATGCTCCATTGGGCAGCCGGAGCCAGGCTTCCCATTGTCCTTGGGGAGGTTAACCGTGCCCTGGGGCCAGGATGGAATATCTGGATGGATCAGAGTGATTCCCTGGCCCAGCGGGACACCGGGTGGATACAGCTCTATTGCGAGAACGGCCAGGAGGCCATGGATACCACCCTTTTTGCCTTTCGTCTGGCAGAGCTTGTGAACCTGCCAGTGATGGTGGTAATTGATGCCTTTTTTGTCTCCCATACCTTTGAACCGGTGTCCATACCCGAACAAGCACAAGCAGATGATTTTCTACCTCCCTACGAACCCCGCATTGCCCTTGATCCTGACAATCCCTTTGCCCTGTTTCAAATGGCACCCCCCAATGTCTACATGGAGATGCGCCAGAGTATCCATCATGCCATGGAGCATACCCTTGACATATATGATGATGTGGAAGACGAGTTTGACGCCATATTCCATCGTCGATACGGCATGGTTGAGGAAATTAACTGTGAGGATGCAGATATTATATTGGTGACAACGGGATCAGCCACCAGCACGGCCCGACAGGTGCAAATGGATATGGAAAAACAGGGTGAACGGTTTGGCATTTTGAAAATTAAAACCTTTCGTCCCTTTCCCGGAGAACTCATTCGTAAAGCATTAAAGAATGCCAAAAAAGTGGCGGTGCTGGATCGAAATTTTTCCTTTGGTTCTGGCGGAATCTTTGCCCAGGAGATAAAAGGAGCGTTGCAACCCCTTTCCCATGGACCCGTTGTCTTTAACTACATTGCCGGGCTTGGGGGGCGGGATATCACCCCGGAGATCATTTCGGAAGTTTATTTGAAAACCCGGGACAGGGATCTTCCCTCTGAGGGAAGTGAATGGCTGGGACTGCTCCCCCATGAAGAGGTTTAAATCTGGCGTGTAAGTTTTATAGAAAATACAGCACCGAAGTGCCGACAGCAGAGCCCCCGGCGGCTGGCCTGACCGGAACATTGGGAACCAAAGGGGGCGGATTTTTGCCCTTTTAGGCGTTAAGAAGCACAGACTCTGTTTGAGGACAAACTTGCCCGCAGTTTCTGTGGTTTAGCCTAAAAGGGCAAAAATACCCCCCGACGTTCCCGTTCCGGTCAGGGCAGCCGTTGGGGGCGGCATTATACCATATAAAAACGCCCATAAGCCAAGATTGATGGTCTCGTAAAAAGTCCAAATACCAGTCTTTAACCACAATATGTGGTGCTTGCTATGAGCTTTAAAAGCAATATGATGCGGTTGAAAAATCATAGCCCAACTTTTTACAGGTTCATCAAGATTGGCCCCATATTATTACATTATTTACAGGAATCTATAACTATGCAAAAACTTAATATATCAGATGTTGATTTTGCAGAACCCGGAAACATGAGCTGTCCCGGATGCGGTGCCAGCATTGCCATGAACCTGGCCTTAAAGGCCCTGGGTCAAGACACCATTTTGGTGATTCCTGCCTGTTGCTGGGCCATTATTGCGGGCCCCTATCCCATGTCATCTTTAAAGGTGCCCATTCTTCACACCGCCTTTCCATCGGCGGCGGTCACCGCAAGTGGGGTTCGGGCAGGACTTGACATGAAGGGCGATACAAAGACCACTGTTGTGGCCTGGGCCGGGGATGGCGGCACCTTTGATATCGGTATTCAGTCCCTGTCCGGGGCCGCCGAGCGAAACGATGATATCATCTTTGTGTGCTACGACAATGAAGCATACATGAACACCGGGGTACAGCGAAGTTCCTCCACCCCCTATGGCTCCCGTACCACCACCACACCGGGGCAGGGCTGGAAAAAAACCCGAAAAAAAAATATGATTGAAATCATGGCGGCCCATGGCATTTCCTATGCAGCCACAGCCAACATCGCCTACCCCGAGGATCTTATCCGAAAATTTAAAAAAGCCCGGGATATGAAAGGAGGCACGCGGTTTATCCATGTCTATGCCACCTGCACCACGGGATGGGGTGCCCCATCGGAATATGCCGTTAAAATTGCACGACTTGCCACCCGGTGTAATATGTTCCCCCTGTACGAGGTGGAAGAGGGCATTACCTACACCCTTAACGAAAAAGGGGATACGCCTGTGGATGCCTATCTCAATATCCAGGGACGCTTTAAACACCTTTCCGAAAAAGACCGAAAGGATATCCAGGCCCAGGTGGACAAAGATTTTTCATTGCTGAAAAGCAAACTACCTGGTTGAGGGTGCATTCCCATAGCCTGACCCATCGTTAATGAACCCTCCGACCGGGAAAATGGGAATGTGTTCCTTGGTATTCGGACAGCCTGCATATGCCACTCTGCACTTAGGCACCCGCTTTTTGGGGTCACATGAAGGAGGGCAATATTAGTTGCATTTTCCATCCTGAATGGATATCCTTGTTGAAAAATTTTAAGGGGATACCATGATCACCATTAGACAACTTTTTCTACGAAATATGATCGTCGCCATATTTGTGGCCACGAGTTTGTTGTACCTGCTCTGGATCGGCACGGAATATACTGCGTTTACCACCGAATCCCAACAGATGAAAAATCAGTACATAGAAAACCGGAAGGAATCCCTGAAACAGCAGGTAACCATGGTGTTGGATTATATTCAATATATGGGAAACCAGGCCGAAACCCAATTAAAGAAAACCATTGAAAATCGTGTTGAAGAAGCCCATGCCATTGCCACCCATATTTACCAAGAAAATAAAGGGATAAAATCAGATCCTGAAATAAAAAAAATGATTAAAGATGCCCTGCGACCCATTCGCTTCAACAATGCCAGCGGGTATTTTTTTGCATTTTCCATGGATGGAATTGAAGTCCTGTCTGCAGATAACCCTGAAATAGAAGGCACAAATATGCTTTCTGTCCAAGGGGCCGGGGGACAATTTGTTGTAAAGGATATGATTGATATCCTGAAAAATGAGACCCAGGGATTTTATCGATACTCCTGGACAAAACCTGGTGAAAGCACACATGATTTCCAGAAAATTGCCTTTCTAAAGTATTTTGAGCCCTATGACTGGGGAATTGGTACGGGAATTTATGTGCAGGATATGATGGATCAAATCCAAAAGGATATTTTGATCCGGGTATCCACCATGCGCTTTGACGGAGAGGGGTATTTTTTTGGAAGTGGGTATGGGGGGAACCCCTTGTTCACCAACGGAACCATCACCCAAAAAGGAAAAAATATCTGGGAAGTCACCGATCTCAATGGAGTCAAAATTATCCAGGAAATGGATCGGGTTGCAAAAAATCCAGGAGGCGGGTTTGTCCAATACGCCTGGCATAAGCTTGATTCTAAAGTTCCCATGCCTAAACTTGTATATGTGAAGAGTATTCCTGACTGGGAATGGATTATTGGCGCAGGTATTTATATTGATGCCATTGACAGCACCATCTTGTCCCGTAAAAACACGCTATACAAAAATTTCAGGGACAAAACCATTGCAAGCCTTGTCCTTTTATTTGCCATGTGTCTGATCAGTTATTTATGGGCCAGACACCTGGCCCGCAAGGTTCATCACGGCATTAAAACTTTTTCGGATTTTTTTAACAAGGCATCTTCAGAATCCACATTCATTGATCCAGAATCCCTGCCTTTTTTTGAGTTTAAGGATATTGCCGTTGCCGCCAATCAAATGGTTGAGATAAGGCAACAGGCCCTTGAAGCCCTTGAACTCAGTGAACAAAGATATGCAAAAGCCCAGGCCCTGGGAAAGGTGGGCAACTGGGAATACCATATTTCTACAAAAAAATTCTGGGGGTCAGAGGAGACTAAACGAATTTATGAAATTGATCCGGCAAAAGAATTTTTAACACTGGATGAGCTGGAAACCTTCGTGCCCGAAGGAATAAATGCGCACAAGGCCATGATGTCACAGGTTAAAAAGCCACCCTCAAGCCCGTTGGAATTTAACATCATTGCTCAGAACAGCCAGGAACATAAAACGGTTATCACCATGGTAGAACTGGAACTGGATGTGGCGGGCAATCCTCTTAAAATCAATGGAGTTATCCAGGATATCACCCAACGGAAAAATTTAAAAAAAGAGCTTCTCCAGGCCCATAAAATGGAAGCGGTGGGCACGCTTGCCGGTGGCATTGCCCATGAGTTCAACAATATCTTGGGGGTGATACTGGGCAATGCTGAGCTTGCCATTGAGGAGAGCTCCCAGGATGATCCCCATGGCTATTTTCTGGAAGAAATTAAAAACGCCAGCCTGCGGGGCAAAGAGATCGTTGCACAGTTGCTCAGTTTCAGTCGAAAAGATGATCAACACCCCAGACAGTTGATCAAGGTGGATGACATCATCAAGAATGCCATTGTTTTTCTCCGGGCCTCTCTTCCCAGCACCATACAGTTTAATAAAAGCATTCAAAAAAATTGTCACCCCATTGTGGGACATCCCACCCAGATTCATCAGATCATGATTAATCTTTGCAATAACGCGGCCCAGGCCATGGAATCTTCCGGGGGGGGGCTTTCCATTAAATTGGAAAATGTTTTTCTGACCAAACCACTTCGTTCCCAGGATCTGCACATACTGCCCGGAGAATATGTTCGATTGAGTGTTTCAGACACTGGGCAGGGTATCCCCGAAGAGATCATCGATAACGTCTTTAACCCCTTTTTCACCACCAAACCCGTTGATAAAGGCTCTGGCATGGGACTTGCCGTGGTTCATGGAATCATGAAGGCCCATGGCGGGATCATTAAAATATACAGCCGAATAAATGAGGGAACCACCTGTGAATGTTATTTTCCCCCGGGGACTGGAAGCCTTGAGTCAGAAATCAAACCTGTGGAGAAAATAAAGACAGGAACTGAAACCATTCTGTTTGTGGATGATGATGTACACATTGTAAGTCTGGGTGAACTTATTCTGGAAAAACTGGGCTACCGGGCCATCACAGAAACAAATCCTGAACGAGCCCTGGCCTTGTTTAAAACAGATCCAGATGCCATTGATCTGGTGATCACCGACATGACCATGCCAGAAATGACAGGGGATCAGTTCATCAAAAAGCTCATTGAAATAAAGCCTGATGTAAAGGCCATTATCTGTTCCGGGTACAGTTCCCGGATGAACGAAATAGATGCAACCCGGCTTGGGGCTGCGGCCTATCTTATGAAACCCTTTGAAATATCCCTTTTGGCAGAGACGATTCGAAATGTATTGGATACGACAGGGAAATTTTTAATTTAATAGTATAGGAATTTCCATTTTATCAAAAATTAAATCAATAGGTTATGAAAAGCCCGCCCAAAGGGCGCTAAGTTCATTTTTTTCTAAAGAGTCCTGAGTTCTCATAACTCATTGAAATCATTAAGACCTATCAAATCAAGCTTTAATGCACAGGATCTATAATTTCAAGGGGTTAGCAACTCTTTGTACACAACATGCAGAGAACTTAGGACTGACCAGTTTCTTTTTAAAAGAGGAATAACGATGACCGGCATTCCGGATCGCCGCACACAACCTTCTGCTGCAGCGCTGTAAAAAAAAGGAGCCCCATTGAAATTTATTTTGGACACCCATGTGACCCTGCTGGGGCTGAAACCGGAAACCGCCAATTGGATTAAACAGCATCTGACGTTATTAAACCCCAAGTATGAAGATGCTCGAAAAATGGGGAGATACACGGCAAATATACCCGAAAAACTAACTTTTTTCACCGACCTTGAAAATGGGCTCCAATGCCCCCGGGGATTTTCTGATCGGGCCTACCGAATTTGCAAACAAAGTGAAGATAAGGTGGAGGTGGAAGATCATCGACGGGGGCTGCCCCCCATTGATTTTAAATTCACTGGCACGCTCAGGGAATACCAGGAGACGGCTGTATCTGAAATGATTCGTCATACCCACGGCACCCTTTCCGCTCCCACCGGCAGCGGCAAAACCATAATGGCCCTTGCCATCATCGCCCGACAAAAGCAACCCACCCTCATCATCGTCCATACCCGGGAGCTTTTAAACCAGTGGATCACGGCCATTGAACGGTTTTTAGGTATTCCATCTAATGAGGTGGGTATCCTGGGTGGTGGGAAACTTAAGCCGGGAAAAATTATATCTGTGGGGCTGGTTCAGACCTTAAAGAATAAATGGCCTGTTATTATGGAGCAGGTGGGACATGTGATTGTGGACGAGTGCCATAAATGCCCTGCCAGAACCTTCACAGATGTTATTACCAAATTTGATGCAAAATTTTTTATGGGGTTGTCCGCCACCCCCTGGCGACGGGATAAATTAACCCCGTCCATCTATTTTCATTTGGGTGAGCAGCGCCATCAAGTTCCCCAGGAACGATTGTTTGAAGAGGGGAATCTGATAAAGCCCCGGGTGATTCCCCGGGAAACCCAATTTGAGACCCTAACCGATCCGGGTCGGTATTACAGTTTAATGATGAAAGAACTTTCCCAGGATCTGGAACGAAATCGGCTTATCTGTAGCGATATCTCCATGGATAAAAATACGGGTATAAAACTGATATTGTCCGATCGTCGGGAACATTGCCATGAACTGGCAAGACTGCTTGAAAAGGAGTTTGGCCTTCCATCCATTGTGCTCACCGGCAGCACCCCCACCAGGGAACGCGAAGAGATTGTTTCATTTTTAAAGGAGACCCCTTCTGGCACCTTGATTTCAACCATTGCACTTTTATCCGAAGGATTTGACCTTCCCCAGTTGTCCACCCTTTTTTTAACCACCCCCATTCGTTTTAGTGGAAGACTGATGCAATGCCTTGGCAGAGTCCTCCGTCCTTCGCCGGGAAAAGAAAAAGCAACAGTATATGATTATGTGGATACCCAGGTAGGGGTTCTATCCAACGCTGCGGCAGCCCGGGAACGGGTTTATCTGAATCTTTTTGGCACGGGCTTCACCCCCTTGCAGGAAAATGAGATTCACTATTGAGTCCCTAACTGCCACAGGCAAGCATGATATTTTTATTAATTTTCGCCACTGGAACAATGCCTTTGTTGGTTCCAGAAATAAATTCCCTGTTCTGCACAGGGCACTTGCCGGGGGCAGCATCATGCGATTATCCCAATGCCCGGGAGACAATTTCATAGACATCCCGGGAAAGCCCCTGGACGTCATGGATTCTTTGCAATTGATTTTGCATTAACTCCCGCCGGGCCGAATCATACCGCTTATATCGGTTAAAGGCTGAGGCCATGCGGGCCGTAACTTGGGGGTTAATTTTATCCAAATGGATGACCTGATCGGCAAAGAATCGATACCCTGCACCATCGGCCTGGTGGAACACAAAGGGGTTGGTCATGCCAAACACACCGATGAGGGATCTGATACGATTGGGATTTTTCCAATTAAAATCAGGATGAAGGCACAATGATTTAATATTTTCAAGGGAACCTGACCGTGTGGCAGAGGCCTGCACGCTGAACCATTTATCCATGACAAGGGGATCTGTGCGCCATTTTTCATAAAATTGTTCCAGAGCAGGCGCTGTTAATGGGGAGTCCATGTCACACAAAAGGCTCAGGGCAAAAATTTCCTGGGTCATATTCCCCGAAGACATAAAATGCTGGTGAATTATCTCCTGGCTGGCAGGGGTCTCAAGGCTTGCCACATAGGATAGGGCTTCATTTTCAAGGCTTCTATGGGCCATGGCGCTGTGGGAAAGATCTTTGGGATCTATTGCTGAACCGCTATCAATAATTTCCATAAACGGTGTTTCAAGGTTTCTGGCAATGGTTTGTTTTAAAAACTGCCGGGCCGAATGAATGGCATCCACATCAATGATTTTATATTTTTCACCAATCTCGTTCTCATCGGGTAGGGTGATGGTCTTTGCCGTTAATGCACGGTCAATACTGGGATCTTGCAATGCTTTTTTAAAAGCCTGGATCAGTTGCGAAGAGACCTTGGGGACTCCATTATTCTGAAAGATGGAAATAAGGGTGTCAAGCTCCCGGAAATAGAGCTGTTGGGCCGCATCCCAGCGATTAAAGGCATCGGTGTCATGGGCCATGAGAAAGGCAAGCTCTTCATGGGTAAGATCGGTTTCCATGATCACAGGGGCGGAAAACCCCCGGAACAGGGAGGGGATGCTCCCCGGTGGAACCTCTTCAAAGATCCAGTGCTTTTCTGCTGATTTCAGTTCCAGTAGGGTGTCTTCCGGCGGGGTGATATCATTGCCATCTTTATCCATAAGCCCAAATCGGATGGGGATGTGAAGGGCCTCTTTTTGTTCCTGATTGTGATCTGGAGGCGTTTTTTGGGAAATGGTTATGGTGAGTTGCCGGGTGTTTTCATCGTATTTGCGACAAATGGTGACCCGGGGGGTGCCCGACTGGGAATACCACAGGCGAAAGCGGGAAAGATCCACTCCACTGGCATCTTCCATGGTCTGGACAAAATCCTCAGTGGTGACCGCCTGTCCGTCAAAACGTTGGAAATAAAGATCCATGCCTTTACGAAAGTTGTCTTTGCCAAGGATTTCAAAGATCATGCGAATCACTTCGGCCCCTTTTTCGTACACGGTCATGGTGTAAAAATTATTCATTTCTATGTAGGATTCCGGACGCACCGGATGGGCCATGGGACCGGCATCTTCCGGAAACTGAAGGGTTCTTAAGTTTTTTACATCCGAGATGCGCTTCACGGCCCGGGAGTTTAAATCTGATGTGAACTCCTGATCCCGGAATACGGTCAATCCCTCCTTTAAGCTCAGTTGAAACCAGTTCTGCAAGGTCACCCGGTTGCCGGTCCAGTTGTGAAAATATTCATGGCCAATGACCCCCTGGATGTTCATGAAATCCTGGTCAGTTGCCGTTTCTGGACGGGCAAGGACATATTTTGAATTAAAGACATTGAGTCCCTTGTTTTCCATGGCACCCATGTTAAAGTCATTCACCGCAACGATCTGGTAGAGATCCAGGTCATACTCCCGGCCAAATCGCTGTTCATCCCATGCCATGGATTGCTTTAAAGATGCCATGGCATGGGCACATTTATCCTTGTTTTCTGCTTCCACATAAATGTGAAGGGTGATATCCCGGCCCGAACAGGTGGTGAAGGTGTCTTTAATGCAGACAAGATCCCCGGCTACCAAGGCAAAAAGATAACTTGGTTTTTTAAAGGGGTCATCCCATTTCACATAGTGGCGATTATCGGCGAGTTCTCCTTTTCTCACCGGATTCCCATTGGAGAGTAACACAGGATATTTGTCCCGATCAGCGGTGATAATACAGGAAAAACGGGTCATGATGTCGGGACGGTCGGGAAAGCAGGTAATTTTTCTAAACCCTTGGGCTTCGCACTGGGTGCAAAAGGTGCCACTGGATTTATAGAGTCCTTCCAGGGAGGTGTTTAGTTGGGGTTTTAAGCGGTTTTTTATTTCCAGGGTAAATACCTCGGGTACCCTGTTCAGCTTAAAATAGTTGTTTCCAAGTTCATATTCACCGGGTAGTAAGACCATATCCCCTGCAACCACATGGAGGATATCGGGTTCATTACAATCCAGCACCAGGGGTGTATGTTCCCCGGCTTGTTCCTGGTTACGTCGAATTTTCATGAAGGAGGTGAGAATAACCTCCGCTTCATAAAGATCAAACTGGAGATCAATGCTATCAATCCAGTATGCCGGGGGCCTGTGGTCTTTGAGATATTTCGGTTCGTGTTTTGTCATAATAGATGTAAAATATTATTGAAAACAGGTTTTGTCAAAGAGAAAGAAATCAAATCCATTGAGTTTTTCTTCAATTTATGTCAGATAGAAGACTTTGAGAAATAGAAAGTCAACACCCCTTGAGCTAAAGACTCAGGGGCTTTCTTGCCTATTTTTTATAAATTTGTCAATCAGGAGAATCATAAAATGAACGAGTATTCAGATGTTACGCTGTTCAGTGGGGGACACCGGGGAGCCGAAGCAGAATTTGGAAGGCTGGCAGAAGAGTTCGGTCTCAACGAGGTCAATTTTTCCTTTGAAGGCCACAATATTGAACGTACCCGGGGTATGAAAATTCTTTCCGCTGATGAACTCAAAAAAGGGGATATCAGCATGGACATTGTCTCTGCCCGAATGGGGAGAAAATTTTCCCGGGTGGATAAAATTAGAAAGGTGTTCCAGTCCATTTTTCACATGGTTAATAATGGATACCAGGTATTTGTGGTTGGCTGGATTCTTCCAGACAACACGGTAAAGGGGGGGACTGGATGGGGCGTGGAGCTGGCCCGCCTGTTCAACCGACCGGTATTTGTTTATGAGCAAGATCGTCGGGCATGGTTCTCCTGGATTGACAATAGCTGGAAGGAGGTGAATCCTACCATCAGTCACAAAACCTTTGCGGGTACCGGTACCCGGAACCTCACCGATGATGCCCAAAAAGCCCTGGAAAAACTGTATAAAAAATCATTTAATATTTAAGTTTAACCCAACAGATCCAGAGTCATAAGTTCTTATCAAGAATACCCAGGCCATTGATTTGATAGCTTGTCCCGGCTTAGGTGGGTAGCCATCAATCAGTCAGTTACCATGATCAAGGCAAAACACACCGGGAACTTATGACTAAGGAACTTAGACGATAATAAACTACCAATTTAAATTTTTTTATAATGCAATATCAGCACATTAAACTGAACATGCTGGTAGTTTATTGTCGGGTAAATCCCTAACTGAAGAGAACAGGTGCAATTCATGAAAAATATGCTGATAACCGGTGGAAGTGGATTTATAGGATCTAACTTCATACGATACCTGTTAACAAAATCTGGATTCACCGGCAGGGTCATCAATGTGGACAAGCTGACCTATGCAGGTAATCCTGAAAGTCTTGAAGATGTGAAGGCTGATTTTCCAGATCGTTACCTGTTTGAAAAAGCAGATATCTGTGATGCCGGGGACATGGATCGTATCTTTGCCACCCATGACGTTGATGCGGTGTGTCATTTTGCAGCAGAATCCCATGTGGATCGTTCTATCTCATCCCCCGAAGTGTTCATTGATACCAATGTCAAAGGCACATTTACCCTGCTGGAGTGTGCCAGAAAACAATTATCAAAGATTACTTTATTTCACCATGTGAGCACGGATGAGGTCTATGGCACACTGGGAAAAACAGGCTATTTCACTGAAAAAACCGCCTATAAGCCCAACAGCCCCTATTCGGCATCCAAGGCGGCATCGGATCATCTGGTGCGGGCCTACCATGAAACCTATGGACTGCCGGTGACCATCTCCAATTGTTCCAACAACTATGGCCCGTTTCAGTTCCCGGAAAAACTCATACCCCTGATGGTTTTGAATGCCCTGGAGGGAAAGCCACTTCCCATTTATGGAGATGGTGCCAACGTCCGGGACTGGCTCTATGTGGAAGACCATTGCAGTGCCATCTGGTGCATCATGACAAAGGGTTCCCGGGGAGCGACATATAATGTCGGTGGCGAATGTGAAATGGAGAACCGAGATATTGTGGAACGGATTTGCACCCTTATTGATGACACCGGCCACAAATCACCGGGGGGGAACGCCAGTCGGGATCTCATTACCTTTGTCAAAGATCGACCTGGCCATGATTTCAGATATGCCATTGACTGCACAAAAATTAAAACCGAGTTGGGGTGGGCCCCCCAAGAGTCCTTTGACACCGGTATTAAAAAAAGTGTGGCCTGGTATCTTGACAATCTGGAATGGGTGGAGCGGATTAAGTCCGGTGCATATCTTGACTGGATTAAAACCCATTACAGTGCATAGGGAAGACGGAGACGTATATGAAGGGAATTATTCTGGCAGGGGGGTCTGGAACACGCCTGTATCCCATTACCAGGGCAGTGAGCAAACAATTGATACCAGTGTATGACAAGCCCATGATCTATTATCCGCTTTCTGTACTCATGCTGGCGGGTATCCGGGAAATCATGCTCATATCAACCCCCATGGATCTTCCCCGGTTTAAAGAATTATTGGGGGATGGTTCCACCCTCGGGGTTAAAATTTCCTATAAAGAACAACCCCGGCCCGAGGGTATTGCCCAGGCCTTTGTTCTTGCAAAGGAGTTCATTGCAGATCAAAGTGTCACCTTGATTCTGGGGGATAATATTTTTTATGGTTCCAGGCTCCAGAATGTTTTAAGAGACGCTGTCACCATGGAAAAAGGGGGCCTTATTTTCGGGTATCCAGTGAAAGACCCGGAACGATATGGTGTGGTGGAGTTTGATGCATCGGGCAAGGTCATGGGAATTGAAGAAAAACCAGAAATTCCGAGATCCAACTACGCTGTACCCGGACTTTATATTTATGATAATCAGGTGGTTGATATTGCCGAAAATTTAAAACCTTCCCCCCGGGGAGAGCTGGAAATCACCGATATAAATAACGTGTACCTGGAACAAAATGAGCTCCGGGTGGAGCTGTTGGGTCGGGGATTTGCCTGGCTGGACACAGGTACACACGAGGCCCTTCAACAGGCAGCCGCTTATGTACAGGCGGTGCAGGATCGCCAGGGAATGAAGATTGCCTGCATTGAAGAGATTGCCTACCGGTTGGGCTATATCAATGACAACGCCCTTAAGGAGCTGGCTGCGGATATGTTAAAAAATGATTATGGACAATATTTAATGGGGCTTTTAAAAGATAAAACACCCATTGGAGAAGGAATCTGATGGCAGTGCGTTTTACTCAAACCCCACTTAAAGGGGCCTTTGTTATTGAACCGGATCTTTTTGGGGATGCCAGGGGATTTTTCATGGAAACCTGGCAAAAAACCCGATACCAGACTGCTGGAATTGACGCTGATTTTGTCCAGGATAACCATTCCCGATCGGAAAAAGGGGTAATCAGGGGTCTTCACTACCAACTGGAACACGCCCAGGCAAAACTGGTCTATGCCGTGCGAGGAACCATCTTTGATGTGGCCGTGGATTTACGTCAGGGATCAGAGACCTTTGGTCAGTGGACGGGATGCCTTTTGTCCGATGAAAACCGAAAACAGCTCTTTGTACCCCAGGGGTTTGCCCATGGGTTTTCTGTGCTCAGTGATGTGGCGGATGTCACTTATAAGTGCTCGGACTACTATGCCCCGGGGGATGAGTATGGGATATTGTACAATGATCCAGATCTGGCCATTGAGTGGCAGGTGGACACGGCCCTTGTATCGGACAAGGATCTTATCCATCCCTGCCTGAAAGACGTATCACCTGGACAGCTTTTCACTTGATGATCATGTTAGCATAATAACCATCGGTTCGACCATTTCCTTATAACGGGTATGTCCTTCTGGACACAACGAATATTGAACATGATATCATGCCGCCCCCCCCCCGACGGGTAATGGGCCCGGCCGGAACCGTAGACGGCACAA
>CAYSSE010000088.1:0-15237 GCA_964433355.1 uncultured Desulfocicer sp.
GACAGCCCAATTGGTCTGTTCCATCACCCCTCCCCGGGGGCTCTGCTGAGGGTACTTGGACACTTGCTTTTCATATAACATACATGGCTGTAAGGCCAGCCACAACTAAAAATGAAAGTCTTTTAATTCCAGCACGTTGCTGAGACTTTCTTATAAAACATACATGGCTGTAAGACCAGCCACAACGAAAAACGAAAGTCCTTTAATTTTAGCATGTTGCTGAGACTTTCATATAAAAAAAGAACTTAATCATCTAACGATACATATATTAATTATTCAGCGCAACTTAGGAGCTTAATGGGTCTGTTTAAAATAAAATCACAATTTCAACCCACCGGAGATCAGCCTCAAGCCATTGAATACCTTTCCCATGGCATCCGGAATGGGGCTGCCCACCAGGTGCTGTTAGGGGTCACCGGGTCCGGCAAAACCTTTACCATGGCCAACATCATTGCATCGGAGGATAAGCCAAGCCTGATCATTGCCCCCAATAAAACCCTGGCGGCCCAGTTATATAATGAGTTTAAATTGTTGTTTCCAGAAAATGCTGTGGAATATTTTGTCAGCTATTATGATTATTACCAGCCGGAAGCCTATATTCCCTCCAGTGACACCTATATTCAAAAAGACTCTTCCATCAATGAGCTCATTGATAAAATGCGTCATTCCGCCACCCGGTCTGTGCTGGCCCGGAAAGATGTCATTGTGGTGGCCAGTGTCTCTTGCATATATGGCCTGGGGGCCCCGGAAGATTACCTGGCCCTGCGGGTGGAAATAGCCGAAGATATGGAAAAACCCCGGGAGTCCCTTTTAAAAGAGTTGGTGAACATCCAATACACTCGTAATGATATGGATTTTCACAGGGGTACTTTCCGGGTTCGGGGGGATCGGGTGGAGGTGTTTCCCGCCTATGAAGAGGAAAAGGCCTTGCGCATTGATTTTTTCGGGGATGATATTGAAAGCATTGCCGAGATTGATCCCCTTAAAGGAACGGTGCTTCACACCATAAAAAAAACCGCTATTTACCCGGCATCTCACTATGTCACCCGAAGCCAGACGCGGAAACGGGCAGTGAAAGCCATCACCGAGGAACTCAAGCAGCGATTGGAATATTATTACAAGGAAAATAAATTGTTAGAGGCCCAGCGGCTGGAGGAACGAACCCAGTACGATCTTGAGATGATGAACGAAATAGGGTATTGCAACGGCATTGAAAATTATTCCCGTCACCTCACCGGCAGATCCCAGGGGGAACCCCCGCCCACGCTGTTGGATTATTTTCCCGATGATTTTCTTCTTTTTTTTGATGAAAGCCACATCTCCGTATCCCAGGTGGGTTCCATGTACAAGGCAGATCGATCCCGGAAGGAAAACCTTGTGGGGCATGGGTTTCGGTTGCCGTCTGCTCTTGATAACCGTCCCTTGAAATTTGAAGAATTCAAGAAAAAAACAGCCCATGTGGTGTATGTGTCGGCCACACCGGCAGATTATGAGATGGAAAAGGCCCAGGGTAGGGTGGCCGAACAAATTGTCCGACCCACAGGCCTTTTAGACCCGGTTCTGGAGGTGCGACCCGCTACGAATCAGGTAGATGATCTCTATGAGGAGATCATGAAACGGGTGGAGGCGGATGAACGGGTTCTGGTGACCACCTTGACCAAACGCATGTCCGAGGATTTATCCGATTATTTTGCGGATTTTGGCATGAAGGTCAAATATCTTCATTCCGACATAGGCACGGTGGAACGAATTGATATCATACAAGACTTAAGAAAAGGGCTCTTTGACGTACTCATCGGCATTAACCTTCTCCGGGAAGGTCTTGATATCCCCGAAGTCTCCCTGGTGGCCATTTTGGATGCCGATAAGGAGGGATTTTTAAGATCCTATCGTTCTTTGGTCCAAACCTTTGGCAGGGCGGCCCGAAATGCCGCCGGCAAGGTGATCATGTATGCCGATCGCATCACCCCGTCCATGAAGAAAGCCATGGAAGAGACCCACCGTCGCCGTAAAATTCAAAAGGCTTATAATATAGAACATCATATCACTCCCTCCACCATTATTAAAGAGCTGAGGGTGTTTGACTACAGCATGCAAAAAACCATTAATGCCCCGGAAGGCCAGGTTCAAGAAGAGGCACAAACCTATGATCCAACCTCGGAGAATCTGGAGGAGATCATCAAAGGTCTTACAATGGAGATGAAGGTGGCTGCAGATGACATGCGGTTTGAAAGAGCTGCGGATTTAAGGGATAAAATCAAAGAACTTACCCGCATCAAGGAGTTATAATCCTCAGCCATGGACACCCCATTAAACGCTGCTTTGCAGGAAAAATATAACACTACGTCAGGTGCCCCAGGTGTTTACCTCATGAAGGATGGCAAAGGCCGGATCATCTACGTGGGCAAAGCCGGGAATTTAAAAAAACGCCTGGCTGCCTATTTTGTAAAGGTGACAGGGCATGACCCCAAGACCGGCATTCTCATCAAAAATATTGTTGATTTTGATCTCATTGTCACGGCCAGTGCCCATGAAGCCCTGATCCTTGAAGCCACGCTGATCAAGAAGCATAAGCCCAAGTACAATGTCATCCTTAAGGATGGAAAAAATTATCCCTGCCTGCGTCTGGATACCACGGAAAAATATCCCGCCCTCCAGCTGGTGAGGACGATTAACAATGATCAGGCCACCTATTTTGGTCCTTATTCATCTGCCCACAGCGTCAGGCATACCTTAAAGCAGGTCAACCGCATTTTTAAATTGAGAAAATGTAAAAAGACCCAGTTTAATAACCGATCCCGGCCCTGCCTTCAGTACCAGATGAAAACTTGTCTGGGGCCTTGCTGCATGGATGTGCCAGTTGCCTTGTACAGAGACATTGTCAATGATGTAAAGCTGTTTCTCAAGGGCAGGGCACCTGAGTTGATCCTGAGGCTGAAAAAAGAGATGCTACACCAGGCCGACCTTGAAAATTTTGAGCAGGCAGCCCAGCTCCGGGATACCCTGTTTGCCATTGAAAAGACATTGGAACGTCAAATAGCCGTGACTGCGGATATGATGGACAGGGATGTCATTGCCTGCCACGGAGATCAGGGCAGGGCCGTTGTGACTCTCTTATTTGTTCGTTCCGGATATGTGGTGGGAACCCGCCATTTTCACTTTGACATGACCTGGAACGGTATCTGTGAAATCATGGGAGCGTTTCTCATGCAGTATTATGAAAATCACACCTTTATTCCCCCCCAGATTTTATTGTCCCATGGCGTGGAGGATCAAACTCTCCTTGAAACCCGGTTCACAGAAAAAAAAGGCCGCCGGGTTCATCTGCTGATTCCTGAACGGGGGGATAAAAAGAAAATTATGGACATGGCCCGCCTTAATGCAGAAAATGAGCTGAACACCTCACTATCCCAGGAGGCGGAGACCCATGCGGTGCTTGTCATGCTCCAGAAGCTTATGGCCCTGCCCGAACTTCCCCGGCGCATTGAGTGTTATGATAACTCCAACATTGCAGGCACAGACCCTGTTTCTTCCATGGTGGTCTTCACCGATGGGAAACCAGACAAGGCCGCCTATCGTAAATTTATCATTAAAGGGGTGACAGGGGCAGATGATTACGCCTGCATGACCCAAGTCCTCACCCGACGATTTTCTCCCAGCAAGGGAGAGCCCCTGCCATTTCCCGATCTTCTGGTGGTGGATGGCGGCAAAGGCCAGCTATCCATGGCCCTGTCCGTGTTAAAGGATTTGGGGCTGTCAGATCAGATCCCTGTGGCGGGGCTTGCCAAAAAAGATGGGGGGAAGGGGGAGGATCATGATAAGATTTATATTCCCCACCGATCCAATCCCCTGAATACCAGCCAGGCGTTAAAGGCCCTTTATCTGCTACAGCAGTTGCGGGATGAGGCCCACCGGGTGGCCATCGGCTTCCAGAGGAAAAGACGAAACAAAAGGGCAGGGGGATCAATTTTGGATGATATCCCCGGCATTGGCAAAAAACGAAAAACAGTGTTGCTACAGGCATATAAAGGGGTTACGGCCATGAAACTGGCAACCCTTGAGGAGCTAACCGCATTGCCGGGAATGACATTGCCAGCCGCAGAGGCGGTATTTGAGGTGCTTCACCGATAAAAAGAATTATGGTTAATCAACACCTTCGCCAAATTTCAAATCGGTTAAAGTTCTTATAATTTGACTACCATATATCGTATCAACATAGTTTTAAATAACTATATATTGATTGTTGTTTGGATTAAAATAAAATTGGCGAAGGTATTATTAATCTCGTGAGTTGTAGGTTCTCTGAGTTTGTTAAGGCATTATTTTATAACTTATTGAAATAATTAGATCTAAAATTTTTACTTTAATTTTTTAACTACTAATAATTTCAATAAGTTATGAGAACTTACAACTGACGAGTTATTAATGAGCCTGTTGATTAAGTCGCTTTTTGAAAAACAAGTACACAGCATATTGATATCGGGCGATTTAATATTCAATATAGTGTATCTACAATCCAGAGATCTGTACTAAATCAACAGGGTCATTAATGATTGTGGGTTTTTAATGCCGGGGACTCGATTCCGAGAGTCTCAGTGGCTTTTGACTTCCCGTCATCCAATCCAATCACTACGGGGTGTTGCTTGCCCCCCAGGAACTGTTCTCTTGGCGGAGCCAGTTTCTTTTTCAAAATATCATAATACATTAAAATCTGTTGAACGTGTTTCACCGGTTCCCACCCCCTGGCGTAGCCATGTCTTGTTTTACGATAGTACTTTTGTTTACTTAAAAGGGGGAGTGTCTTTTCAAGGGAAGACCATTTCAACGGATCCAAACTATCCGCCACTGCCAGTCGTTGTGCATCTTTTATATGTCCATATCCCACGTTATAACTACCAATGGCAAACAAAAGTTTTTCATTGGGATCTTCAATCTCATCAAATTTCTTGTACATCATAGAAAGATATTTAATGCCAGCCTGGATGCTCTGAATGGGGTCTAATCTATCAGATATTCCCATTTCCCGGGCCGTGTTTTCTGTGACCTGCATAAGTCCCCGAACCCCTGTAAAGCTTTCGGCATGGGGGTCAAAATGAGATTCCTGGTACACCAGGGCCGTGATTATCCGCCAGTCGAACCTATATTTAAAGGACTCTTGAATAATATATTTACGATATTTGGGAAATCGTGTTTTCAGCCGTTTATGAAATTTTTTCACATCAAAATAATCAAAATCTTCAAGATTCCCATAATAAGTTTCAAAGAGTTTTTCATAGAATCCTGTTTTGTTGATGTGATAAAAAAAATGATTGATGCGATCCATGAGTCTTATTTCCAAAGGATTAACCGCCCACCCAAGAGACTCCATCTCCTGGAGGGGAATACCGATGACGATGTCAGGGTAATAGCGGCGATTTAATTGGGCAATATTGGAGTCTGCCACGGTGTAGTCAATTTCTTTTTTTGCCACCATTTCAATGATTTCCTCTGAGGGGGTGTTATCCATCAGAGCAATGTTGAAATCAATGCCCCCCTCTTTCAATTTTTCAAGGCAATCATGGTAGGATGTGTTTCTGCGGACATGGATGGTTTTCCCACTCAGATCTTCGAGGGTGTTAATCTCAGGCGTTGTTTTGTGATAAATCAGTTGCTGTTGAACTTGCATGTAAGGTTGTGAAAAAAGCAAATGCACCTGTCGTCGCTGGGTGATGGTGAGGGCTGCTCCGATGAAATCACCCTTCCCGGTTTCAAGCAGGGGGATCATGCTGTTCCATCCCGGCGTAATGACTTCTAACTCTACGTCAAGAAAATCAGCAAAGGCCCTGGCAAGTTCATATTCAAATCCCATGGCCTCCCCACGATAGGTATAATAGGCGTTACCATTGTTGTCTGTGATGAATCGGATTTTTTTCTCTTTTAAAATTTTGGACAGGGCATCGGGTTGTGCATGGGATTTTTTATTTTCAATGTCAATGCAAACTGCCACAAGCCCACCGATGAGCAGCAAAAAAAGGACTAATAAAAAATAATTGTCGATCTGTTTTTTTATATCCATGCGTCCATTTACCATTGTAACACCGCAGAGACAATCTGTTTTTTAAAATGATTTTTACCTGGGTTAAGGATCAACGCTTACCCACCAGGGGAAGAAAATCTAAAATTACATGAAACAGGTGATTGTCACTGTGGCGATTTAATTGAGTTGATGCCAGGTTCACCCACGCACCAACTTTTACTTATCAGGGGGCATCTCCTCGGTTAAATCCTCGGGGGGCAGAACTTCCATATCACTTACATTCTGAAATCCCCGGGGAAGCTTTTTGCCACGAAGCCCGCGCTTTCCTGTGTAACTTTCCTGATTCCCAGATTTTAAACGCAAGAAATGTTTCCCTGCATGAATAACCAGGGTGGCCCCCTGGGGAATTATTTTTAATATATGGATGCGCTCACCACCGGCGGTTTGAATTTCATTTTTGGGAATCCCAATGATTTTATTTCCCTTTCCCTTTTCCAATTTGGGCATCTCCTGTACCGGAAAGATAAGGAACCGACCGGCTGTGGTGATCACTGCAATGAGATCGGTGGTCGGGTATGGGATCACCTCCGGCGTCATGAGTTGTGCATGGGGTGCCAGATTGATGACCAATTTTCCGTTTTTATTTCGGGTGATAAAATTGGCAAAATCGGTGATAAAACCAAACCCTGTGTTTGAATAAATAAAATAAAGGGTGTCATCCCCAGCGTTTACCATATTGCAGATAAAAGCATCCGGTTTAAGGGCCAATCGTCCGGTTAGGGGTTCCCCCATTCCCCGGGCCGAGGGCAGGGAGTGAGCCGGCAGGGAATAACTGCGCCCGGTGTTGTCCATAAAGACCACCGGCCGATTGCTCATGGCCCTGCTATGATCCAGCAGAGAATCCCCGGTTTTAAATTTAAGTTTTGCAGGATCAATGTCATGGCCTTTGGCAGACCGGACCCAACCATTGGTGGAAAGGATAATGGTCACGGGTTCTGTGGCAATAACCTCTTCTTCTGAAAACGCCTCTGCCTCCTTTCGTTGACGCAAGGGGGAGCGTCTATCGTCACCGTGGATTTTAATATCCTGGCGGATTTCCTTTTTAACCAAGTTGATCAGCTGTTTTTTTGAACCCAGTATTTTTTCAAGGGATTTACGCTCCTTTTCCAGATCTGATTGTTCCCCTTTAATTTTCATCTCTTCCAGTTTTGCCAGGTGCCGAAGTTTAATCTCAAGAATGGATTGGGCCTGGCGATGTGAAAGGCTGAACCGCTGCATCAACGCATCTTCCGCATCATCTTCGGTGCGGATAATTTCAATGACCTCGTCAATGTTTAAAAATGCGGTGAGCAGTCCTTCCAGGATGTGAAGTCGATCCTTCACCTGATTCAGGCGATGGGTCACCCTTGTTGTCACGGTCTCCTTACGGAATTCAAGCCACTCATGCAAAAAGGTCAGCATGGGTTTTACTTCGGGTTTGCCATTTAAACCGATCATGTTCATGTTCACCCGGTAGGAGCGTTCCAGATCTGTGGTAACAAACAGATGGGCCATGAGTGCATCCAGATTAGTTCTGCTGGATTTTGGCACAATCACCAGACGGGTGGGGGACTCATGGTCGGATTCATCCCGGATATCTGCCACCATGGGTAATTTCTTGGCCTCCATCTGACCGGCAATCTGCTCAAGGATTTTTTCGCCGGAAGAATGAAAGGGCAGGGCGTTGATGACAATGTCTCCCCGATCTTCAAAATAGGTGGCCCGCATTTTAATTCTGCCATGACCGGTGAGGTACATTTCCCGGATTTCATGGGAAGGGGTGGTGATTTCAGCATCTGTGGGGTAATCCGGACCCAACATGAAGTTCATGATGGCATCAATATCTGCCTTGGGGTGATCCAAAAGATAAATACAGGCATTGGCCACCTCGGTGAGGTTATGGGGGGGAACATCTGTTGCCATACCCACGGCAATACCGGTGGTGCCGTTGAGAATCAGATTGGGAAGGCGGGCCGGTAGAAGGGTGGGCTCTTTAAGGGTGCCATCAAAATTGGGTCGCCATTGGGTGGCCCCGGCATTGAGTTCTGTCAACAGCAACTCACTGTACCGAGATAGCCTGGATTCTGTGTACCGCATGGCGGCAAAGGACTTGGGATCATCCGGCGCCCCCCAGTTGCCCTGGCCATCCAGCAAGGGGTAGCGGCAGGAAAATGGCTGGGCCAGAAGCACCATGGCTTCGTAGCAGGCAGAATCACCATGGGGATGAAATTTACCCAGCACATCTCCCACGGTGCGGGCGGATTTCTTATATTTTGCCTTGGCTGAAAGCCCCAGTTGGCTCATGGCATAGACAATTCGTCGTTGCACCGGCTTGAGGCCGTCGGCAATGTTGGGCAGGGCCCGGTCCAGAATGACATACATGGCATAGTTGAGATAGGCTTTTTCCGCAAAATCCTCAAAGGGCATTTTCTCAAAATTATCCAAAGGCATGGGAGACAGAGTTGTCATTATTCCACCTCCACTAAATTGCCGTTTTCTTCAATCCACCGGCGTCGGTCAGAGGCCCGTTTTTTACCCAGTAAAAGATCCATCACTTCAAAAACTCCCTTGGTCTGGATGTTTTTATCATTATTATCCAAAGAAATAGAAAAATCACCATCATCATCATCATCATCATTATCAGCATCAGCGGCAGCAGCATTGATAAGATTTGATGGGGGTAATTCAGGGAAAAATTTTTCTCCGTGCCCCCCCTGAACATCATTTTCTGACACGGTGAGTTGAACCAGGCGGCGGGTATCTGGAGAGATGGTGGTCTCTCTTAGCTGTAGCGGGTTCATCTCTCCCAACCCCTTGAATCGCTGGACATTAATTTTGGCATGCTTTTTTCGGCGTTCAATTTTTTTAAGGGTATTCTCTTTTTCCTCTTCATCCAGGGCATAAAAAACCTCTTTACCCACATCAATGCGAAAAAGAGGGGGCATGGCCACAAAAATATGTCCCCGGCGTACCACTTCATTGAAATGACGGTAAAACAGGGCACATAAAAGGGTGGCAATGTGGAGCCCATCGGAGTCGGCATCGGCCAGTATACAAATTTTATGATACCGAAGGCCAGAAATATCTGATGTGTCTGGATCAACCCCCATGGCCACAGAGATGTCATGGATTTCCTTTGAGGCCAAAATTTGGGAGGGGTCGGTTTCCCAGGTGTTGAGAATCTTTCCCCTCAGAGGCATGATGGCCTGGAATCTTCGATCCCGGGCCTGTTTGGCCGACCCACCTGCAGAGTCTCCCTCCACCAGAAATATTTCACTTTTCTCAGGATCATCCGAGGTGCAGTCAGACAGTTTTCCGGGCAGGGCAGGGCCCGCAGTGACCCGTTTACGGGTGACTTTTTTTGCCTTTCTCAGACGGGTTCTGGCATTTTCCAGGGCCGCAGCTGCAAGTTTTTCCCCCACCGCCGTATTTTGATTGAGCCAGAGACTGAAAGCGTCTCTCACGGCAGTATTTACAAAGCCGCTGCAATGGCGGGAGGAGAGCCGTTCTTTGGTCTGGCCGGAAAACTGGGCATCGGAAAGTTTCACCGACAGAATAAATCCAATGTTGTGCCAGATATCTTCCGGGGCAATGTTAATGCCCTTGGGTAACAGATCATGAAATCCACAAAATTCACGGATGGACTCTAAAAGCCCGGAACGAAACCCATTGACATGGGTGCCTCCCTGACGGGTGGGAATAAGATTGACATAGCTCTCGCAAAGGTTATCCCCCCGTTCTTCACTCCAATCCACAGCCCAGTCCACGGCAGCATCTTCTGTTTTTTTTGTTCCGGTGAAGGGATCCCCCAGCAGGGTTTCACATCCATCAAAGGATTCTGTGAGATAATCCAGCAGACCATTGTCAAACTGCCACTCATCCCGAGTGCCACTTTTTTTATCCATCAGGGTGATCAACAGCCCGGGACAGAGAACCGCCTTGGCTTTCAGGGCATGTTTTAATGTCTTTTTAGAAAAATTGGGTACCTCAAAATAAGAGACATCCGGATAAAACCGAATGGTGGTACCTGTTTTTTTGGTATTTGTTTTTTTAATGATTTCAAGATCTGTATCCTTAAAACCATCTTTAAAGGTAATCCGGTAAAGGGCTCCCCCCCGGAGAATAGACACTTCCAAAAATGTGGAAAGCGCATTTACAACGGAAACCCCAACCCCATGGAGACCACCGGCAAAATCATAGTCTTTATTGGAAAATTTGGCACCGGCATGGAGCCGGGTCATGATCAATTCCACCCCGGATATTTTTTCCACAGGATGGATATCCACGGGCATACCACGCCCATCGTCACTGACTTCAAGGGAGTTATCATCGTGCAAGATCACGTCAATGCGGCTGGCATGACCGGCAATGGCTTCATCCACGCTGTTATCAATCACCTCGTGTGCCAGGTGATCAGGACTGGTGGTGTCTGTATACATGCCGGGTCGACGTTTTACGGGGTCAAGCCCTTTGAGCACTTCTATGGATTCAGCATTGTAACCATCTGACCTGGCATTTTTTTTGCCAGGGTCTGTGTTAATTTCGGATTTAAACAGCTCCATGATCAGGGCGATAACTCCTCATGATAAAAAGGGTAATAAAAATAAAAAAACAGCAGAAAAGCCATCAGACAAGGGGATGATCCTTGTCTGGGATCTGCTGTTTAATTTGTTATGTTAACAGATATCGGTTTGAAAATATTAATCCCTTGATATGCCAAAAATGTGAAGGAGCATGAGGAATAGATTGATGAAATCAAGATACAGGGACAGGGCACCCATAATAGCCCCTTTTCTGACCACGGCACCACTGGCATCGACAGGTTGATTCAGGGCCATCTGTTTGAGTTTCTGGGTATCATAGGCGGTGAGACCCACAAAAACCAGTACGCCCACGTAGGAAATCACCATGCTGATGCCAGGGCTTCTGAAAAACATATTAATCAAAGAGGCAATGATAATGCCCATGAGTCCCATCATCAGAAATCCACCCATTGAGGTGAGATCTCGTTTGGTCACCATGCCATAGATGCTGCATGCACCAAAGGTCAAGGCACATGTTATAAAGGTGGTGGCAATGGATGATGCCGTATAAATAATAAAAATAGATGCCAGGGTGGCACCATTAAGTATGGAATAAAAAATAAACAGGGCCGTGGCCGTGGAAGCATTCATTTTTTGTATCCGGGCAGACAGATAGAACACCATGGCAAGCTCACCGATGATCATGCCAAACAGAACCATCCGGTTCCCGAAAATAATTTGGAGCAGCGCAGGGGTGGTGGCCACATAAAATGCGGTGACTGCCGTCAAACCAAGACCAATGGCCATCCAGTTGTACACGCTTCTAATAAATGCGTTGACGCGAATCAGCGAGCCCGCCTGGGAAATTGAGGAAGAAAGATTCATCTTAAAATGTCTCCTGTGTGATTTTTTTAATTTGTTTTGTATGGAAGTAAAAACCCAAAATTAATCATGGGCATTTAGTATAACCGCCACGGGCGGATCGTATTCTGGCCTCGTCCTGACCACAACGAAGCATGAAAATCCGTCAGGTTTGCCGAGACTTTCTTATTAAAGGTGCTTCTAATTATTTTTTGTTTCTGTTTTAGTTGATTAAAAATATAACACAGCCCATGGACATTTCAACTTAAATTTGCAAATACAATTATTCAGGAACGGGTGCAGCAAAATAAACTTTGATCTCAAATGACCGTCAAGGGATTGTAAACAAGAAATGCCAATTGCCTGAAAATGGCGGTTGGTCATAACATGGGCTACTTTGAAGAATTTTTTTTGAAGCCTAAAATAAAGTCTATGATTACTAATTTTTAGAAATGACACATTTTCAGAATCCGTATAGTGGCCCATCTTATGATCAACCCCTGAAAATGAAAAATGCTTTGTCTGGATTTGATTTTTAAAATCATTAATCTGAAATGTTTGGCATCCTTCAAAAAGACTTTACACTTTTTTGATCATTCCATATTTGCAGAAGCTTTTTCCAAAAAACTGTAAACTAATTTTGGGCCATATGAAAGATGCCAAATGTTCCAGGGGGAAGTCCATGAAAATAGGGGAGAGAGGATTTTGCTTTAGGTCTTGTCTCTTCTTAGAATAAAAAGTTTACATAATATATATTATCAGACACTAAAAAATTTCAATTGAAACCTGTCTTTATATGTTACATTAATCTGAGTTTTTGGGATCTGAATTTTAAAAATTAATCAAGGCTTAATCTGAGATCCAATTACCCAATCTAAGTTGTTTCCAGCAAATTAATTTATTTCTTTCAGTTTAAGCCTGATTTTGACCCAGAGACTCTATGTCTATTCACAGCTATTTTAAATTGTGACTTCAATGAGCCGATTTGATTTGGTATTGTCATTCCGCTCTGTCTGTTCTATAAATCTAAATATTGGGTTTGCTGTTAGTTGGCCTGCTGGGTCAGTTGATGGTATACAGGATCAGCTTTTTGTTGAATTGCTTATTTTCAAACAACATCTGCTGCCAGCAAAAAAAAATATGGAATTAAATGAACAGCAATAACAGATCACAACAAATTTACACGGTGTCCGGTTTGACACGCCAGCTCAAACAGTTGATTGAGTCTACATATCCCTTTATCTGGCTCACCGGAGAAATTTCTAACTTGTCGGTGCCTGGGTCCGGCCACTGTTATTTTTCCCTGAAGGATGACACGGCACTCATCAGTGGCGTTATGTTCCGCAATCAACTGAAACGACTCCCCTTTAATCCAGAAAATGGCATGCGCATCACCGGCATGGGCAGATTATCCCTGTACGAACCCCGGGGAAGCTATCAAATTATTTTTGAGCACATGGCACCCGAAGGTGCGGGGCTTTTGCATGCAAAATTTGAACTGCTGAAAAAGCAGTTGGCCCATGAGGGTCTTTTTGATGCTGCTCATAAACGCGCCCTGCCCTTTTTACCCAAAAAAATCAGCATTATAACTTCACCTACGGGTGCCGTTATCCGGGATATTATCCAGGTTTCCCACCGGCGGTTTCCCGGGGTTCATCTGGAGGTTGTACCGGTAAAAGTCCAGGGGAACGGAGCTGATGTGGAAATATTGCAAGCCATTGAAACTGTTAATCAATGTGCAACATCTCAAGTAATTATTATTGCCCGGGGAGGTGGTTCATTGGAAGATCTGGCCGCCTTTAATTCTGAGAAGCTTGCCAGGGCTGTGTTTGCCTCCACCATTCCTGTCATTTCTGCGGTGGGACATGAGACGGATTTCACCATCTGTGATTTTGTTGCTGATCTTCGTGCCCCCACGCCATCGGCGGCGGCTGAGCTTGCCCTGCCCGAACGAGCAACATTATTTCAAAATGTGTTTGCCTCTCAACTCGCTTTAACAGTGGCCCTTGGACGATCCTTGGAACGTTTTAAGGCCCATTTGAAAGATCTCACTTCCCGGCTGAAAAGTCCACGATCCCGCATGGATGATCTTCGAATGCGCCTGGAAGATCTTGAACAACGCCTCACAGGCCAGATACGGGGACAAATCAGTGCCCTTGAAGAAAAAACCGCATGGTACACAAAGGCGCTAACCGCAGCCTCACCCGCACGCCGAATATCTGAGAAAAAAGAAACCAGCAGATTTATGATCCAACGACTGGCACAGGCCATGGCGGCAACCCTGGCTGCTGTTCGGGCCAGAACCCATGAAAATCATTCCAAACTGGGTGCATTAAGTCCCCTGGCCGTGCTCAATAGAGGATACAGCATTACCCGATCCTGGGATTCAGAACAAAAAATTATCACAGACAGTACAACAACCCAAAACGGAGATTCAGTCGAAGTTCTGCTTGCCAGGGGTCGGCTGATCTGTCAGGTGGAAAAAAAATATGGCCAAGAAAAAAACCTTTGAGTCAACCTTGACACAATTGGAAGAGATTGTAAGGGAGTTGGAGTCTGGCACCCTTACCCTGGAGGAATCCATCAAAAAGTTTGAGACAGGGATGACATGCTCCAAATTTTGTCTTGAAACATTGGATAAAACCGAAAAGAAAATAACCCTCTTGATGAAAGACAGCCAGGGAGATCTGGTTGAAGAGCCCTTTGACCATGAATCCTGATACCTTTGACCTGTCAGATTATTTGGCAACAAAACGTGATATTCTGGATAGCTCTCTCCATAAAATACTTTCCCTGCAAAAAACTGAACTTGAACTCACCCGGGCCATGACCCATTCCCTAATGGCCGGAGGAAAACGCTTGCGCCCAGTATTGTGCATGGCAGCAGCCCAGGCTTCGGGGGGGGATATTGCCCTTGCCCTGCCCCCGGCCTGTGCCATTGAGATGATCCACACCTATTCCTTGATCCACGATGATCTGCCAGCAATGGATGATGATGATCTGCGCCGGGGGATGCCCACCTGCCATAAAGCCTTTTCCGAAGCCACAGCCATCCTTGCCGGAGATGGTCTTTTGACCCATGCCTTTACCATTTTGTCCCACCCTGCCCCCTGTTTTGAGGTATATCCGGATGAGGCCACCCTGCTCCGGCTGGTTCTCATGATTTCCCGGGCCGCCGGTGTCGGTGGCATGGTGGAGGGTCAAATGATGGATATGCTGGCCCCGGATCTGGAGATGCCCCAGGCTGCGTCCCTGGAATATTTAAAAAAACTTCATTGGCTTAAAACCGGTCAGATGATAAAGGTCAGTGTCCAGGCCGGGGCCGTTGCTGTGGGGGCATCCAGTGAGGTGCTGGAAAAACTGGGCCAATATTCTGAAAAAATCGGGCTGGCATTCCAGGTGGTGGATGATATTTTAAATGTGGAGGGTGATCCTGACATCATGGGAAAGGCAACCGGGTCCGATGCTGAACATGAAAAACTAACCTTCCCTGCCCTTCTGGGCCTTGAACCCTCCAGGCAATTTGCAACAACCCTTGTGGCAGAGGCAAAAGAGTCCTTGGCCTCTTTTGGGGAGAAAGCCCAACCATTAATGGCCATAGCGGACTATATAATCACAAGAAAAAGATGAGCTGGTTTGGCAATTTAATTTTTAAACTTTGCACTTGTGGAGCCAATAACGCCATCTTTCAAAAATCAGCCTCCAAATTTGATAATCGAGCATCAGCACCTATAAACCCAGTACCCAGTACCTATAAACCCAGTACCTATAAACCCAGTACCTATAAACCCAGTACCT
>CAYSSE010000089.1:0-15114 GCA_964433355.1 uncultured Desulfocicer sp.
TTGCCCTGGCCCTGGAACGAAAAGAGTTCAGCGACGCCCTCCAGGAGCAGGGACAAATCCTGGAAAAAATTCTTGAAACCTCACCGGTGGGAATTGCCCTTGTGGAAAACCGAACGTTTAAATGGGTGAACCAGGAGATGGTAAAACTTTTCGGTTATCATGGAAAAGATGAATTTAAAAACCAAAGCCTGAAAATGATTTATCCCACAGAAGAGGCTTTTCTGAAGGCCGGAAAAATCATATATGAGAACTTTCCCAACACAAACAAGATGGAAGTGGATCTGTTGCTCATGCGCAAAGATGGATCCACCTTCCCCGGACACATCAAGCTAAGTAGTGCCGATCCCCAGCATCCCATGGCCTGCCTCATTTCCACAGTTTCCGACATTACGGAACAAAACCGGGCAGAGCAGGAACAGGGAGAAAAAGAAAGACTCCAGGGAGTCCTGGAGATGGCCGGGGCCGTGTGCCATGAACTCAACCAGCCATTACAAAGCCTGCTGGGCCATTCAGAACTCATCACCATGGAACAGGATCCCGACAGCCAGATTGCCAAAGACATGCACACCATTCAGTCTAATATTTCAAGAATCAGCCAGATTACCCGACGACTGGCGGGTATCACAAAATATAAAACCATGGAATATCCAGGGAATCTTAAAATTGTGGATATCTGGGAATCCAGTGATACCCCTTAGAAACAGCAACGATCTTGATTCTAATTTTAGCCCCTGCACAATTCAGGGGTGTCGGGGTCAGGCGTGTGTTATCGAGCCCATTCCCGAAAATGCAGCCTACCCGCGTCCCCCACTCCACATGAGCCTTGCCTTGAGCACATTAAAATAATTATCCCGGGAAAGAGAGATCATCTTTACGGGATGACTTCCCTTTTTCACCACAATTTTATCCCGTGAATCAATTGCCATGCCCTCCTGACCGTCAAAGGTAAGGACAATATCAGAGGGCTCATCCTCCAAATGCATTTCCACCTGGGCAGTATCTGGAATAATCAAAGGACGGTTGGTCAAGGTAAAGGGGCAGATGGGGGTCAGGATAATCCCCGGCACAATGGGATGAATAACAGGGCCACCGGCGGCAAGGGAGTAAGCCGTGGAACCCGTGGGTGTTGCCACAATGAGCCCGTCAGCCTTAAAGGTGGTCAGATAGCTCGAATCAATGTACACAGCACAACGGGCAAGGCGTGAAAGTGCTCCCTTGTTGAGCACCACATCATTTAACACCCCCACAGATGCAATTTCTTTTCCCTCCCGGATCACACTCACCTGGAGACGCATGCGCTCCTCTATAACGTACGTTCCCTCCAACACATGCGCCACTGCCTGAAATAGCTGGGCCTCCAGGGTTTCAGCCAGAAACCCCACCTCGCCAAATTTAATTCCCATGAGGGGAATATCCCGGCTCCCCACCAGGCGGGCTGCACTTAAAAAAGTACCATCTCCCCCCAGAACAATAATGCAGAAAGGGGCCCTTTGGGAAAATGAGATATCTGGTTCATCCGCATAAAAAACAGTGATGCCTCTTTGCATCAACCATTTTTCCAACTCCACTGCTTTTTTTCTTGCCAGTTCATCTCTTTTAACAAAAAGACCGATACTTTTACTTTCCATGGAGCCACTCTCTTTTGCCTGCATCTATATTTATATTTTTATCCGCCCTATTAATGGGTTTGTTGACTTAGGATTTTTAAAAAAACACACAATATGCATGACTTTTGATAACTTGGAGTGCGCTATATTGTATTGGCTATTCTCAGATCTGTACTAAATCAACAGGATCATTAATGCCTTACTGCATTGCGTTCAGATCTTTTTACTTGTTTCCACCATACAGATGCAAGTTTTTTTTATTCCCGACGAATAAAGGCCGGATAAATCATCGCATCTAATCCCCTGATTTGTCGCGTTTTTCCTTGACTCAACCCCATGGAGTCGGTATAAATCAAAGGTTAATTTATTTTTAAAGGCGTCCTTATTATTCAATGTGCAAATTTTTTTATGCTGATATCTTTGGGGAAGGGATCGGGCTTGGCTCACGGGCATTATTTCCGGGAATATCCGGCTTCCATTGACGGGAAAAAATATCACCCATCAGCCATGACTTGATACGGCTTTTCCAAAAGTCAGCTCCAAAAATTTAAACATCGAGTATCACCAACAAGACAAACACTTAGGAGAACCCATGAAAAAAATTGGTAAAGTACTGGCTGTATTGGCTGTATCCATCTTTGCTCTCACCGGTGCCGCATCCGCCGGAGATACCATTAAACTCGGTGTTGCCGGTGCCCACAGTGGAGATTTGGCATCCTATGGACTTCCCTCAGTAAAGGCTGCAGAGCTGGTGGTAAAAAAAATCAATGCCAATGGCGGTGTCCTTGGTAAACAGGTTGAACTTTTAGTTGAAGATGATGTGTGCAAACCCGAAGTTGCTGGCAACACAGCCACCAAACTGGTTTCCGACGGTGCCGAGGTTGTCATGGGCCACATCTGTAGTGGTGCCACCAAAGCAGCCCTTGGCATTTACAAGGATTCCGGCATTGTCACCATGTCCCCCTCTGCCACAAGCCCCGACCTTACCCTGAGCGGCAACTACCCCAATTTTTTCCGCACCATTGCCCATGATGCGGTTCAGGCTCAGCTCCAGACTAAATTTGCCATGGAGGTTCTTAAAGTCAAAAAGATTGCCGTTCTCCATGATAAGGGAGACTATGGTAAGGGACAGGCAGAACTGGCCAAACAATACTTCACGGAAGCCGGTGCTGACGTAGTTCTGTTTGAAGGCGTCACCCCCGGGGCTATGGACTATTCCGCCATTGTAAACAAAGTTAAAAGGCAAAAACCGGATCTGATTATCTGGGGCGGTTATCACCCAGAAGCCTCCAAGATTGTAACACTTATGCGCAAAAAAAAGATAAAAACCCTTTTCATGGGCGGCGACGGTGTTAAAGATGACACCTTCATCAAAGTTGCTGGTGAATACTGTGAAGGCGTTTATGCCACAGGTCCCATGGATATTTCACACAACCCCATGGCCATTGCAGCCAAAAAAGAACATCAGGATGCCTATGGTTCTGATCCCGGTGCTTTCTTTGATAATGCGTATGCCGCCACCTTGGCACTTCTCAACGCCATTGAAAAGGCCGGTTCCACAGAGTATGATGCCGTCGTAAAAGCCCTTCAAACCGAATATGTGGATACCCCTCTGGGAAAAATCAAATTTAATGCCAACGGAGATGCCACAGGTATTGGCTTTTCGGTATATCGTGTGGAAAATGGCGCATTTGTGGAACAAAAATAAGGCGACTCCCCTCTTTGAATCCTTGAATCACTGATTTAGAAGGGGTGTCTAAAAGCCCAAATTGACTACCTTGAGCCAAATGTGGCTACATTACTGATGTGCCGATTCACCCCCATCAAATCAGAGATTTCGTGGGGGACTTCTCGGTTAAAAGTTGAATCATCCAGGGGGACGGATTATTTATTGTCTGTCCCCCTCTTCTCTTGTCCACTGTCCCAGGCATTCCGGGACAGGGCAGGCAGAAAAGCAGGATTTATATGGACTTTGAATATTTTGGACAACTTTTTTTAGGCGGGCTGACCCGGGGAAGTATATACGCCCTCATTGCCCTTGGTTATACCATGGTGTATGGCATCATTGGGCTGATCAACTTTGCCCACGGTGAAATTTACATGATCGGGGCCTTTACAGGCCTGATCATCGCAAGCGTTTTAACCATGGCAGGTTTCCCCACCCTGGCCGTGGTGATCCTGGCTGGCATGGCAGCCATCGTTTACTCTTGCGCCTACGGGTTTACCATGGAAAGAATTGCTTACAAGCCATTAAGAAACGCCCCCAGGCTTTCCGCACTGATTTCAGCCATTGGGATGTCTCTGTTTTTACAAAATTATGTCCTCCTGGCCCAAACATCTGACTTTCTTCCCTTTCCCAGCCTGATCCCCGATTTTGATTTCTGGGAACCCTATGCCCATATTCTCACCTCCCCGGAACTGGTTATTATCATCACCACGGTGATTGTAATGATACTGCTCACCATTTTGATTAAATTCACCAAGATCGGTAAAGCCATGCGGGCCACATCCCAGGATCAGATGATGGCGGCCTTACTTGGCATCAACGTGGACAGAGTCATCTCCGTCACCTTTATCGTGGGATCTGCCACCGCCGCCATCGGGGGAATTCTCATTGCCTCCCACATTGGCCAGATCAATTTTTACATGGGATTCATCGCTGGTATAAAAGCATTTGTTGCCGCAGTACTGGGGGGAATCGGGAGCATTCCAGGTGCCGTGTTAGGAGCCCTGGTATTAGGTTGGACGGAAAGTTTTTTCACAGGGTATATCTCCAGCGACTATGAAGATGTATTTGCCTTTTTGTTTCTTGTGGTGATTCTAATTTTCAGGCCCTCGGGAATTCTCGGCAGGTCGGAAACCAAAAAGGTATAACAACATACGGATTGAGACTATGACAGCAAAAGATGAATTTAAAAAATCGTTTCTGGCCTCCATATGGTTCATGTTTCTCACCTTTCCCATCATGGTGATCCGGGTAAACACCGTCACAGACACCGTGGAGTGGCGATGGCATAACATGGCCCTGGTGGGCATGGGGGCATTTTTGCTCTCCATGCTCTGGCGATACATGCTCAAACGCCAGACCGACGGTACCAAAAAAGAGAAAACAGAAGGCCCTGGCAGGATCCAGCAACTGTTGCAAAAAAAGGAATTCTTCCTCCCCGGTATTATTCTTCTCGGGTGTTTTACCCTGCTTTTCCCCCATCTGTTTTCCATGTACCAGACCAATATCATGATATCTGCCCTGATTTATGTGATGTTAGGTCTGGGACTGAACATTGTCATCGGCCTTGCCGGGCTCCTGGATCTTGGGTATGTGGCTTTCTTTGCCGTGGGTGCCTACTCCTATGCCCTTTTAAATCTTCATTACGGTCTGGTGTTCTGGATTGCCTTACCCCTGGGGGGTCTCCTGGCAGCCCTTTTTGGCATTTTGTTAGGCTATCCGGTATTGCGGCTCCGGGGGGATTACTTGGCCATTGTGACATTGGGCTTTGGTGAAATCATCCGCCTGGTACTGGAAAACTGGAACGATTTTTCCTTTGGTCCCAGCGGCATTGCCAATATACCCAAACCCGGGCTCCCGGGCATGGATCTTTCTCTGGAAGGATCTACTATATTTATTTTTTACATCATTGTAGCCCTGGTTATCTTCACTATTTTTGTCATCAACCGACTGGAAAATTCAAGAATCGGAAGGGCCTGGATTGCCCTGAAAGATGATGAAATCGCCTGCCAGGCCATGGGCATTAACAAGGCCAAGACCAAGCTTCGGGCCTTTGCATTGGGGGCCATGTGGGCGGGCATGGGGGGGGTTGTATTTGCAGCCAAGACCACCTTTATCAACCCGGCAAGTTTTACCATCTGGGAATCGGTGATAATTCTTTGCACCGTTGTCTTAGGCGGTATGGGTTCCATTGCCGGTGTTATGTCCGGTGCCCTTCTTCTTATCCTTCTGCCCGAATATCTGAGGGATTTTGGACAATTCCGAATGATCACCTTTGGTACAGTGCTGGTCTTGATGATGGTATTCCGTCCCGGCGGCATCATTGAAAATGTGAGAAAAACCTATAAGTTTGAAAAAAACTAACCTTATCCCCCAACTGAATTTATATGAAACCAATTCTTGAAGTAAAAAATATGACCATGGATTTTGGCGGGCTTCGGGCCCTTGACGACCTGAATCTCTTCATCAATAAAGGTGAAATTGTGGCCCTAATAGGACCCAATGGTGCCGGGAAAACCACCTTTTTCAATTGTATCACCGGGATATATCCCCCCACATCCGGAGATGTCTTCATCAACTCTCAGGGGAAACAAGAGAGAATCAACGGACTGAAAACCAACGTCGTTACCCGAAAAGGCTTGGCCAGAACCTTTCAGAATATCCGAATTTTTACCTCCATGACGGTGCTGGAAAACGTTATGGTGGGATGCCATGCGGTGACCCAAACCGGGGTGATCGGTGCCATTTTCAGGGGAAAAGCCACCCAGGCCGAAGAAAAATTCATTGTGGAAAAAAGCTATGAAATTCTTAAAAAAATCGGTCTGGCAAAATATGTGGATGAACTGGCCATTAACCTGCCCTACGGGGCCCAGCGACTGCTTGAAATCGCCCGGGCCATGGCCACGGATCCTTTTTTGCTCTTACTGGATGAGCCCGCTGCCGGCATGAACCCCCAGGAAACCAGTGAACTGGATGAGTTGATTTTAAAAATTCGGGATGAAGAGGGCATCTCCATCCTTCTCATTGAGCATGACATGAAATTGGTCATGAGTCTTTCTGAACGGATCTATGTGGTGGATTACGGTAAAAAAATCGGAGAAGGTGTTCCCGAAGAAATCCGGAACAACCCCATGGTGATCAAAGCCTATCTGGGGGAGGAGATTGATGCTTAAACTGAGAAACATTCAAACCTTTTACGGTAACATCCAGGCCCTTAAAAATATCAATATGGACGTGGAAGAAGGGGAAATCATCACCCTCATCGGGGCAAACGGGGCCGGAAAATCCACCACACTAATGACCATCTGCGGTATAACCAGGGCACGCCAGGGCGAAATTCATTTCCAGGGCAAGCCCATCCATGACATGACCCCGGACAAAATCGTTGCCCTTGGCATCAATCAAGTGCCCGAAGGCCGCCATATATTCCCCTATCTCTCTGTCATGGAAAACCTTGATATGGGAACATTTCTTAGAAAAGACACCGAGAACATCAAAAAGGATCTGGCGTATGTCTTTGATCTTTTCCCCCGCCTTGCCGAACGACGGCACCAGGCAGGCGGTACGCTGAGTGGTGGAGAACAGCAGATGCTGGCCATTTCCCGGGCCATCATGACAAGACCAAAGCTTTTGCTGCTGGACGAGCCCTCCTTGGGACTTGCCCCCATCATCGTGAAACAGATTTTTGATATTATCAAAAAAATAAATACAGAGAACAACACCACTATTTTTCTGGTGGAACAGAATGCCAATCTGGCCCTGAAAATTGCCCACCGGGGATATGTCATGGAGACCGGTTCCATCACCATGACCGACACCGGAGAAAATTTGCTGTCCAACGAAGATGTAAAAAAGGCATATCTGGGGATCTGACACATGCGCCAAAAAATAATAGACGGAGTTAAAAACGGTGTAAAACGGGGTATTAGTGGCTATCTGTGGCTGCTGAAGATCCTGGTTCCCATCTCTTTGGGAACCGCCCTGCTGGTGTATTCCGGGTGGCTCTACTCCCTGGATTCTCTGATCCAGCCAGCCATGGGAATGCTTCATTTACCGGCATCGGCTGCCATCCCCCTGATCATCGGCCTGTTCACCGGTATTTATGGCGCCATTGGTGCCATGGCTGCCCTGCCACTGACATTGGATCAGATGACCTTGATTGCCATTTTTTTACTCATCTCCCACAACATTATCCAGGAGAGTATTGTCCAGGGACAATCGGGATTTAACCCCGTGGTTGCGGCGTGTTTCCGGATGATAATGTCCGTTTGTGTCACCTTGATTGTCGCCGTTCTCATGGATGTTGCCCCCCCCATAGCCCTTAGTGCTGCCACCACCGGGAGTGCCGCCACTGTTTCCCTTGGTACCATGCTGTCAGGGTGGGGCTGGGATATGGCAGGGCTTGGGCTTCAGATTTTTCTAATTATCATGCCCTTGATGGTGGTGATGGAGCTGATGAAAACCTTTCACCTGATCCAGCACATTGTCAAGGCCATCTCTCCAGTGCTTTCCCTAATGGGATTGAGTAAATCCACTGGGGTTCTGTGGCTAACAGCTGCCATCTTCGGGTTGACCTATGGGGCTGCGGTCATCGTGGAGGAAACCAGAGAAAACACCTTTGACAAAGATGAACTCAACCGACTTCATCTTTCTATTGGCATCAACCATGCCATGATTGAAGATTCAGCCCTGTTTCTTCCCCTGGGAATTTTACCCTTCTGGCTCTGGATACCCCGACTTGTGGCAGCCATCATGGCCATTTACCTGCTTCATATTGTGAACTTTATCAGGAAATTTCATGCTCAGCGAACTGGCCATAAAAAACTTTGCAATCATTGATGACTTAAAAATTTCCTTTTCCCGGGGGCTTTCAGTGCTCACCGGCGAAACCGGAGCCGGTAAATCCATCATTATTGAAGCGGTGAATCTGCTTTTGGGGGGACGGGCATCTGCGGATCTGGTTCGCACCGGCGAAAAGAATGCCCAATTGGAAGCCTTTTTTGAGATTTCACCGGACAGCCCCGCCGCCGCCATCATGGAAGCCCAGGGGCTTGACCCCTCCGAGGGATTGATTATCCGCAGGATCATCAATGCCAATGGACGGCACCGGATATTCATCAACTCCATCCAGAGTACCATCCAGCTACTAAAACAGGTCACCGCAAATCTTGCCTCCATCTCCAGCCAACATGCCCACCAGGGACTTTTAAGCGAAGACAACCACCTGGATATCCTGGATCACTTTGCAGGCACATGGCCCCTTCGCAATGGGGTACAGACCACCTGCAATGAACTCACCCCCCTGATCCGGGAACTGGCCCAATTAAAAGCAACCATAGAAAAAACCACCGAGGACAATCAGCTCCTGAGATTTCAAATTAATGAAATTGACCAGGCCAACATCCTGCCCAATGAAGATCTGCTGTTGGAAACCCAGAAAAAACGATTGAAAAACGGCTCAGAAATTTTCACCTGCCTTAAAACCGGCATGAATGATATCTACACCGGGGAAAATACCATCCTGGAAAAACTGGATATCATCAAAACAGGTCTGGAAAAATATGCCCTCCTGGATGTAAAAATCGGCCAGGTGGCAGAAAAACTCTCCCGAACAATGCTTGAGATGGAGGATATCACCGATGAAATGCGGCAGATCTCCACGAGGATTGACCTTGATCCCGCCACCCTGGAGGAGACCGAGGCAAGGCTTGATCTTATACAAAAACTAAAACGAAAATATGGCCAAACCCGCCTGGAAGATCTTTTTACCTTCCACAGAGCATTAAAAGAGAGCATTTCCAGTTCGGAAAACATGGCAGAAACGATAGAAGCCATGGAAAGGCAATGCCTTGAGCTGTCCAAAACATTGGGTAATATGGCCCTGGAGCTGTCAGACAAACGCAAAAAAGCCGCAAAAGATCTGGCAACGATGGCAGAAAATGAACTAAAAACCCTTGAGATGGATCAAATTCGATTCACCATTGCCGTGACCCATTCCCCTTCAGCCAAGGGAAGATCCAGTGAAGAGCTCTTTTTGAAAAATCGACAAAAAGACCTTCTTTCCGTCAATGGCATGAAGATCACCGACACCGGCATGGACAGGGTATCCTTTCTCATGGCACCCAATCCCGGGGAAAATCCCCGTCCCCTGGCACGCATTGCATCTGGGGGGGAACTTTCCCGGGTGGTTCTGGCCCTAAAGGCCATCCTTTCGGATGCGGATGATCTTGGCACCCTGGTATTTGATGAGGTGGACTCCGGCATTGGGGGCAAAACATCGGATAAAGTGGGAATAAAACTAAAAACCTTGTCAAAAAAATACCAGGTCATCTGCATCACCCATCTGGCACAGATTGCAAAGTATGGCAAGAGCCACTACAAAATTGAGAAACAGGTGGTCAATCAGCGCACTGCCACCCTGATCACCCCCCTTACAAAAAAAGAGGAACGGGTACACGAAATTGCAAGGATGATGGGGGGAACCACCATCACCCAGGCCACCCTGGATCATGCCACAGAGCTGCTGAACTTGTAATTCGGCAGCTCAAAATTCGGGATTGGTCATAACATGGGCCACTTTGAAGCGATTCTTTATTGATTTAAAAATAAAGTCCGTAATTACAGTTAATTGACAATAGCATATATTCAGTTCCCGTATAGTGGCCCATCTTATGACCAAGCCCCAAAATTCCTTTTTACAAAATAGCCTTCATTCGCCCCATGTGGCCTCGGAGCACCTTTCCGATGATCTCCACTTCGGTGGAGGAAATGGCCTCATTGACCTGGATGAGCTGGATATTATCCACCCCGGTATTTCCACACCCAAGACCCTTTCCAATGACATCCGCATCTATATTCTTCATAAAATCCTGGAGCAGGGGACCTGCGGCATGGGCAAAAAGATAACAGCCATATTCTGCGGTGTCTGAGATAACCACATTCATCTCATATAGTTTTTTACGGGCAATGGTATTGGCAATCAGGGGCACCTCATGCAGGGACTCATAGTAGGAAGATTCCGCCTTGATTCCTGCAGCCACCATGGTGTCAAAGGCCATTTCCACCCCGGCTTTCACCATGGCCACCATGAGAATGCCATTGTCAAAAAATTCCTGCTCGGAAATTTCAGCATCGGTGCACACCGATTTTTCAAAGCCGGTTTCTGCGGTTTCTGCCCGCCATTTTAGAAGATTGACATCATCGTTGGCCCAATCTGCCATCATGGTGCTGGAAAAATGGCCGGACATGATATCATCCATATGTTTATTGAACAACGGCTGGAGAATGGTCTTGAGTTCCTCTGCCAGCTCAAAGGCTTTAATTTTGGCAGGATTGGACAGCCGATCCATCATATTGGTGATACCACCATGCTTCAGGGCCTCGGTGACGGTCTCCCATCCATACTGAATCAATCTTGAGGCATAACCGGAGTCAATACCTTTTTCCATCATTTTGTCATAGCACAAAAGGGAGCCCACCTGGAGCATGCCGCAAAGGATGGTCTGCTCTCCCATGAGATCAGACTTCACCTCGGCAATGAAAGAGGACTTCAACACACCTGCCCGGTGACCGCCGGTACCCGCAGCGTAAGCTTTTGCCATGTCCCAGCCGTATCCATCCGGGTCATTTTCCCGGTGGACAGCAATGAGGGTGGGCACACCAAATCCACGCTTGTACTCTTCTCTAACCTCTGTTCCCGGGGATTTAGGTGCCACCATGATCACGGTGAGATCCTCCCGGATTTTCATACCCTCTTCCACGATATTAAACCCATGGCAATAGGCCAGACACGCCCCCTTTTTCATCAGCGGCATCACAGCAGAAACCACCGGACTATGCTGTTTGTCTGGAGTCAGATTGATCACCAGATCTGCCATGGGAATCATATCCTCATAAATTCCCACGTTAAAACCGTTTTCCGATGCATTCTTATAGGACTGTCTTTTTTCCTCAATGGCGGCGGGTCTCAGGGCATAGGAGACGTCCAGACCACTGTCTCTTAAGTTCAATCCCTGGTGAAATCCCTGGGCGCCACATCCCACAATAACGATTTTTTTGCCTTTAAGGGCTTCCACACCGTCAAATTCTGAATAATCCATGAAGCGACATTGTCCAAGTTCTTCCAACTGAAGTCTGAGGGGTAAGGTGTTAAAGTAATTTTGTCCCATAGTATTTCTCCTGATTATGATTGTTAGTATTTCCAAATTGATAAATACCATAAAATATCATTTTAATCGTTGCGTAAAGTGAATTATTTGCTATATTGTATTGCATATTTCAAAATACAAATAAAATCAGGGCATCCTTCAAAAGTCATTTACACTTTTTTAGAGCAATTCCCATTTGCAGTGACTTTTTCCCAAAAGACTTTAAAGCACTTTTAGGATCATATTAAGGATGCCAAAATCAACACCTTCGCCAAATTTGAAATTGATTTGAATTTTTACAATTTACCCACCATATATTGTTCAATTGTGGTTCTTGAGCCACTATATATTGATTGAATTTTGGAGCAAAATAAAATTGGCGAAGGTATTAAAAATAAGGTCTATTTATGGATATTCGAGAACTTAAAACTTTCAGGAACCTGGCGCAATCCCTGCATTTTGGGAAAACCAGCCGGGCCTGTAACATGACCCCCTCTGCCCTGACCCGCATGATCCAGCGCATTGAACACACCGTAGGGGATTCTCTTTTCATCCGTGATAATAGATCTGTCTCCCTCACCGCTGCCGGAAAGGCTTTCCAGCGATATGCAGAAGATGTTTGCCAACGCTGGGTTGAGTTCCAAAATAATCTCTCCACCATCGAAGGACTGGTGGGAGAACTGTCCATTTACGGGTCCGTCACTGCGGTATACGGAATTTTATCCAGCATCTTATTTGAATTTCGCAGAATGCACCCAGCGGTACAAATTAGCCTGGAAACCGGCGATGCTGCCAAGGCACTGGCTAAACTCTGGAATGAAGAGGTGGATATCTCCATTGCAGCCCTTCCAGAAAAAATGCCCGAAGACCTGGCATACATGAAAGTCACCGAAACCCCACTGGTATTCATTGCTCCGGCAAAATTTCCAGACACCGTGGTATACAGGGGCACCCGCATTGATTGGGAAAAAACCCCGCTTATCATGCCGGATCAAGGACTCAGCAGACAACAGTTGGATAGATGGTTAAACCGGGAAGAGCTCAGTGCCAACATCTATGCCCAGGTAGCAGGAAACGAAGCCATCATTGCCATGGTCAGCCTGGGATGCGGGGTGGCCGTCATTCCCCGGTTGGTACTGGAAAAAAGCCCGCTTAACAATGAAGTGGAGATATTAAAAAACACACCCAAGCTGACCCCTTTTTCCATTGGCATCTGCACCCTTAAAAAAAATGTCTCCAATCCCAAGATAAAGGCCCTGTGGGGGATTGCTGCAAATATTCCTTAAACTTGAGGCATCCTTCAAAAATACGATACACTTTCTTAGACAATACCTTCGCCAATTTTATTTTGACCCAAAGTCTAATCAACATGTGGCGAATTAAAACTTGCATCACACAACATAAGGTAGATTAATTATAAGAATTCAAACCGACTTTAAATTTGGCGAAGGTGTTGTTAGAGTATTCCAAATCTTTCCCAGATATGCAACAAGTAGAGAGGTCAAATAATGGTTACAATAAATTTTAAACTCACCAATAAAGATAAGGTAGTTCTGGAAATAAATGCCCCTGAAAAACTGAGCCAATTGCTGCCCATTGCTGCCCAAAAAGCCGGGGTGACATTGGGCGGTTTTATTGCCATTAGAAGTGGAAAAGTTATCACAAAAAAAGATTTAATTGAGACTTGCGATGAAATCAATATTTTTCCTGCCATTTCTGGAGGATAATGGGGAACTCAAATTCTCCCAATATTACCCCAGGGCAAAGGCCCACTGCCATCCCATAAAAATCACCATACTTACCACAATGGTCAACAGCAAGTTTTTAAACAATCCCCCAATGGCACAGGCAGCAATGGCGCCTATAAGATAGGGATTGGTCAAGTTAAGGTTAAGGGTTTCTCCGTCGGGCATGAGCACAGAGGGCACAATAATGGCTGTCAGAACCACCGGAGGAACATATCTCAACCCCCGCTTAAACAGTTCGGGAAATTGAAATCTTCCGGAAATGGGAAACATGATATATCGTATGCCAAAAGTCACCAGAGCCATACCGGCAACCATATAAATTTCATTCAGTTGAATACCGATACCAAACATGTTTAAACCCGCTCCTTTTTTCTGGAAAGCATTTTTTCACACACAAGTCCCACAGTGACCCCTGCAATGGCGGCCACCATCAAACCCAGTTTGTGGGGAAGTCCTCCGGCCACAATGGAAATTGTCCCAGCAGTGACCACCGATGCCCACATGGGTTTTGAAACAAGATAGGGGATAACAATGCCGATGAATGTGGCGGGCATGGCAAAATCAAGGCCCCACTGGGACATCTCTGGAAAGGTCTTTCCTGCTGTGAGGCCCACAAAGGTGCATAAATTCCAATTGGTATACATAAACAGCATGGAACCCAGGTTGTAGTAATGCTTATCTGGAAGCCCATCCTCTCTATTGTACCGGGTGACAGCCACAGCAAAGGTTTCATCGGTGAGTCCAAATGCCAGCACCATTTTCCAGAGGGTGTTTAAGTCTTTGTAAAAGGGAACCATGGTGGCACCATAGAGCATATGGCGAAGGTTCACCACAAAGGTGGTCAATACAATCATGGGCCAGGCCGTTCCCGCAAGTACCAGGCTGACACAGACAAACTGTGAAGAGCCTGCAAAAACGAACATGGACATTCCCATGGTGGCAGCAAAGGAAAGCCCCGCCGTGGCCGCCAGGGTGCCAAAAATGATGCCAAAGGGAATGGCACCTACAATTAAAGGAAAGGTATCCTTGGCCCCTGCAAAAAACTGGGATCTGGGAGAATTTTTTCTGGATGAAGTTGTATTACTCATATTCATGGTCTCAGCTTTCTCGTTTTTTCCGGAAAAATCACCCGGAGAATCCGGGTATTCAAGAAATAAAACAGCATCCTTCATATGACCCCAAAAGTCATTTACAGTTTTTTGGAAAAATCCCCTGCAAAGTAGGGAGTGATCAAAGAAAGTGTAAAGTAATTTTAAAGAATGCCAATAATAACACCTTCGCCAAATTTTAAATCGGCTTGAATTTTTATAATCTATATACCATATACCGTGTATATATAATTCCAAGTACGCTATATGTTGATTGAGGTTTAGGCCAAAATAAAGTTGGCGAAGGTATTGAATAAAACAAAGGCTTTTAATGATGGCATTTATCATAACTAACATAAAATTCAAACCATTGCTTTACCATCTCTTAATTTCAAGCTCAGCATGACAAATAGTACCGTGGGCTAATGCATCGGATATGGCCAACCCGAATCAGGATTGTTGCCCCTCCAATGTCACAGTTGTTTTCAAGTACAATATATGCTAACAACCCCATGCAGTAGTATATTTTTATTAGAAAATAAAACTTCCAAGCAACCTCAGCAGAGCCCCCCCCCCGATGGGTAATAGGAACCGGCCAATTGTGCCGTCTACGGTTCCGGCCGGGCCCATTACCCGTCGGGGGGGGGGGGGGGCGGCATGATATCATTTTCAATAAGTACCCGAGCATATATTCCTCAAAATAAAACCCATAAATATCAATGGTATATGGCTGAGGAATACCAAAAAACATATGTGTGGGTACTTATTCGTTATGTCTGGAAGGACATGCCCGTTTAT
>CAYSSE010000090.1:0-14975 GCA_964433355.1 uncultured Desulfocicer sp.
CTATTCTGTTCTTCACCTGCAAAATAGATGCCAACCGTCGTTTGCGCTCATAGGTGTAGATCTCATAAAATCCAAACGTTTGGATTTCTTTTGCCATCCCTTTGCCTATTTAAGCAAAAGCCAGAAAACATTGGAAGCGGTCGAGCGTGATTATATTATCCGTGTGCTGCAACAGACCGGGTGGAAGGTCAGCGGCAAGAACAGCGCAACCGAGATTCTTGGATTAAATCGCAGCACCTTACGCGCCCGTATGCGAAAATTTGATATCACAACACCATAGCCAAAACTCTTATATGACCCTGGTTCCTCCGCTGTTTCATCCCTCCTTCACCCCCCTTTTAGAACAGATTGTTTTATGGCTGGATTATTCATAATTGGTGTAGTAGCATTGGGGCTGTAGTCAAAGAACAATGTGACAGGGTCTTTCATGTGGGATTCACGAATTCCATTCGTCCATGGGGGCAGAGTGAAATGGCTCGGTCTGCAGATGTCAGTCGGGAAAGAAGCGATTTAGTCTGTAGTGGAAACCAAAATATTGCCTGAGTCAGAGGACAAACATAATGTCGAAAAATCTTTATATCACAGCGTTGGAACCCAACAGCGGCATATCGCTGGTTGCTTTGGGAGTTATGGAATCTCTTGTTCGAAATTTGGTGCGGGTTGCTGTTTTTCGACCAATAGTAAATATGAAACACGATGTGGATGGAAAGGATGACATCCTTCATTTGATATCAACCCACTACAATCTTAATCTTCCTTACCGCCAGATGTATGCATATACGTTTGAAGAAGCGAGGACACTCGTCGCTGACAAACAGAATGACAAGCTTCTCGAAGGCGTACTGGAAAGCTATAAAGCGCTTGAAAACGAATATGATTTCGTTCTCTGTCTGGGGACAGATTTTCAGAGTGATTCATCGGCGTTTGAATTTGAACTCAATGTAGAAATTGCCAACAATCTTGGCTCTCCAGTTCTGATGATTGCCAATGCCCATGAGGGATCCATCGATGGCGTGGTCAAGTCATGCCGGTTTGCCATCGAGTCTTTCGAGGAAAAGGGGTCAAATATACTGTCGATCATTGTCAATAGAACCCCAATTTCCCTACAGCAGGAAATGTTGCAGTCGTTGAGAGAAAGACTTCAACAAAAGATAGAACTTATCTATTCAATTCCTTTTGAGGAGACACTTGATCGACCGACGATGGCAGAAATTGTCAAGGCGCTTGATGCAAAAGTCATCTATGGCAAAGCGCAGCTCAGCAAACCCGTATCCCGTTTTGTTATTGCAGCAATGAATTTGAGAAATTTATTGCCAAGACTGGCAAATGATAATCTGATCATTACGTCCATTGACAGGATCGATATTATTCTCGGCATGCTCGCTGCGTATAGGTCGTCCAATATGCCCAATATCGGTGGCATTGTTCTCACAGGTTATTTGAAACCCGATAAGATTCTGCGCAATCTTCTTCAGGGGATGGACAATCTGGTGCCAATTATTAAAGTTGAGAGTGATACATTTACCACTGCCGTGCAAATAAAGGCGATTCACAACACAATCACCCCAAATTCAGTTCTTAAAATTGCATCTGGACTGGGGTTGTTTGAATCCCATGTGGATACTTCAGAGTTAAGGAATAAAATTGTCGGCTACAGCATGCTGGTCATGACGCCGAAAATGTTTGAATTCGGTCTTATAAAACGTGCGCGTGAACATAAGCAGACCATCGTGTTGCCCGAGGGTGATGATGAGCGAATCTTGCGGGCAGCTGAGATACTCATTCACCGGGATGTGGTGGAGATCATTCTGCTTGGCAACGTCCATACTATTAAAAGCAAAATTGTGACACTTGGACTGGCTCTAAGTGGTGTTAAAATTATTGATCCTGTGAAATCTGATTTCTTTGATGACTATGCTGAAACCTATTTTGAGTTACGAAAGCACAAAGGAATTACGCCAGACAATGCGCGTGATGTGATGTCTGCGGTCACTTATTTTGGAACTATGATGGTATACAAAGGACACGCCGATGGCATGGTGTCTGGCGCAGCCCACTCAACCTTGAACACGGTGAGACCATCTTTGGAATTCGTAAAAACTAAACCCGGAAGTACCATCATGTCTTCGGTATTTTTTATGTGCCTTGAAGACAGGGTCCTTGCCTATGGTGATTGTGCCGTTAATCCCAGACCTACTGCGGAGCAACTCGCAGAAATAGCAATAGAATCATCAAGGACTGCAGTGTTGTTTGGTATAAAGCCTTTTGTGGCAATGCTGTCATACTCTTCCGGTTCCTCTGGGATAGGTGAGGAGGTTGATAAAGTTAAACGAGCAACAGAAATTGCCCACCGACTGGCACCTGATTTACTTCTTGAAGGGCCAATCCAGTATGATGCGGCTGTGGATCCTACGGTTGCAGCAGCTAAAATGCCGGACAGTAAAGTAGCCGGCAGGGCGACCGTTTTTATATTTCCAGATCTTAATACAGGCAACAATACTTACAAAGCGGTTCAACGTTCTGCCGGGGCAGTTGCCATAGGTCCGATTATGCAGGGCCTTAATAAGCCTGTTAACGATCTTAGCCGGGGGTGTGTTGTAACAGATATTGTGAATACCGTTGCCATTACGGCTATTCAGGCCCAGGCAGAAAAGGGGTTGGTTTCATAATTCGGGCTTGATCATAACGTCGGCCACCTGTGGTTGAAATTTAACAGTTAAAAACAAATATTGTTATTCCGAACAAGATCGTGATTGGCTGCCCGGCCCCTGAAAAATACCTGCCAGATTTGTGTCCAGGGGCAACATCACCCTTCAAAGGAAGATTCAAATTCAAATAAGGAGATACCCCGAATGCCTGATACCCTTCATACGATTAAAACCCTCATTGTGGATACCGGAACCGGTTTTTACCGCATGCAGCGCAACCGCACCGGCGAATTTTTTGGCCCGGTGGATATCGGTATTCATCTGGCCTTCAAGCACAACGCCCTGACCATTGGTGCCGGACTTTTGGCGGGCTCTGTCTTTCCCGGATTCAACCGGCTCGTCTTTGCCGGGATTTCCCCCTGCTGGCATGGGTTCTATATCTCTTCCATGGGAGGCGCAGCCCTGGTATTCAATAATCTGGGCATAAATAATCTCAGCATCATCGGTAAAGCCTCGCACCCAAGCATTTTATACCTGAATCGGAACCACGGCGAAGAGATAGAAGTGGAATTGATCAAAATTATTCCCGAACAGATCTGGGAAACGGGGGATAAGGGGGTTTACGCCGTAATGGAACACGCCCTTGAGACCTTTGGCCCAAGGTACGAAAAAGATCCCCGGGTGCTGGCTGTGGGGCCAGCCTCATGCGGGTCTGATTTCGGTGCCGTGGCATCTGCCCCGATTAAAAAAGGCAGCTTAACCCCTGTGGATACCTGGGCGGGTCGGGGGGGCTTTGGCTCTAAATTGTTTCAGGAACATGGTATTGTGGGCATCATCTATGGCGGGACTCACATTGATGAGGACTTCAAGGACCGCTCTGTGGCAGACCAATGGTTTAAGGACAAATTCAATCTGCGGATGGCAGCCAAGGACATGGAGGCCACCACCAAATACCGCTTCGACCCGAAATTTAATACCGGCGGCACATTTGGGATCAATTACGCCACCATGGGCAGCGATATTCTTGCCTTCAACTACCGGACAATCTACTGGCCCGAGGCGGCGCGCAAGGATTTTCATGAACGGTTTATCCTCAACCATTATCTCAAACAGTTTAATGAGGAGACCATCCAGACCAAACAGCAGCGCAATTGCGGTGAGCCCTGCACGGCCGTCTGCAAAAAGATGAACGGCATTTACAAAAAAGATTATGAACCCTACCAGACCATGGGGCCTTTATCAGGCATCTTTGACCAGCGGGCAGCCGAACAAATTAACCACCATGCCGATCAACTGGGCTTTGATGCCATTTCCCTGGGCGGAACCCTTGCCTGGCTCATGGATTGTCTGGACGAGGGGTTGATACTGCCCCAGGAATTGGGGGTGGATCAATTGCCCAGATGGGATATGGCCGACTTTGATGTGATAAATGATTCAATGCACAATGCCGAACTGGGCATGGCGTTAATGGATCAAATGATCGGACCCAATGGGAAAATACCGCTGGCATTCAGTGTCCGGAAATGGGCCCGGGGCCTGGCGCGGGAAAAGGGTAAAGCCGTTCTGGACAAATTTGTATACAATTCCTTTGCCCGCCAGGGATGGATGGTTCCCAATCAGTACTGGACTCCCGGCGTTTTTTCACCCATGGCCATTATGGGGAAATATTATATGAATTATGGTCGGGATTTTTTCCCCCCCCGGGAACTGGGCAGAAAAAATGCCCAGCGCATGATAGAGGAACTTCTGCTGGACAACTTGGGGGTCTGCCGTTTCCACCGGGCCTGGGCCGAGGCATTGATACCCGATATGATGGAAAACATCTTCGGACAGAAGGATGCATACCTTACGTCCATCCGTCTCACGGCTGGCCGCATCACAAGCCGTAATGCATCGGTGTTCTGGGAATCAGAACGTAATATGGACATGGTTTTTACCTTCCTGAAAAACAAAAAAGAGATAGATCATATTCTCAGCCCTGATTTGGATTATTGGATTGACTTTTTCACCCGGGATCGCCATGCTGCTGCTTACGAGTTTTGGTATGAGATGCACAAAGGTATCCATGAGATGCTTCGGGAATTCCCAGTCTAATGCGAAAACAAGTGCGTTTATAGGCATCCTTGCATATGAGCCCAAAAGTACTTTACAGTCTTTTGGGAAAAAGCCCCTGCAAATGGGAAATGCGCTAAAAAAGTGTAAAGTACTTTTGAAGGATGCCCGCATATCATGGTTTGAATTTTCATAATTCATATACCATATATTGTTCATATATAATTTTTATGAACTATATATTGATTAAAATTTAGGCCAAAATAAAATTGGCGAAGGTATTGATTAAGGAATGAGTTTTAAATAAGTTGTCCATTTGCGTGCTTAGGGGACAGATTTTTAAATCTGTCCCCATCTCGAAATGGAAAAGTTATTTCGGACTCATTCCTAAAGGAAAGAGGCTTTCCTGTATGGTTTGTTCATTTTTTCAAAAGAAGGAAACATCCAGCGGCAAAGAATCGGGCATGATCACGTCACCTGCTGGAAGAAAAAACAAAAATTTTCAGATAAGGCCCAGATCAAGACCGTTTTGGATTTGTGCTTTTTTATGTTTTATGATCCTTCAAGGAACATCCCTGGTATCAGCAGATACGGGCCTGACCTTTACACGGGCGCTTGATGACATGCTTACCCGGAATGAATCCGTGCAAACGGCTCGCTCCGAAATCAGGCAGAAAACATACGAAGCCAAGGCTGCCAGGGGGCTGGATCTGCCCAAAATCACCTTGACTGGACGGCTGACCCGGATTGATGACCCCATCTACCTGGATTTAAATCCCATAAGGGAGGTCATTCTCGCCATGCATCCCACAGTTCCTTCTGCAATGGTTCCCTCGTTTGAAGAGACCATTCAAGAGGATACCTTTTTCAAGGCTCAGCTTAATATGATCTGGCCGGTTTACACCGGAGGAAAAATAACAGCCGCAAAAAAAGCGGCTGATGCCGGAACCCGGGAGGCAGCGGCAAAAATGCGCAGAACCACGGGAACCCTGACATCTGAATTGGCCCGATATTACTTTGCCGTTCGGTTGATGGACCAGGTTTTAAATATCCGGACTGAGGTGAAGAATGCCCTGGCTCAACACCTGTTTCAAGCCCGCAGACTACAGGAAGAAGGCTTCATTGCCCGTACCGAGTTTCTCCATGCCCAGGTGGCCCAAGCCCAGGCGGACCGTGAACTCAAGGCTTCCCGACGCGACCTGGATCTTTCCAGAATTGCCCTTGCCAACATCCTGGCTTCAGATGAGGTTGTAAACCCTTCTACGCGGCTGTTTCTGGTCCATGGCATTGATCCGGTGGATTTTTTTATAGATCAGGCACTGAAAAACCATCCGGCCCTGGACCAGATCCAGGCGGTAAGGGACAAGGCCCGGGAAAACCTGAGGGCCACCCAGTCGGAACTTTACCCGGATGTCTATTTATTTGGGGTCAGAGAACTATATGAAGACGACTTAACGGCTCTGGATCCAACCTGGGCCATGGGTGTCGGCGTTAATTTTACCCTATTTGACGGCCGTGCAAGGTCCAACCGTATCAAGGCGGCACAACTGATGACCGAACAGGCTGATTTGACTGCCCGTAAAGTGGCCAGAGATCTTAAAACCCTGGTTTCATCTCGTTACCAGGAACTGATGAAAGGTCAAGAGCAATTCGACGCACTCCAGGCATCGCTGGATTTGGCAGCTGAAAATCTTTGGGCCAGAACGCGTTCGTTTGAAGAGGGACTTGCCACCTCCCTGGATGTTGTTGATGCTCAGATGTCTCTTTCCGGGATTCAGGTGGAACGAATGATGGCAGCTTACAGCTTTGACGTGGCCCTGGCACAACTGCTTGAATCATGCGGAAGAGGTGCTGATTATCCCCAGTATCTGGCCGGAAAAATTTTGGAGGTGGAAAATTGAAAGGCATACGCCATATAGTTGAACCTGTCCTCGGACTCCTTGTTCTGCTGGGATTGGTGGGAGGGCTGACCTGGTATCTACAGGAACCAGAGCTTGAATTCATACAGGGTGAAGTGGAGGCCACCCAGGTGAATCTTGCTGTTAAAATTGCCGGTCGTGTTTCTGACGTTTTTATCAAAGAGGGACAATCTGTGGAAAAGGGAGCCAGCCTTCTGAAACTTGACAGCCCGGAGATTGATGCAAAGCTCCAGCAGGCGGCATCGTCTAAAAAGGCCGCTTCCGCCCAACGTGACAAAGCCTACGCAGGTGCCAGGAACCAGGAAGTCACTGCGGCCATGAATCTATGGATACAAAGTCAGGAAATTGCAGATCTCGCGGAAAAAACCTACCGGCGTATCAATAACCTGTTTGCCGATGGAATTGTTCCCGGGCAAAAAAGAGACGAGGCGGAAGCAAAATGGAAAGTGGCCAGTGCCGCCTCAACAGCTGCACGTTCGCAGTATGACATGGCTCTGGAAGGTGCCAGGAAAGAAGATCGACAAACGGCAACGGCACTGGTTGATCAGGCCCAGGGAGCCGTGGCCGAAGTTCGAAGCTATCTCAAAGAAACCCATTTGGAATCACCCCTGGGCGGTGAGGTTATCCATGTCCTTGCCAATCCTGGAGAAATCGTCAGCCCCGGTTATCCAATCGTAACGATCCTTGACCTGGACGATATCTGGGTAACCTTTAATTTGCGTGAGGATCGACTGGCCGGGATGCGCATGGGAGCCATTTTTCCCGTATCCGCACCGGCTCTCGGTAATAAGAAATTTGATGTTAAAATAAGCTACATTTCAGTGTTAGGCGACTTTGCCACCTGGAGAGCCACCAGTGCCTCCGGGGGATTTGACCTGAAGACATTTGAAGTCCGGGCCAGGCCCCTTGAAAAAATAGACGGACTGCGGCCGGGTATGAGCATTATCGTCCCCACTGGGGATCTGCCAGATGTCTAAAAATGAGTATCCCCATGGATTTTGGGGCGTTGTTTTACGTGAGATGTCCCAGATCAGAACGCATTCCCGCTATGCCCTGGCAATGATCGTCCTCCCTTTGCTATCCTTTGCCTTGTCCTGGGGCCTGTTTTCCAACCAATATCCCCATGATCTACCGGTGGCCGTGGTGGATCTTGACCACTCGTCACTGTCACGCACCATCATCAAAGCCATTGACGCGACTTCCGTTATCGCGGTTTCGTTTCAGGCGGTGGATCCTGCCCAAGCCAGGGACTTGATGTTGAGTGGCAGAATTTATTCTGCCGTTATCCTGCCCCGGGGACTTGAAGACGATATTCTGCGGGGCAAAGGCGCAGAGGTGATCGGCTATACAAATACCCAGATGCTGCTGCCCGGAAGCATTATTTCAAGTAACCTGGCTGCCGCGGTTGCAACGGTATCTGCAGGCATCAATTTTAAATCCAGGCTGCGGCGCGGTGAAATGGCCGACGCTGCAATGGCTCATCTGGAACCGGTTAATCTTGACAGGCATGTCCTGTTCAACCCCCAGCTAAATTACATGTATTTCCTTGCAGCAGCGCTTTGTCCCACATTTTTTCAGATTTTTATTCTTATGACAGCGGTGATGGCCATGGGCAGCGAGTTTAAGAACAGCACTGCAAAAATATGGCTGGAAACTGCCGGTGGAAGCGTTTGGAAAGCAGTGGCGGGAAAGCTGTCGGTATATTTTATTTCATTCTGTCTGCTGGGCCTGGTGATGCTGGCAATTATTCTTAACGGTTTTGGCGTTCCCCTGGGGGGATCTCTGACCGGTCTGATTGCTGCCACCGTTTTTCTGGTACTTGCCTACATGGGGTGCGGTATAATCCTGGTGTTTTTCTGTCCCAGCCTTCGCATGGCACTCAGTGCGGCCTCTTTTTTCTCCGGGACCGCTTTTGCTTTCGTGGGGCTTACCTTTCCCCAGTCAGGAATGCCGCCCCTTGGAAAGGCCTGGAGCAACATGCTGCCACTGACACACTATCTTCACCTCTTTCTGGAACAGACCATTAGAAGTGCAGAACCATGGGAATCGGTTCCGGATCTTTTCATCCTTCTCCTTTATACTGGGGCGGGAATTTGCCTGGTTCCCCTGCTGAAGCGCCATATGACGGATAGCTGTTATTGGGGGAAATCATGATCAGGAACCTTTCCTTTAACATAACAGCGGAACTGAGATCTATTTTCAGGGATCCGGGCGTTCTCATCATCATGGGTGCGGCCATTGTTTTCTATTCGTTTGTCTATCCACTCCCCTATGCCAGGGAAGTGTTGAGCCAGGTACCTCTCACCGTCATTGATCAGGACAACTCCATGCTGAGCAGAAAGCTTGTTCGGATGGTGGACGCTTCACAGATGCTCAGGGTGGAAGGTCGATCCCAGAACCTTGGCAAAGCACGTCAGGAGATCCGTTCTGGACGTTACAGCGCCGTCTTGGTTATCCCCCAAGGGGTGGAAAAAGATGTCCTCATCGGGCGCCAGGTATATGTGGCGGCCTACGTGGATGCTACGTATTTCTTGATCTACAGGCAGGCCATGACCGGGTTGGTTAAAGCCGTCCGCACATTGTCTGCAGGCATTCAGATCCGCCGTTTTCAAGTCCTGGGAAGGTCTGCGGATAAGGCCATGGTAGACCAGTCCCCGCTCACCTTGCTCAGCCGATCCTTATTCAACCCATACATGGGGTATGCCACCTATATTGTTCCGGGAGTTCTGATATTGATTTTGCAGCAGACCATGTTGATTGGAATCGGAATGATATCCGGGACCCGCAGGGAACAGTCGCTGGCTGGAAAAACCGTCACTCCGCGCCGGGGCGGGCCCATGGTGAGAATTATTTCAAGAACCATTGCCTGCCTGTGCCTTTACTTTGTCCATATCCTTTTCATCTACGGAGTGGTTTACCGAATCTGGGATTTTCCCATGCGCACCGGCATTGCAACGATGTTGCTGTACCTTCTGCCTTTTTTGTTATCGGTGATTTTGCTGGGTCAGGTCCTGGCAGAATTTTTTAAAACCAGAGAAACGGCAATTATAATGATTGTATGGAGTTCAATGATTGCGGTTCTTATCTCTGGATTTTCATGGCCTGTGGAAAATATGCCTGGCTGGATAAGGGCCGTATCCATGCTGCTGCCAAGTACCTGGGGAATTTCCGGTGGATTGCGGCTTACACAGATGGGCGCCTCCTTTAGCCAGGTCCGGGAAGAATGGATTTGGATGTGGGGCCTGACACTACTTTACCTTGGCTTTGCCTGGGTCTGCGTCCGTTTTGTCCAAAAAAACTGAAATGGCGTTACACCTTGATTCCTAATGAAAGCGGGGGATGAACCGTCCATTGGCCAGATCCTTGGAAATGGTCTTGCTATTATGATTTTAGTCTGCTAAAAGGCGCGAAAATTTGAATTTATTTCTTCAGAAACTTTGATCTTAATGGTAGTATCCTTGATGTCTTTTGGATGTTGTCGTATCTGAAGAGATTTACCAATGAGAGAGGAAATAAACCGATGATAAGTGAAATTTATATTGATAATTTTCGATGTTTGACAAATTTCCGGATCAAGCCGGAGGACTTTCAACTTTGGCTCGGTGATAATGGTTCAGGCAAGACGTCCGTTCTGGATGCATTGCGTTATGTTCAACGGCTGATGCGCGGCGAGCATGTGGAGGATATTTTTAATCAAAACACCCTGACAACCTGGGATAAAAGACTTGATCAAAAGATAGGCTTTTCCCTGATGATAGATGACGAGGTGTACAAATATCAATTGACTATTGAATATACAAACCAGAAAGATAAACAACGCATTAAGCGAGAAGAACTGATCTGGAAAGACTCAAGATTTTTTTTGTTTGATGGGCAGGAAGCGCATCTCTACCGTATGAACGGGAATACGAGTAAAATAGAAGAAGGAGCTGTCTTCCCTGCGAACTGCGGTCGTTCAGTGATTCCGACAATTGCACAGCGTGACGACAATAAACCTTTAATCCGCTTCAGGGAAGAACTTGAAAAAATCCTGTTGATTCATCCGGTACCATTGCTTGTAAAAGAGGCTGCTGTGAGCGAGTCACGCAATCTATCGGAATGTGGTGAAAATTTTGCCCAGTGGTACCGCCATCTCTTACAGGAGCAACCATCTATTGGTTATGGGGCAAAACAACTCCTGGAGGACGTTCTTCCAGGTTATGAACAGTTGAGTCTCAGAGAAATCGGTGAATCTCGAAAATTGATGGTGACATTCCGTATTGAAGGCAAAGACCATGACTTTGAGTTTATGAATATTTCTGATGGTCAACGCCAATTGATCATTCTTTATATGGTCTTGGAAGCGTTGCGCGCTGGCATCTTTTCCACAGTGCTAATTGATGAGCCGGACAACTTTGTTTCAATGCGTGAAATCCAACCCTGGATTGAAAATCTTAACGACATTTGTGATGAAAACGACAAACAGGTTGTGATTATATCTCATCATCCTGAAATTGTTAACAAGATGGCAAGAGGCACGGAGTTGTGGTTTTCCCGGCAGGCAGGAGCCCACGTTGTTGTAAAACCTTTTCCCCAAATTGCCGGGTTGGCTCCGGCGGAAGCCATGGCGCGGGGGTGGGAAAATGAGTAAAGCATCTCAAATCATCGTTCTGTGTGAAGATAAAGCCCATGAAATGTTTGTAAAACGTTTCCTGAAAAAGGGGTGGGGTGTAAAGGCCCGCGTAATTCGGGTGTTACCTTATCCTGATGGAGAGGGGTCTGGTAAAAAATATGTAGCGGACAACATCTCTCAGGAAGCAGAAGCCATGCGCAAGCGGCACGCATCAACTATTTTGATAGTGATTCAAGATGCGGATGAACTCTCTGTTGAACAGGTAAAAGCCAATTTGGATGCAAAATTTTTGCATCCAAGGGATGATAATGAAGCAATAGCATACATCATACATCATACCCAAGTGGCATATTGAGAGTTGGATGGCCTATCTGGATGGTGAAATTGTTGATGAGGCGAAGAAAAATTACAAAATTAAGTATGGAAAAATTGCTGAGCGAAAGGAGGCCCATCGCTTTATCGACAGGCTTGCAGTTAGTTGCAAAGAGAAACTAGAACTCGAATCGCCGCCTGATTCACTGGTGGCGACCTGTGAAGAATTTAAACGAATACGCAGTGCATTATAAGGTACTTTTTCTCAGCACTCATTTGATTTAAAAATGCCGTATTCAAGTCTTTCATATTATTGCTTTTCAGGTTAAATCCAAGTCACAATTATAATGTTCCTGATGCTCCCCGGGGCACCTTTTTTAATATTTAATTTATTTTGTGAGAGAGTGTTAAAATGAAACCATCCATGAAAGCAAAAACCACTGGGGGAACCCTGGGAACCTTTGCAGGTGTTTTTACCCCAAGCCTGCTGACCATCCTGGGCATTATTCTTTTTCTCCGCCTGGGGTTTGTCATCGGCAATGCAGGTCTTGCATCGGCCCTGATCATCCTTGGCCTTGCCAACCTGATATCCATTTTGACCAGTTTTTCCCTGGCTGCCGTGGCCACAAATCTGAAGGTCAAAGTCGGCGGAGATTATTATCTGATTTCCAGAACCCTGGGGCTTGAGTTCGGTGGGGCCATCGGCATTGTGCTGTTCCTTGCCCAGTCTGTGTCCATTGCATTTTTTACTGCATCGGTTTTGGCGAAGCTGTGGCTGCCATCTTTGCCCCGGGTCTATCCCTTTCTCCCCAATGGATCGGGGGGCTTGCCGTCCTGCTTCTCTTTTCGCTGGCCTGGATGGGAGCCGACTGGGCCACCCGATTTCAGTATGCGGTCATGGTTCTTATGACGCTGGCACTTGTGTCCTTTTACGTTGGGGGTGCCATGCACTGGGATGCCGGGTTGCTGGCTCAAAACTGGGGCTCCCAGAAAAGTTCCTTTGGATTCTGGATGCTGTTTGCCATCTTTTTCCCTGCGGCCACGGGCTTTACTCAAGGGGTGAGCATGTCCGGAGATCTTAAAGACCCACAGAAAAGCCTTCCCATGGGAACCTTCATGGCCGTGGGGATTTCCATTTGCGTTTATTTTACAGTGGCCGTTTTTATGGCAGGAACCCTGCCCGGTGAAATTTTAAGAAACGACTATGGATCAATGAAACAGGCTTCCGCCTGGGGGTTCTTTATTGATGCCGGGGTGATTGCCGCCACCCTGTCCTCGGCCATGGCATCCTTTCTCGGGGCTCCCAGAATCCTCCAGTCCCTGTCCTCGGACAAGATTTTTCCTTTTTTAAACCGCTTTGCCAAAGGATTTGGCCCTACAAACAATCCCCGGCGCGGGGTGCTTTTGTCCCTTGTCATTGCCCTTGGTACCATTGCCCTTGGTCAGCTGGATCTCATCGCACGCATTGTCTCCATGTTTTTTTTGATTTCCTATGGTCTGCTCAATTATGCCACCTATTTTGAAGCCAATGCGGCAAGTCCTTCTTTCCGACCCCGGTTTCGATTTTATCATCCATGGATCAGTCTGGCCGGATTTCTGGTCTGTCTGGGGGTGATGCTGGCCATTGATTTCAAGACAGGACTTGTTGCCATTGCCATTATCACGGCTATTTATCAGTATCTTAAACAAACCTCAGGACCGGCACGATGGGCTGACGGACAACGCTCCTATCACCTGAAAAAAATTCGGGAAAATCTTCTGGCTGCCCAGGATGATCTGGAACATCCCAGGGATTGGCGACCCTGTGTGCTTGCCGTGGCCCGGGAAACAGAGACCCGAAAACAGCTCTTAACCCTGGGGGCGTGGTTTGAAGGGGGCAGTGGATTCACCGCCGCTCTGACGGTGGTGGAAGGCAGGGGGCCCCGCATGGGAAGAGAGTGGCTCAAGGCAAGGGAGGCGCTCACCCTGGAACTTCAGCCGTTAAAACGCCGTTCCTTCCCGGTGGTGATAACAGCTGCATCCCTTGAAGAGGGGCTTCAGGCCGCCGTTCAATCCTTTGGTATCGGGGCGGTTCATGCGAACACCGTTCTTTTGAACCGGCAGGAATTCTCAGATCCAGAAATCTCTGCGGAATCAAGCCTCACCTCCCTTGTGCGATCGGTTGCCCGGTTTCGGTGCAATACCGTTGTTCTGTCCATGAAGCCAGATGGATGGGCCCCGGTGGAAGCCGTCAAGCCGGAAGAAAAAAGAATTGACGTATGGTGGAAAGGCGATGATTCAAGCCGTCTCATGCTTTTGTTTGCCCATCTCATGGCCCGGGACACCGCCTGGGAAGATTGTGTCATAAGGGTGCTGGCCATGAATTATGACACGGATTCCCCGGAAAACAAAGCCGCCCTGCAAACGGTACTTGATGATATCCGGATCAATGCCCAGCCGATCATTGTCACAGATATCAGCGATGATGTGATTGTGGAGTATGCAGGCGATGCCACCCTTGTTTTTATGCCGTTTTCCCTGAATAACAACCGACTGGCAGGGCCCCTCGGAACCTCCTGCAATGATGTGCTTGGACGGCTGAACACCGTTGCCATGGTTATGGCCGCTGAAGATATCGACCTGGATGCTGAGCCAGAAGAAGGGCCGGTGCAGGAACTTTCAGCCCTCATGGATGCCCTTGAGCATGCAGAAAAACGTGCCCTTAACGCCCAGCAGGAGGCTGAATCCACCCGGGAAAAGGCAAAGGAAAAAATGCAGGCAGTGGAATTGTCCGGCGGGGTCATGGATGAGGCTCAGATTGCCGGATTGAAAGAAGCGTTGTCAGCCCAGCGTCATGCTGAGGTTGCCATGAAAAAAGCAGCCAGAGAAAACAAAAAATCCCAGGATATCGCTGAACAGGCTGAGGCCAAGGGCATCCCAGTGGACAACAAGGATAATAAGTGATAAAGATATTTGTAAATGGATCCACCATTTACCCCCTAATGTCAGGGAAATTGCTTTCAATATATTGGGGATAACGCATGGGAAACCCTGGCAACAAAGATTCAGATAAGTTCTCCGTATTAATAAAAAATCCCAAGATATCGTTGAACAGGCCGAGGCCAAGGGCATCTTGGTGGACAACAAGGACAAAGACGGATAGGCCCACAAGTGTTGACCTATAATTTAAGCTATAATAACAATATTTTATTTCAAGATGTTAAAATAGGTTAACACTTGTAGACTTATCCGATTTTTACTAATAATCATTACAATGATTCTTATGGAAACGCATATTTGATGACGGCTATCCTTATATTTAAAAGAATTAAATAGCGCGTTTTTTGCAGATCCTCATTTTTTTAATTAATCCCGATTTGATCGGGTTAGGATGTGATTGTAAACTACCGCTACCCTAAAGGGATAGCGGCTTTTTAAAAAGCCGTAATTTTT
>CAYSSE010000091.1:0-14898 GCA_964433355.1 uncultured Desulfocicer sp.
TCCTTAAACTTTGATAATATTTTACCAAATTCAAATTTTCAATTCAATATATTATAAAAATTACTATGGGAAAATGATCTGTGATAGCGCCTTTGGTTCATATAATATAATTTGAGTATTCAAAATTTAAGTCCATCCTACCACAAAATACTGAATCATGTTTTAATTAAAAAATGAATTAGAAATATCAGTTAATGGTCTTTATTCTACTACATCACGCTCATAACCGTACAATTCCTCCCTTGTTTTTTTGCCTTATATAGCGCCTTGTCTGCAAGATTAACAAGCATTTTAACTGATGACTTCTGAGTCGGCACCATGACTGCTATCCCAAGGCTTAAGGTCACATATTGGTGAACATCGGATTTTTTATGGGGAATCTGGAGCTGTTGAACATTTAGTCGTATAGTTTCAGCAACATTCATGGCACCTCTATCATCAGTGTTCGGCAAAATAATGACAAACTCTTCGCCTCCGTAACGCCCGACAAAGTCGCCGGGACGATTAAGGCTTTTACTGATTGCTTGGGCTACACCATGCAAGGCATCATCGCCCAATTGATGACCATATGTGTCATTATAAAGTTTAAAGGAATCAATATCGCACATAATCAAAGCAACAGTTCCTTTTTCTCTGCACATCCGTTTCAACTCGTTAGCTATAACTTCATCAAACATGCGGCGATTGGCAATTTGGGTTAAGCCATCCACGTTGGCTAATTTTTTGAGTTTACCCTCGGCGCTGGTCAGTTGCCTCTCTATACGTCCTACAACAATATAAAAAAATATAAATAATATCCCACCCACAATGATACAGATTAAGACTGCGGAAAAGGTGGTGATATGCAGATGAGATATGATGTCGGTGATATCATACAATATTACCATATCCCCAACCCAGCGGGAACCGGCATCCTGCAGCCGGAGGAATGTACTTTGATATAGACGTCCTCCTAAGGAGGTTTCTATGCTGCCCACAAGTGAGGTGTCCTGTTTCTGGGACAAAAATTTACTCAGGAATTCAGGGATGTCATCCATGGTCTTATCAATTATTATGGTAAACGGATACTGATCCCAGTCTGCCTCCCTGCCCATCATCTGCATCCCAGACTCCCAGCCCTTGCGGTTGACATATTCCTTTTCGATAAGAACGTAAAGTTCAACTCCAAGAATATCATGGATATTTTGGGTGATGTGCTCAATTTCTTCTCCCAATTCAATATATCCAACGAGTTGATCCGCATCAAAGCAAGGAACAACCATCCGCAAGGTGAACGTCCCCAAAGGTCCGAGTTCAATCCCGTATACTGGTTTGCCGGTTCTTTCAGCCTCTAAGGTCGTAAATCGATTGATTATATCCCCATATCTTTCCGGCTGGTGGAGACGTAGAATATTGACCCGATCCGCCCCAGTAAAATAAAAGTGGGTGACCCGATTCTTGGAATGTAATTCGTTGTAAAGCTCATGATTAGCTGCTAACAAGGCATCAGCATCTTTTTTCTTTAAATTGATGATGGTCTGTTCGTCCTGGAAAATTCCCGTGATTGCAGCTCCAAGCATATTTGCATCATTCGCCAGATTAGCCTCAAATAAATCCCGTACAGAATTGAATTTATTGAAAGATGTATTGATAATTTGTTTTTGCTGGAGTCTGTAAAAGCTGACCGAAAAAGCCAGAGTCAGGAAGCAAAGGACAATGACAAGAGGGAATAATATACGAATCTTAAGACTATTTCTTTTCACAATTCATTTCCTCTCCTTTTCATTCATATTTTCATAGAGTAGTATGAATTGAGAAAAAATATCAAGGAGAAATTGAGACGAATATTTTTCCGGCTGTTAAATTTTAATAACGTTCGGGGCGAGCCGCAATAAATTATATTACAAATCAAATTTATTTTAAGAAATGGGATTCCAATATATATATAAAAAGCAAAATAGAATGAATTGAACTACCATTATTTTTTATTGAAGTTGTGTTGAGCCTGGTTCAAATCAGAGGAATATATTTTCAGCATCTGTCAAAATGTTTTTTATATATTATTAACCGTAATACGGAAGAATGGCTTATTACAATGGTTGAGGCTCATATAGTTGAATAAAAACTCAAGGCTGAAAAATCCCTATATACCATATGTGGGGTGAATTCAATTTGTTTGAGCTGAGTCTTTAAAATGCCAGTGATCGCTGTTGGTTTCCAGCCAAAACCCCATATAAATTAGACACAAGAGTCGCTTTGAATTATTCATCATAGAGGTCCATATCTGGGTCATCCATATTCATTTTCCATGAAATTACAAAAAATTCAACTCCGATTGTTCAACTTGGTTTTAGAAAATTTTGAATCCCGGTAAAAATGATTTGGGCGGCAATAGCTGAGACAAAAAGCCCGGTAATTTTTGGAAGGATCATCAAGCCCTGCTCGCCGATCAAACGCTTCACACCGGTTGAAAGGTATAGGATTAATCCTACGGTTACAACGGCAAGAAAGAGAGCTGATCCGATGATGAGTTTTTCCATGTAAGAGCCAGCTTCGGCTCCTGTGACAAGAAGCACACCGATGACACCCGGGCCTACAGTGATAGGCAATGCCAGGGGAACGACTGCAATATTTCGGTCATTACCCTGACTTGCCGTGTCATTGTTGCCTGATATCATGGATAGAGCAGAAAGAAATAAAATGGTACCAGCCCCAATCCTGAAAGCATCTAACGTGATTCCGAACAAGTCAAAAATATATTTTCCAAATAGATAGATCACAAACGAACTGATCATCACCGCAATAGTCACCTTGATGGCGATCTGCTTTTTTTCTAAATCTTGAAACTCTCGGGTAAGGGAGAGAAATGCAGAAAGCACAAAGAACGGGGTAAGAATAAAAAAAAGCTTTAAATAAAAGTTGATAAATGTCTGTAAGCCCACGATGCTATTCCATGAATTATAGGGTTGTTGAAAATCGTACACATATATACCCAACAATTCTTTTGACGGTCAAGCGAAAAGTTGCTGGTATAAAAAAATCCTCGTATTCCAACAGATAAAAAAGTCAAAGATGCTTGCATCATGATTCACCAAAATTTCGGTTAAATAAAGTTTAGCTTTATATCTGTATCCTTGACTATGATGGCTTTTGAATACTCCACCTTCGGATAATAATCATTGACTATTAATTTTATTATTTGCAATTGAACAGCCTGGCATTATCTCAAGTTGACACATGTATCAACTTGAGAATTTTATCAAGCTATCCTGTTGGCAAAGGCGGTTGGCCTTGTATTCCTAAAAAGTGTTTCAATTTGAGATTTTTACCATAGGTGTTATTGAAACTCAAATTGATGATAATTTTCTTTTCTAAGCATTTTATTCAGAAAACTCATTAATTGATATCTACTTGTTTTTAAACAAAATTTAAAAGAAATAGTTGTGCTTAAATCTCTATGAAGCACAGCCCTTTTGCCGACATATAGGCAACTTGGCATGTTTAATGCTATATGGTAAAACATGCAAGAAATGATCAGGTCTTATTTCGGAGGTAGTTTGTGAAAACAGCAGATGTTATTGTTATTGGCGGAGGACTTTCCGGTTCTGCGATTGCTCTGGGGCTTATGCAGAACAATGCAGGCACTGTCATTCTATTTGATGAGCAGCTCCCTACTCAGCGGTTGTCCAGGGGAAATTTTGGTTTGACCTGGTTTATGTGCAAAGGAGCGGACCATCCGGTTTATGCCCAGTGGTCCAGGCTGTCTTGCCAACAATGGCCGGAGTTTGCAGGCATGCTCGAACAGGAAACCGGCTACAATGTAGAACTGGACTGGACCGGAGGTGCTGTACAAGCCATGGGTGAAAACGAGGTCAATGCTCACAAAGCGTCCATTGAAAATCTTAAATCCGTATGTGCTAAGGCCGGACTGGACTATCCAGTGACTATGCTTGACCGGGAAACCTTTCAAGAATTGATTCCGGATATGACCTTAGGCGAAGAGGTGTCAGGAGCGATGTACACCCCGGAACAGGGGCATGTAAACCCCTTGAAACTGATGGCTGCCATGCGAGGGGCCTTCCAAAAAAAAGGGGGTACCTTTATCAGCGGACAAACTGCTTATGAAGTGGTACCCCGCAGTGATCAAACGGTTATAGTAAAAACAGGAAAAGGTGATTTTCAGGCAGGAAAGGTAGTCATTGCCTCGGGCCACGGTTCAAAACGGTTGATGGCTTCCCTTGGGGAACGGCTTCATGTCTATCCCCAAAAGGGCCAGCTGATGGTTAGCCAGCGCTGTAAACGGTTACTGAAAATTCCGGTTCTTTCAGTTCGCCAGACCATGGACGGTACTTTCATGCTTGGTTTATCCACAGAAGATACGGCATTAAACAACAGAGTCACTGCACCAGCCATGAAAAGCCAGGCTGCCAACGCCATCCGGCTTTTCCCAGAACTTGCCAAGGTGAACTGGGTCAGGGCCTGGGGTGCTATCCGGGTCATGACGCCGGATGGTGCGCCTATCTATACCCGGGTTGAAGGGCATGAAAATATTTTTGCAGTGGCTCTTCACAGTGCAGTTTCTCTTGCCCCGCTTGCCTTCAGCACGGTTGCACCCTGGATTTTAGGAACTGATCAACATCCGCTTATGTCTAATTTTACAAATGGAAGATTCAATGTTTAAATTCGATACGCCAACAGAAAATAAAATGGTTGAAGTCATCCTGGACGGCCAGCCGGTATCCGTGCCAGCCGGGATAAGTGTTGCAGCAGCCCTGCTGGGGACAGGAAGGGTTATTTCCCGGATATCTCCAACATCTGCAAAACCCTGTTCTCCTCATTGCCTGATGGGGGTCTGTTTTGAGTGCATGATGGAAATAGACGGAATACAGCGCCAGGCATGCATGACAGATGTCACACCCGGGATGAGTATAAACCGGTATCTTGAAACGGAGGACAGCCATGAGTCATCATGATGTGATTGTTATCGGCGCCGGCCCGGCCGGGCTGTCAGCAGCTTCCTGCCTGGCTGAAATGGGTTTGGACGTGCTTTGCTTGGATGAACAGACAAAACCGGGGGGACAGATATACCGGAATATCCAGGATGCGCCCTCCAAGCGCCGGGAACTCCTGGGTGACGACTATGAAGCCGGTGATGCTATTGTAAATCGTTTTCTATCCAGCGGAGCCGCGTATGAAGACCAGGCAATGGTCTGGCAGGCCGAAGCAGACGGACTTATTTGTTATTCGCGTTTCAATAAATCAAAACAGATTCGGGCCAATCATATCATTGCCGCCACAGGAGCTATGGAACGGCCCATGCCTATTCCCGGCTGGACCCTTCCCGGTGTTATGGGGGCTGGGGCAGCCAACAATCTGACCAAGGAAGCCGGACTTACTCCCGAAGGCCGTGTGGTTCTTGCAGGGAATGGTCCTTTATTGCTTTTGGAGGCCTCTTTACTAATCAAAAAAGGCGTAAAAATTGATGCCATTCTTGAAATTTCTCCAAAACTGCCTTCTGTAAAATCAGTTCCGCACGCCCCAAAGGCATTACTCAGGACTGATTTTCTTTGGAAAGGTATCTCTTTGCTTCGGGAAATAAAAAAGGCCAATATTCCCCACTACAAAGGGGTATCAAATATTCAGGCGCTGGGAAAAGAACAACTGGAAACCGTAACAGCAGAAAACGGCTCGGAAAAATTGTCGATCAAAACCGATATGCTGCTGCTTCACTTTGGCGTCATTCCCAATACGCACCTGTTTCGTCAAATTGGCTGCAAGCTTGCTTGGCATTCAGATCAGCGGTATTGGTTTCCTGAGTGCGATCCATGGGGTCGAACCTCGTGTGAACGAATTTTTGCTGCCGGAGACGGAGCTCGGGTATCGGGTGCTATTGCTGCTCGATATAAAGGTGAAATTGCTGCTCTGGAAGTGGCTCGATGTTCCGGAATTATTCCTGAATATGAACGCGACCGGCTTGCCCTGCCGCTGCTGAAGGCAATTCAGCATGATCACTGGCCCCGACCGTTTGTCGATTCATTGTATGTCCCGCGACCGGACCAGTTTACTTTTGATGATGATACCATTTTATGCCGGTGTGAGACGATCTCAGTCAGGGATATCAAAAAGATGGTCAACGAAGGGGTCAGGGAGTTGAATGAAATCAAGAGCATTACCCGGGCCGGCATGGGGCCTTGTCAGGGTCGGATGTGCGGTTCAGCTATTGCAGAGGTCATTGCATGGTACACTCGGTCGTCCCCGGATGAAGCAGGACTGCTGAATATTCGGCCCCCATTAAAACCGATTCCTTTAGAAGAAGTGGCGGCCATGGATGTTGAAAAAAATGAGGGCTCCGGCAAAAACTGGCTGCTGGATAAAAAATAAACCGACCATAAACCTGAAAAAAGAAAGAGGAAAAAATGAATCAGATCTCACGGATCGAAACTGGAACCCGCATGAGCAAGGCTGTTATCCACAACAAGGTGATATATTTGTGCGGCCAGGTCGCAGACAACAGCGATGCCTCTGTAGGCCCACAGACTGAGAATATGTTGGCCAAAGTAGACGCACTTCTTGAACAAGCCGGGAGCAACCGGGATCATCTGCTTTCTGCCACTATATACCTGCGGGATTTAAAAGATTTTGATGAAATGAATCAGGTCTGGGATCAATGGGTTCCTCAGGGGCATGCCCCGGCCCGTGCCTGTGTGGAGGCTCGGCTGGCCAGACCTGACCTGCTGGTTGAGATATCGGTTATTTCTGCATGTAAAGACTGAAGCAGGATCCAAGAATAACAACTGCAGACTGAAGGAAGAATACATTATGGAAAAATTTTTTAAATACACATTGACTGCCCTGATCAGTGTCGTGGCTCTGATAGAATTTTATCAGGTCATCATGCGATACATTTTCGAGCTTCCGGTGATGGGTCTGGACGAGATTTTGATTTATCCCACCCTGTGGCTTTATTTTTTAGGCAGTGTCAATGCGTCACGCGAAGATACTCAGATCAAGGCCAATGTCCTGGATATTTTTTTAAAAACAGACCGTGCAAAACTCGTGGTCCGCATCATCGCCGATGTTATGGCACTGGTCGTAGCACTCTGGCTAACCTATTGGGCCTGGGATTACTTTAAATATGCCCTGCGGGTATGGAAGGAAAGCCCGACACTGTACATTCCAACCTTTTATGCAGAATGCACCTTTCTTATCGGCCTGGTCATGATGAGTATCTATGCGGCCTGGTACTTGTTAAAAAATATCCTGGCCTTCAAATCCACCCCTAAACCATCTAATTTAGGAGCCTGACATGGAACTTGGAATCGTAACCGTATCTCTTCTTTCTTTGGGCATTCTTATATTCATGCTCAGTTTTGGTGTCCCCCTGCCATACTGTTTTGGCGGCGCTTTGATGAATATGGTTTTTTTAGGGGGGGCAACCATGAAAGGCACCATGGTCTGGGGGTATTCTCAATTGGCCAATCCAGTGTTGCTCTGTATTCCCCTATTCGTTTTTGCCGGTACCCTGATGAGTGAAAGCGGCATTGCCCAAAGCCTTTTAAACTTTGTGAATGTTTTTGTCGGTCGGATCCGCGGCGGGCTGGGTGTCGTGGCAGCGGTTAGCTGTGCCATTATCGGGGCAATCTCAGGCAGCGGCCTGACCGGGGTTGCGGCCACAGGTCCGATCCTCATACCCGAAATGGCAGCAAAAGGATATCCCCGCGGTTATGCCACTGCTCTTGTGGCAAACTCCTCCATCCTCGGGCTGCTTATTCCTCCCAGTGTAATCATGATCATCTACGGCTGGGTAACCGACACGTCGATCCTTGCCTGTTTCCTGGCGACTTTAGGCCCTGGTCTTTTAATCACGGCCCTGTTCTGCGTGGTTAACCTGGTTATGGCCAGGAAATTTCCCCTGCAGCTGGATCCACCTAAACCGATGAATGAGACTGTCAAGGAAGGGGTGAAATTGACGTCCCGCGCCCTGCCGGCCCTGATTATGCCCCTGATTATCCTGGGTGGTATTTACGGTGGAGTGATGACCCCCACAGAAGCGGCTGCTGTTGCTGTTATATATGCTTTCCCAGTGGGGTTCCTGGTATACAAGGGCCTTACATTTAAAACCTTTCTAATAGCCGCCAAAAACTCCGCCACTGCCGTGGGAGCCATCATGGTCATGATTGTATTCAGCCTGATGCTCAGCCAGATATTTGTCATGGAAGATGTTCCTCAGGCTTTGGTAGAAGGGGTGTTCACGATTACAGAGAACAGAGTTCTTTTACTGATACTGATTAACTTCTTACTGTTTTTTGTGGGCATGATTGTAAATGATGTCACTTCCATAATCCTTCTGGGACCGCTTCTGCTTCCCCTTATGGAAGCCATCGGGGTAAGTCCAGTTCAATTTGCCGCCATAATGGGGGTAAATACTGCCATGGGAGGTGTGACTCCACCCTATGCCAGCATTCTTTATTTGGGAATGCGGATCGGCAAGGCCGAGTTTTCAGAAGTAATTAAACCGGCCATGATACTGATTATTTTCGGGTATGTGCCGGTTGTCTTTTTGACATCCTTATGGCCTGATCTTTCTTTGTTTTTCCCCAGTTTATTCGGATATTAATAATTAATTATTTAAAGGAGATGAAAATGAAACAAATGGCAAAATTAGCAGTTCTATCAATATGTATCATGCTGATTGCAACAACCGTTCATGCAAAAACATGGAAAATTTCGCATGTCCGACCTCAAGGAACTGCTATTGACAAAGATTTAAGATGGTTTTCAGATGCATTGAAAAAAGAGAGCAACAACAAGTTGAAAACTAAAATTTATCCGGCAAGTGCCTTAGGAGATTACACGGTTGTTCAAGAAAGGGTTGGGTTGGGTGCTGTTGACATGGCATGTCAACCACCGGCATCTGCTGCTGATAAACGGTTTCAGATGGTCTATTTCCCCTATATGGTTGAAAACTGGGAACAGGCAAAGAAAAATTACGAACCCGGTGCGCCCATCCGTAAAGTTGTCGCTCAACTGTATGGGGAACAGGAGATTCACCTGCTGGCTGCCTGGCCGGTATATTTTGGCGGTATCAGCCTGAACAGAGAACCAATTGCCCCGGGTGATCCTGATAAAGCCAAAGGCATTAAACTGCGTGTGCCCCCCATGAAAACCTTCCAGCTTCTTGCGGATAAAACCGGTTATCTTGGCACCCCCATCCCTTTTTCAGATGCGTTTACAGCCGTTCAGACCGGTGTTGTTGACGGTGTTATCGGTTCCGGTGCTGAAGGATACTACTCTTCCTTCAGAGATGTCACCAAAGCCTATATTCCTTCCAATACACACTTTGAAGTATGGTATCTGATCATTAACAAAGAGACTTTCGATAAACTGAGTGCAGATCAAAAAGCCCAGTTGGAAAAAGTGTCCAATGAGTTTGAAGCCAGACGTTGGGAATCTGCCAAGGCAGACCAGGCCGCCAACGAAAAACGACTGGCAGATTTTGGAGCAAAGATTGTGCCCATTAGCCAGAGTGAAATCGCTGCCACTGCCAAAAAAATTCAAGAAACTGTTTGGCCTGAAGTCTTAAAAGATGTCGGCACAGAATGGGGTCAAAGTATTCTGGACTCGATTATCAAGTAGGCTGATGTTCTAATTAATCTCTGATGAGCGTCGGATGTCTTTAATGATAGCCGACGCTCTTTTTGTTTATCCGGTAGGTTTTGATTTTCCGATAAAGGGTGGCCCTGGATATACCCAAGTCTTTTGCTGATTGGACCATATTATACTGTGTTTTCTCAAGTGCAGAAACGATCATTTCCTGTTCGACCATCTGTAGCGTTCCTTCTGGGCACAAGCTTGTCTTTTCCGATTGCTGCATAAGGCTCAGGTGCTCGGGTTTGATCATATCTCCATCACAGAGGTGAAGCGCCATTTGGATAGTGTTTTCAAGTTCTCTTACATTTCCGGGCCAGTTGTATGCTTCTAAAGCCATTGCCGCATCCGGCGAAAGACAATAGTGGGGGAGAGATTTTTCGATAAAATGATCAGCCAACAACTGGATGTCTTTATCCCCTCGCTCTCTTAGCGGCGGGATAGTAATTGGAAGGATGTTCAACCGATAATACAGATCCTGACGAAACCGGTTCTGTGCAATCGCTTCCAGCAGATTGACATTGGTGGAGGCAATAATCCTGACACTAACCTTTTTTAGTTTGGTGCTCCCGATTCTCTGGATTTCTCCGGTCTGTAAGACCCGAAGCAGCTTGACCTGCATATTGTACGGCATATCCCCGATTTCATCCAGCAGTAAAGTGCCGTTATTTGCCAGCTCAAATTTTCCCGGACGGCCGCCTTTAAGGGCACCGGAAAAAGCACCGTCCACATATCCAAACATTTCACTTTCCATCAGTTCGGCCGGTATCGCCCCGCAATTGACGGGGATAAAAGGTGCTGATTTCATTGGGCCTGCATTGTGGATGGCCTGGGCAAACAGCTCCTTGCCTGTTCCGGTTTCCCCCATGAGCAGAACAGTGGAGTCAGTGTTAGCACCCCGTCTGGCTAACGATAGCGCAGATTTAAATACAGATGAACTGCCAATGAGATGATCAAAAGTAAAATAAGGCTTCTCACTGCATAGTTTAGCTGATATTTTTTTTATTGTCTGAACCTCTTCAAAAACAATAACAGCTCCCAGGCGCTTCTTTTTTTTAGAAATCACAGACTGCACGGAACAGAGCAAATGGATGGGGCCTTCTGGATGCCGGATCGAACATTCTTTCTCTTTCCAGTCAGCCGGATGCTTTTCCAGGTCATCCAGATCTATGCTGAATCCATTTAAAATGGAAATGGATTTTCCATCTGGATTTTTAAGTTTTAAAAGCGCCCGGGCTTTGGGATTGGTCATCCAGATCCGCAGATCATTATCAAGTATCAATAAACCGGTTTCAGCCGAGTCTAATACGTTATTTAAAAACCCAGAGTAAAGCGTTAATTCCCTGTTTCTTCGAATCAAGCGGATCTGCTTTTCAATGGAGCGCGCAGCCGATGTGATCATAATCAGCGTATGGGGATGAACAAGGTGGGTTTTTCCAGAAACGACCAGAATGCCCTGAAGATGATCTCCTTTCCCTAAAATCGGAGCTGCTGAACTGGTGTAACCATGGGCCTTCATGCAGTAATGCTCTTTATCATTGAGCTGAACAGGGATTTTTTTTTCCAGGCAGAGGCTGGTGGCTGTAGTGCCCACATCTTTTTCCGAAAACCGGAAACCAAGTGCATAATTACGTTCAGAAAAATCTGACTTTATCCGGTCACTTCCGGCAATATGAAGAATATACCCTTCATTGTCTACGATGGCAATCATGAACTGATCCGGCGAAATAAGATCATAAAATTCAGCAATATACTCCCTGCCCACATCAAGCAGATCTTTATGTAACAGTCTTTTTTGTTCCAGTTCATCAGATGTCAGTTTTTTTTGGTCCGGGCTTCGTTTTCTCTGGCTGATCCCCATTTCAGCTGATCGTTTATGAGAGCCCTGAATCTCTTTTTTCATCCGTTTTTGGGTAAATTTTATCTTCAATTTCATCCAAAATTTTATTTTTTAAAATTTATCTGGCTTAATACAAATTTGCACAGCTTCGATTTTTCCATACAAAAATCAATTTTTTTTTCAACAATGTCATCCTATTGAAAACTAACCAATTTTTCAACAACTTATTCATATTGTCATATCAAATTATTCTTTTAAATATGTTCTGCCGGGACTGAATCTACACCAAAAAATAGGAAACCAAATTAAACCACTATAATTCGATACTTGAAGTATTAAATATGAAAATATTTTCTGATGGATTTTTTTACTCACGAGCAATTATGGTATTTGTGTTGCCAGTTTTTTTTGTTGCGAGTTTTACCCCGCCTGATCCCGCAGACCCCACCCCTTATTTAAAACAATACCCCGCCGCCCCGCCGTATAGGTCGATTGTAAACCGCAGGGGGTTATAGGGTTTATATTGGAGACCATTGCGTCAAGATAAACCCGGAACATCGGGAAAAGAGGAAATAAACTCTTTAAAATTTGTTATGGTTACCCAGTGGGTGCAAATCTCATTTGATCAAAGCTTAAGTTGGAAGATTCCCCCTCCCAAAAAAAATTAATCAATGACAAGGCAATCACTTAAAAAAAAGCATAATCTGCCTTGACACGGAGTTCCCTTTAGTTGGCCTTGCATTATGGACGATTTTCTCATCATGCTCACTTACTAAAAAAAAAAACGTTCATCACAGAGGCAATAGCCCACATCACAATAGCATAATGCCAGTTGTTCTGGATGATTCCCCGGGCCGATGCCCGGTAGCGGCCTACCAAAGCAAGCCCCACCCCTGACAAGGGACTGCTGCCCGTTGATATGGCCCAGCTACTGAGAAATAAAAATCCCAGCTGGGAATTTCCCGGATGAAGGGGTATCAATAGGGGACTCACCACGGATATGCTGACAATGGGGTGTACTCCCATGATGCAGAGGATGATCATCCCCCCCAGCACCACAGAAAACATGGTGCCGGTAAAAACTGCGCCTTCCAGGGTGAACACTGCGGGATAAACATGGATGATCGCCTTTATACCGGTGGAAAAAACCCCGGCGGCAAGGAACAGGGCAAACTGGCTGGTCACGGATGTCAGCCGGGTATTTATGAAATTATTCAGGGCTGTCAGTCTTGGTCTTGATTTCATAAAAACAAGTGCGCCCACGGGGGAAAGAAGGCTTATAAGATTCACAATACTGATATCCGGTCGGAAATAATGGGCACAAATCACGGCCACCGCAAAGAAGGCCGGGACTGTCAGACTTTCCACTTTGATGGGATACCCGGAAAATTCTTCTTTTCTGAAACAGCACACTTCAACAATTGAGTAGCTAATGGCAATGGCACTCATGAAAAGACCCGGGATCAGCGTTTTCTGCCACAGCATTCCCGGTGCATAGGTCAAAGCAACACCGGTGGCCACAAAAAAGGGCGACCACCATGCAGCAGCACAAAATGAGCGGGCCAGGATAATTAGTTGGGTCCGGGTTAAGGTACCATTCTTCTGGAGTCGATCTCCAAAAACAAACAGCACCGATAGATTAATGACGGCTGCAAGCAGATGGGTGCCAAAGGCCGTTATGATGATAGCTTTTTTCCCCTTGGGCAGGGTATTGTCTTTCATACCTGTGTTTGTCAGGCTAAGAAAAGAGACGGCAACGAACATTGCCAGCAGTGACAGATTGGGGGCAAGGATTTGTTGCCATCCGGGAAAGACACCCCGGTGGGCCGAAAAAATCAGAAGCATGGAACCTATTGCCATGAGCGTTAATGTCTGATTACGGGCGCTCTTCCCAAGGGTGGGCCACATCAGAAGCGGCACAAGCCAGGAAAGCAGCATCGGCACCACAAGCACAACGGGTACAGGAATGCTCACAAGATACAAGACAAGGGTGCCAAGGATGATCCATCCGGTATATTTTCTCATTTTTTATTTTGATTCCCAGCTGCCTTAAGTTTTCGTACGGATGTATTACTCAAAAAGTTGGTTAATAACAAACGCGACCGGATTCTGCAATCAGATTTGATTGTTTTTGTCTGAAGAACTTAAAGATCAATATGATTTTTGCAGAGAGATACAGTCGTCACGATGATATTCTTTTGTCTGAACACAGATGTGTGATATTTCGTTAACTTTTTATAGAAAGTTAGCAAAATTTCGATATACAACAGGGTGAGCTTTCTGTTTATAAGTACCCTGTTTAATGGGACTGAACATTATAACGTGAAAGACTCGCTTTTTTAAAATTTTCTAAAATACCATATCTGGTATAGACAGTTTTTTTATCCTTGGACTTAAAAATCAATTATATGGGAAAATTCAAAACCAAAGTTCCCAGGATACCGTTCAAGTTAATTGGCTACTTGAATGAAAAGAACCTGTTTTTTGATCCAAAGCCCGACACCATATAATGGGATCAAGGGGAATTATAATTGGCCAGGTCAAAATTCAGAGAATACATGGGTACATTTCTTTTTAAATTTCTCATAAAGGAAAATGCAATTTGGCGAAGGTATTGTTAATACCGATTGGGGGCTGGGGCAGAGGCCGTGGTGGAATGCGGGCGAACCGTTGATTGCAATTATGTACAGGTTCTTATGCAGTGGAGCGGTTAAAAGGCGGAACTGTTTGAGCGACAGCGAGTTTTCCGCCTTCAGCGCAGCGGAATTTAGAACCTGTCAGAATTGTTCAATCCGTGAGCTGCATCCCACCCCGGCCGGTGCTGGGGATCATTCGGGTAAGGGGTATGCCCATTTTTGAGCAGTATGAATCGATTCATATGATTGAAATAATAGATATTATTTGATATGATATAGGGAATGTGTCCCGGCCTGATCCTGCATAAATGGCATTAACCATGATCATCAGGTGCGGCGGCTGAAATCTTTAGCGAAAGGTGATCCATGGAATCTTTATTATATGTCGGCGGATTTGTGGCAATATATCTGTTCTTGCAGATGTATCTGCTGCCAAAGATGGGCGTATCCACATGAATGCGCAATTCCTGTCAGGTGACAGACAAAGAAAAAAAATCAGATTTAATGAATATCAACAAGGACTGAATCTGAATCCGTAATGCCAGTAAAGCCCATGAAGCCCGCAAAGCCCATGAAGATTGGATCGGATAAAGGGATATTCCTTTCATCCGTTCATGGGCTTTGCAGGTAAAAAAAACTTTCACCAGGGTTTCAACCAGTCTAGTTTTTTGATATCCTCCACCCTCTTTTTTTAAAAAGTTCCATTGTATTTTTGCCCTGCGGCTTGACAGGTAGAATCCTCCTGTTCTATATACAAAGTGCAAAGTGTTGGTTTACACTTTTTGGCGTTATTTT
>CAYSSE010000092.1:0-14723 GCA_964433355.1 uncultured Desulfocicer sp.
TATCCAGCTATTTTCCGCCACATTGAAAACCCCAGATAACTGGTGATCCAAGGTCAGGGCAAACAACGAAATTCTGCCCAGTCGAAAGACATCTGCCAGAACCTCAGTGCCAGAAAGCCTGATCTTGTCCTGGGTGACTTCAATGGTGTTCCCATATTCAGCCTCCACAAAAAGCGCTTCCATGACCTTTCTATACTTTTCGGCAATGGAAATTTCAACATCATCCATGAAAAGGGTGAGTTTGTGAAGGCGGTTTTTTCGCTCTTCCTGGAGGAACGGGGCATCATTGGCCAGCATCTCTTCAAGGGAGGTATGTACCTCCTTGAGAAAAGGCAACATTTCCCTTTGAATATTCAGATTGGCCTCTTTTTGCGCCACAAGTTCTTCTAAAACAACCTGATGGGCATGGGCTTGTGTCTTTAATGTGGTATTGGCTGTCACCAGGAGTTCCTGTTGTTGTTTTAACTGTTCATATTCTCCCACCAGCCCCGATTTTTCCTGCTCCCACTGATCCAGTTGCTTCTGGGTTTTCTGCCGGGTGGCAATGGAGGTGTCCACTTTCTTTTTTACCTTTTCAGCGGTTTGGGCGCTGAATCCAGGGATCGCTCCCACCCATAAAAGGCAGAGGCTGAAAAAGAGTATTCGTTTTAATGAAAAATGCTTCATGTGTGCTTTCCTGTTTAAAACTATTGTTTTTATTAATCTTATTTTTTATGCTTAGTTTTCTATAACTGCCACGGGCAGAACGTATTTTGGCCCCGGCCTGCCCACAACGAAGCATGAAAGAATATTAGATATATCTACTCTTTCATATAAACACCCATGCCCTGCTGGACACAACGAATATAGGGTCGTAGACGCGGAGCCAAATGGCTGTATGCCGCCCCCCCCCGACGGGCAATGGGCCCGGCCCGGAACTGTAGACAGCCCAATTGGCCGGTTCCTATTGCCCATCGGGGGGGGGCTCTGCTGATGTTGCCCGGAAATTTTATTTTCTAATAAACCGCTACGGCCATATTATAACCCAAAGTAACATCTTGCTACGAAACATATTGCTCCTTTATACCCATGGCACATCATTCCTGCAAGGAATTTTGGAACCGGGTGTGTTATCAATCACCTTGAACACAATACCAGAGGCATTCTGTCCTGCTGAATGGTATTTTATTGAGAAGGAATTATGGAAATTTAAACGGTTTCCCTGCACCCTTATAAATATGGGATCGCAGATTTTTTTGGGAAAAGAGAAATTGCTGATGGGGGCATTGAAAGCAAGTTTCAATGCCCCATAAAAACAGAGACATCAGCTACTTGAGGAGAAAACAACGGCACTCCCGATAAAGCCTTGGGAAACTTCAGAGAAGTTCCACATGATCTTGTCAAAAGCTATGGTCCGAACAGCCGGTATTCCGTTCTTCGCCGTTTTATGTGATATCAGGGGGAAAGCTGGATCCATGTCACTAAATCCGACTTGCCCTGTTGCCACCCAATTGGGAGAGGGTAAGCGTCTGGAAAAAAAATCACTGCCTGGTTTAAACGCATTTTTTTGCCTGTTTTGTCCCTTCCAATGTATTATTGGAGGACACCTTTTCTTAAAATGGGTTAAAAAGGAGACAGGCTGCTCTGGAAGTGTTTTTTCCCCAGACGATGGGGAAGGGAGATGCTTACAATTTACAGGCGGGAGAGACACATGGCCCTTTATATGGCCACGATTTGTTTTTTGAGGAAATCCCCACTGAAAAAAGGCCTTCAGTTTCGTGGGATTTCCAGAAAGGCTCCGGGATACCTTATCCATAATCAAGTCCCTTCTCAACCCTGCTGCACCGCCGACTTTGATGGATGCAAGCATTTTTGGGAAAGGAGCCATATTATTATAATATTTAAAAAACGCGCCCGCAACGCGATCCCGGAGCCTTCCGGGAATCGTATATTTGATGGTTTTGGTAATCGCTTGGACATTTTCCATGGGATGCCAACAGTCATTTACACTCTTTTGGGAACAATTTTTGGAAAATAATCTTTTTGTTCCAATCAGTGTAAACTGGAAAATGAAGGTAAACTGGAAAATGAAGGATACCAAGTATTGATGGAGTTTTATATTGGACTCAGGGATGTGATGTGCTGAAATAGCCTGATGGGCATACATGGGCCGGGAAGCTGGGAGAAAACATGGGAATCCTACTTGACTGTCACAGCAACCTGCCATGGGACACCCAAGCGAGAAACGGCTGTTAATATATTTTTTCCGGCATTCCATATCAAAACCCCATAAATACAAAAAATCCACGAATTAGACTTAGTCATCCGTGGATTTCCCTTTTTTATCCATGGGATCTATGGACAGACTGCATTCCCATGCAATGCGTCCTGAAACAATACTTTCACAGACATGGTTAATAATTCATACCACCCAGAGTACAAGCCAGACGAACTATATACTCCGGTTATCTGTGGGGACTTTAAATAGAATCAAGTCCCGTAACGATAAATTGTTTCTGTTCACCAGGCAGGTTTTCTGACTTTCGGATCATCCTACTTACTGCGTCTTCCCAGATATTAAATCCAGTGACTTTTATTGCAGCGTTCGTCCCCGATTACAGCGGCGGGCCCGTTTCCGATTTTCACGGAATTCCCTATTGAGCAATAGCACCTAATGAAACTATCGAGCAAAATACAAAGGAAAAATGGGAATGTCAAGTCAAAAAAATACTTTTTTATATTGGCATATGGAGAGCGCTTGATTGCCATGTTGATTTCAAGAACCTTCATTCACTTTTTTTGAAATTTTTGCGCCAGTTTATAGTGCCGGTCATATGAATTGATACCAAAAATCAACCTTAAAATCATATAAAACAATGGGTTATGATTCAAAAATAGTATCAGGTCATGTGACCGGCATTATAGGCATGCTTCATTCCTCACGTTACACTTCCCCGGCACTTTTCTCCTCTTTCGGGAATTCCATTCAGAAAAGTGTAAACTATTTTTTAGGTCATATAAAGGATGCCCCAGTTTAACATTGTTTTACAGAAATGATGATTAAAGCTGCTACCACAATTGTCTGGGTGCTTTGTAAAAAGCATAAGAGTCCGGGATTATTCTGTCATGGAAACCATCATAAACCGATTATTTGAGGCCGCATTCCCATTTTCCCGGTTGGAGAGTCAACTCTTTGATTTATCAAGATATTTTATTTTGTATCAATGGATGGTGGCTTAATGAAATCAATGGGTTATATGATAGACTGGAAAAATGGCAATGCGCCCTTATTTGATCTCCACGGTGAGATAGAGATTCCCCTTTGCACCATCCAAACCCGCTCTGCCCATCCCGGTCAGGCGAAGACGACCACCGTTTTTCACCCCGGCCGGCACCGAAACCCGGTATAAGCGATTATAAAATCCCCAGGGAATATTCACAAGCTTGCGGGTACCAGTAAGAGCCTCCACCGGGGTGATCTCTATTTTGCCATTTAGATCGAGCGCATCATCCGTACCTGGGGCGGGGTGAATACTCTGTAAACGGGGACTCTTCTTCCGGGTGGTGAAGGATTTAGGCATGTCATTGGCATCGGCCCTGGGAAATTTGGTGCAACACCTTACCATCACGATGCCGGCAATAAATCCCCCCACATGGGCCCACCAGGCAACCCCCGATGCCGCATCGCTTCCGGTGGCGTTGTAAAATTGTAGAATAAACCAAAAACCAAGAAAGAGAAATGCCGGAATTTCAATAAGCCAGGGGATAATAATAATGGGGATCAGCGTAAGAATTTTAGATGATGGATAGAGAACAAAATAGCCCCCCATAACCCCGGCAATGGCTCCACTGGCTCCGATGGTGGGAATCGCCGAGGTGGAATTCAACATAAAATGTAGCAGGGCTGAAGCAATGCCGCTCAAAATATAAAATCCGGCAAACCGCATCGCCCCCAAATGATCCTCCACATTATCCCCAAAAATATAGAGAAACCACATATTCCCCAAGAAATGCCACAGCCCGCCATGGAGAAACATATAGGATAGAATGGAGATGAACTTATTGGAAAAAGAGAAATATGCCGCCACCTGGGGCAGGGTAAATTTGGCAGGAACAAAACCGTAAAGGTAAAGGAAATGTTCAACATCCGGCCCCAGGGTCACTTGGAAGAAATAGACAAGGGTGTTGATGGCAATAATGATGTAGGTCACCACGGGAAAAGTACGTGATCGAATGGTATCTCTAATTGGTATCATGTCATTTCATTCTCATATTTAAAGGGGATAAACACTATTCGACATTAGATTCTTATATCTGATTTTCGGTATCCTTCAAAACTACTTTACACTTTTTTAGTGCATTTCCCTTTTGCAGGTTTTTTTCCAAAAAGACTGTGAGGTAGTTTGGGGCTCATATGAAGGATGCCTGATTTTCTTGTTATTTTGGCAAGAGAATCAGAAAATTTTTTTGGTTCTGGCTTGTCCAGGTTAGGGAATTCATGATAATAAAGCTACCCAATTTTTTCATGGAGAGCTTCGGATAGTGGGTATGGAATTCATTCACATGAGTATATTATTTCCCATGAAGGCCCTTATTTAGTTTGCAATAATCCATATGCTCACATACATGATCGGCAAAACCGACACCCGCTTCTTCGTACAAACTGTATACCGCATCAATTCCTACATCTTTTAAAAGATGCCTTTCGTCATCATAGCGAACCGATGCGGTGATCTGTCCTTTGTAGCCTCGTTCTTTCATCTGCTGAATTGAAAATATACTTATTTTGGGATCAGGCAAGGCCAGCATAACTGTATTCACCATGCTTGTTGACGGTTCAATGCGTTTCCAGAAATCACTGTCACTGGCGTCCCCGTAAAGCACATGTCTTCCTTTTTTTCGATGTGCCTCCACTTGTTCAGTATTAAAATCGACACCTACCACGATGTCACCATATCGACGCCTCATTTCATCATAGGCACTCGTCCCTACACCTCCCATACCGAGAATCGCAATTTCAGCATCACCTGGATTGATCGGCCCATCTTCAGGTAGCCGATTCGAAGTCTCGAATAATTTAAGACGCCCTGAAATACGAGCATAAATGTTGTGGGATGCTGAATTTAAAGGTGCGGCCATGATAAATGTCATTGAAAGAGCAATGGCAATTACCACCAGCCACTCACTGCTAATCCAACCATTGGCAACGCCTATGGAACCGACAATAAGACCAAATTCACTGTAATTTGAGAGGCTTAAAGATGCAAGTAACGATGTACGGGCGCGTAGCTTGAAACGCGTAAGCAGGATTAAAAACAATCCTGCTTTGAACGGCATGATCAGAGCCAGCAGAAGGGCAATCATGAAGCCTGTGGCAGTTGGGGAACCAGAAATGCCGATATTTAAAAAAAAACCGACTAAAAACAGATCCTTGAATCCAAGCAATCTGTTTGACAATTCAGGCGTTTTAGGGTGACCGGCGAAAAGCATTCCAACCACCAGTGCCCCGAGATCGCCTTTTAATCCAAAAAGTTCAAAACCGCTATAACCGGCAACTGTCATCAGGATGCCAAACAGCATCAACAGTTCACCATGACCGCACATGGTCATGATCCTTCCCAGAAAGGGTCTTGCAATAAAAAGCGACACAAAAAAAAGCGGTGCCCATGCAGAAGGAACTTTTCCGGTGGACGCCGCTAAAAAAATGACAGCAATAATATCCTGCATAACAAGAATACCAATTGCGGCAGTAGCATGGCGGGAGGCCATCTCATTTTTTCCTTCGAGCACTTTCACGGCAAAAACCGTGCTTGAAAAACTCAGGGCGAAGGCGATCAGTAGCACGGTTTGGCCAGTCAATTGATTAAAGAGTGTTATACTTGAAAAACCGAGCATCCAGATCATAAATCCGAAAATAATAACGGTAACAATCATGTGAATGGATGTACCGGCCCAGATTTCGGGCTTTACAAGGCTTCTTATTTTCAATTTCAGTCCGATGGTAAAAAGAAGCAGTGTAACACCTGCATTCGCTACTGTTTCAAGTGTTTTATCACCCGTAACACCGAGGCTGTTGAGTGCAAATCCAGCCAGTAAATATCCCACAAGAGGAGGTAAACCGATTCTGCTGATAAAAGCACCGAATAGAAATGCAGCTAAAATCCACAATGGGTCCATATGTTGGGCACCTCACATAAGTAATGATTAATCAAAGATAAATAAGGACTACAGATGAAATAACACATTCAATTGAATTGAAAAACAATTTGATTCATATAAACTGCCATGGGCAGACCGTATTCTGGCCCCGGCCTGCCCATAATGAGACATGAAAGAATGTTAGAAATATCTACCTTTTTCATATAAACACCCATGCCCTGCCGGACACAACGAATATTGGGTCGTAGACGCGGAGCCAAATGATATCATGCCGCCCCCCTGACGGGCAATGGGCCACGGCCCGGAAGCATAGATGGCCCAATTGGCCGGTTCCTATTACCCATCAGGGGGGGCTCTGCTGGAGGTTGCCCGGAAGTTTTATTTTCTAATAAAAATTATGATTCTACCCAGGTTTGTGGGGACATAAAGCAGAGTGATCAGATGCCGATTTATTGGATTGACGGTTATGGGTATTTAACAATAAGTGTTGACTAAACAAAAAAATGATGCTTAAAGTTGCTGCCATAATTGTCTGGGTGCTTTGTAAAAAGCATAAGAAGTCCGGGATTATCCTGTCATAAAGGCATGGATTTTTGTCTGGATTTCCGAACAGGGAACTCCGTTAAAATCGGAGACGGGCCCGCCGCTGTAATCCTTTTTCCCTATGGTGTTAAATGGGAAAACCGTTTCGGCATGATATGCCACTGCGTTGTATTTTTTATGCGTTTTTTTAAATAATCCTGATTTTTTTGGGTATAAAACGGATAAAAAATCGGGTGGGAAGGCTGCTGAAGCGGACGGAAAGTCAGAAGACCTGCCCAGACAAATAGCGCTGTTTCCCGTGGACAGAGAAATTGCGCAATGATCCCTCCGGATAAAAATGGGACATCCCGGATCGTTATTATCGTTACGGTTTGGGGGTGTTACCTGTCTTTGTTATTTTTTCCCATCGCCCCTTATGCTTGATACCCGGCAATCACACCAATGGTGTTTTTGTACTGCCACCATCAATCACCTTAAGGCAAGGATCTCTTCAAAATTAAAAAAATTCACTGACCTTGAAAGAAACGATGGAAATCAAGCGATCCCATAGAATTCACACTCTGTTGTGACAAAATATTTTGTCATGCGGTTTTTATTATCTATTTCATGGAGGAAAAAATGAAACAAAAACTGATTGTTCTGATGGCAGTAGTTCTGACCCTGACCTTTGGCAGCATGGCCTTTGCCGGACATGGTGATAAAAAAGCAGAAAAGAAAGGTATCCTTCTGGTGGCCTTTGGTTCCAGTGAAGCCAGTGCCCAGGTTTCCTTTGACAACATTGATAAAAAAGTGAAAGCCACCTTCCCTGACATTCCCGTGCGCTGGGCCTTTACCTCCCACATCATCCGCCACAAATTGGCTAAGGAGGGCAAGGTCTTGGATGCTCCAGAAGTGGCCCTGGCCAAAATGCATGCCGAGGGGTTTACCCATGTGGCCGTGCAGAGCCTTCATACCATTGGCGGTGCCGAATACCATGATTTGAGAAAAATTGTGGGAGCCTTTAAAATGATGGGGTTTGAAAAAATCATTCTGGGTTATCCCCTGATGTCCACCCAGCATGACATGGAGCGTATTGTGGATGCCATCCTGGCCAATATTCCCAAGGAACGTAAAAAAAATGAGGCCGTGGTACTCATGGGTCATGGGACACACCATCCATCCAATGCATTTTATGGATCTTTGATGTTTCAATTGCAGTTAAGAGATTCCAACGTCTTTGTGGGAACGGTTGAAGGATATCCTGATCTGGACACCATCCAGAGCCTGCTGTTAAAAAAGGGTATCAAGAAAGCCTACCTCATGCCATTCATGTCAGTTGCGGGTGATCATGCCAAAAATGACATGGCAGGCCCTGAAGCAGATTCCTGGAACTCCATCCTGACCCAAGCGGGTATTCAATGTATACCCATTCTCAAAGGAACTGCGGAGTTTGATAATTTCGTGAATATCTGGGTGGATCACCTTAAGGGACCTGTGGGGCACTTCTAAACCACGATTTCATAATTAGGGAATTCATGATAATCAAATTACCCATTTTTGCATGGAGAGTTCCGGATAGTGGGTATGGAATTCATTAATCTGGATAATTATCTCCCATGAACTCCCTCATTGCCATGGGCAGACCGCGTTTTGAACCCGGCCTGCCCACAACGAAGATTCAAAATGGAATCATACCGCCCCCGACGGGGGATGTCTCCGGCCCGGAATCGTAGGCGGCCTTTGGGTTCCAGGCTATGCAGAATTTCAGGATCAGGTGCGCAGAATGCATCCGGATATGAGCATCTTTCTCCCACAATTCTTATTTTCTTATTTTCTTATTTTTTAGATTCTTATCTCTTATTTCAGTGTTATTTTGGCAAGAGAATAAAAAGCCCTTTTTGATTCTGGCTTGTCCAGATTAGGTTTGATGCAACTCGTTAAAGATAATATTTTCTGTGTCTATTAAGGAGTTTGCAACTAACATAAAAAACGAATTAATATCACCTTTGTCTGCCTGATTAAGTGTTGAAAGATATTTTCGACGATTTTCATTTTTTATGATTGCAATTGGATATCCTTTTTTTATGAGAATCAAATTCATAAGAATTCTTGCTCCTCGTCCGTTACCATCATCAAAAGGATGTATTCTTACCATATTATAGTGAGCTATCGAACCTACAATAAGAGGATGTCTCTTTTCAATATTTTCGTTAATCCATCGGCATAATAATTCCATTTCATCGGGTATCTGAATTGGGTCAGTATAATAATGTATAGTGCCGTCAGTTTTCAAAACATGGTTTGGTAGAATTTTATATTTTCCGGGATTCGCAGGTTTTTTTACTTTTTGACCGGTTTCATTTATAGCAGGAGTATATTTAACTCCTGACAGCAATAGAGCATTAATTTCTTTTATAAGTCCCTGGGTTATAGAACGATTATCTTTAATAATCTCATAAAGCCAATCAATCGCTTCAGCATGATTTCTGGCATCAAGAAAATCTTTGAAGGGTTTACCTTCAACAGTTAATCCTTCTTTCAAGAAAAAAAGGGTTTCGCCTCTTGTCAGAACACTGCCCTCAATCGCATTTGAATCGTATGTCCAATCTACACGCAATTTTTCTTGAATTGCTATCCAACGTTCTTTCTGCAAAGGTTTTTTATTGTCAATTTGGATTTTAAGATCATCTATCAAAACTAATAATTCACTTATTTCAGATAGTGTCTCTTTTAAATCGTAAAAGTTATGTTCCATATTTTTGAACCTTTTCTCTATCAACAGCCTGACAAGAGCCTTCATGAATTGCCCCTACAGCTCGGTCAGCCAAAACGAGACCGTTTATAAGAAAGTCCCGACAAACCTGACGAATTTTCATACTTAGTTGTGGGCGAACCAAGTTCAGAATATGATCCGCCCGTGGCGGTTATATTGGTATCATTCAAAATCATGGGGCGTCTCCAATCTGGGGAATACGATTGGATGTAAGTCTGTATAGGTCGAAGTCTAAGTTTCTGCCGATGCCCTGGTTGAATACCAGCCAAACTACCATTTTTAAAGAATTTACTATAGTGCCGGTCATATGACTTGATACGAGAAATTGGCATTATTTTAACATAACTATCTATTTTGATTGAAAAAATATTTTTCAGCGAGTATCAGCTCATGTGACCGGCACTATAAGTTCTTTGTGTTTGAAAGTTTTTATCATAAATATATCATACAGCATAGTGTGCAATACGCAATATTTATTTAGGAAGCCATTAATTTTAAAATTTTTTACCAGCACAGAATGAATAGTGTGGACAGATAAACATCCCAGCAAACCCCATCTACACTTTTTCACTCATCCTCCATTTACACCTTGAAAAAAAATCTGACACCCAATGCCTTTGCAAAATCTTTCTCTACTCAAGGCACCGCTATCATATTTAATTTTAATTTCAAACACTTAACATTTTTAAGCCTGTTTTTTATCCAACGGCATCATAGTTGCTATCCTTATCCACTAATAACATTAGATTTTGTTTCATAGAGATTTCTTTTCAAGGATAAGGGAGCAACCGGCAATGGATAAAAATAATGGAAATCATAAAGAACAAAACCACCCGCTGAAACGATCCATTTTAACCAATATGATCGTTATTCCTTGTATTCCCTTTCTTCTGGCCCTGGGGGTCAGCTTCTACTATTTCGCCACCACCTTGGAGCAGAACAGCACCGGCAGTCTCAAACGCATTGTGGAAGATCACTGCGACATGATTGATTCTTTTTTGATGGAGCGAAAGTCCGATCTTGAACTGATCACCAACACCTACTCCTTTGATGAGATCATGGAAACGCTCTCCATTGATCGGATTTTTGACAATCTCAAAAAACGATCCGGGGCCTTTGTGGATCTGGGGCTCTTTGACAACCAGGGGATTCACAGACGATATTCCGGCAAGTTCCAATTATTAAAGGGAAAGGAATATAAAAATGAGGTGTGGTTCAAAAAAGTGATGCAAACCGGGTATTATATCAGCGATATTTTTTCAGGATATCGCAATGTTCCCCATTTTGTCATTGCCGTGAAACAGGAGAAAAACGGTGATTCCTGGGTGCTCCGGGCCACCATTGACACCCTGGTTTTTGACCAGTTAGTAGCCAAGGTACGCATCGGAAAAACCGGAGAATCTTATATCCTGAACACCTCTGGAATTTCCCAGACCGAAAGGCGCTCTGGGGGCATTGGAATCATGGAAAAAGATCCGGAATATGCTGATTTCCCCCAGTCCACTGATTCTCCGGTATCAGGGAATGCCATTCAAACCTTTATCAAATCCGATCCTGACGGGGATCAATACCTCTATGCCACCACCCGACTTCAAAACAGGGCCTGGCTTCTGGTGGTGCGCCAGGAAAAAAAAGATGCTTATAAATCCCTTTATTCCGCACTGTACATCACCTTGCTAATCATGGTCATGGGTGGGGCCGTGATCATCGTTACGGCCATCTATATGACGGAACACATCCTCAAACGTATGGCCACTCTTGGCATGGAAAAAGAGAACCTTGGCAACCAGTTGATCCGGGCGGTGCAGTTGGCGGAAATCGGAGAAATGGCCGCCGGATTTGCCCATGAAATCAACAATCCATTGCAGATCATCAAAGGCGAACATCTTCTCATTGAAACCATTTTGGGGGAAGTCTCAGAGCTGTTGACCCCCACGGCCGGGGAAGAAGTGGCAGAAATCCAGGAATCCATGGATCAGATAAAACTCCAGGTGAATCGCTGCTCTGAAATCACCCACGCCATTTTAAAGTTTGGTCGAAAAAACGAATCAAAACAAGTGGTTTTGAATCCCTGTGAGATCATTCCTGAAATTATCCATATGGTGGAAAAAAAGGCCCAGGTGGAGGGTATTGATATGGCCCAGAACATTGCCCATGACACCCCCCTCTTCCAGGGGGATGCCTCCCAGTTCCAGCAGGTAATTTTAAATCTTGTAAACAACGCCATGGATGCAATTACCCAAGCCCATGGAACATCAGGGGGAATATTGCGAATCAAATCAGAACGAACAGAACAGGGCCATGCTGAAATAAAAATTGCCGATAACGGCATGGGAATTGATCCGGACAATATTGGAAAGATTTTTTCGCCTTTTTTTACCACAAAACCTGTGGGAAAAGGCACTGGCCTTGGATTGTCGGTGTGTTACGGCATCATCAAAAATTTTGGGGGAACCATGGCTGTGGAGAGCGAAAAAGGCAAAGGAACCACCTTTGTGATCACTCTGCCAGCGATGCAGGCCACCCATAGAATTTAGAACCCAATACAAACAGGAGGAATGAACCGTGGAAAAAATGAAACTTTTACTGGTGGATGACGAAGAAAGGTACCTGAAAACAACCAAACGCCTCATGGAAAAGAAAGGGTATTCCGTGGCCGTGGCAAACAGCGGACCCGAGGCATTGGAACTCCTTCAAAAACAAATTATTCATGTGGTGATTCTGGATGTCAAGATGCCCGGCATGGACGGCAATGAGACTTTAAAGCTCATCAAGCAGCTCTATCCCCTGGTGGAGGTGGTAATGCTCACCGGCCATGCCACAGTGGATTCTGCCATTGATGGATTAAAATCCGGGGCCACGGATTATCTGATGAAACCGGCTGACATTGACGATATCATTGAAAAAGCAGAAGAAGCTTATGAAAAAAGACAGCGCCTGGAGGAAAAAATCCGGGTGGCCCAGAGCAAAAAATTCATGAGATCCCCCCGGGAAATTCTCAAGGATGATGACGAATAGAACCCTACTTTTGGAGGTTGATCAATGAAAAAAGCAAAGCCGGTCACCGGATATGACAAGTATATTAATTGGAAATTGTTTATCATTCCTGTTGTCCTTTTTTTCGCTGTCCTGATAATGCCAACACCCCATGGCATGAAGGATGTGGGCATGGAATATCATGTGGGTCCCAAAGCTGTGGTGAATCATATCACCATGGCATTGTTCCAGGAGGAAAGTTCATCCGTGGAACAGTGGCAACTGCTCACGGCAAAAATAATGGAACAGAACATGCGCATTGGTGCTTTGCAAAAAGCACGTTTTCTTAAACGGAATGCCAAATGGTGTAAAAAATATAAAATAGAAGCAACCCAAACCAATTTTGACAAGGCCCATACTTACATCAAGGAGAATGTGACGGATCAGGATTTTAAAACCATCATGACAAGTGCATTGGTACTGCGAAAGGACGGTTTGCAATACAAAGACCAGACCGGCAGTGATAAAATTGCTGCTGATAATGGAGCCTGGCAGATCAAGGTGGCCATTGCCATGGGCCTGTTTGTGGTGTTCTGTTTTTTAACGGAGTGTATCCCTTTACCGGCTGTGGCCTTTTGCATCGGTCTGATTCTTGTGTTCACCGGCGTAATTTCACGCCAGGAAGTGGCCATGCTTTATTGGAGTGATGCCTGCTGGTTCATCATGGGAAGTTTGATGTTTGCCGCCGCCTTTGTGAAAACCGGTGTGGATAAACGGGTGTGCCTTATGATGTTTAAAAAACTGGCGGTGCCCAATATCAAGTGGATCACCCTGATTTTTTTTCTCATTATCACCCCTTTGGCCGCCTTTATTTCCGATCATGCCCTGGCAGCCATGTTTCTTCCAATTGGCATGCTCTTATACCAGAACAGCCTGACCCGGGAAGTGCCGGAAGATAAAGAACTTGCCAAAATGCTGATGATCAGCATTGCCATGGCCTGTAACATCGGCGGACCCGGTGCCCCTTCCGGTGGTGCCAGGAACGTTATCATGATGACCTATCTCACGGACATGTTTGGTGTGGACATTGGGTATTTCCAATGGGTCACCTATTGTTTTCCCTTTCTCATTCTCATGATTCCGGTGTCTTGGTTTGTCATTAATTTCAGGTTTAAACCCCAGATCACCTCCCTGGCCCCGGCCATGGAACAGTTACAAACGGAAATCGGTAAAATGGGGGGATGGAATAAACATCAGATTTGGGCTTTAATCATCTTTGTCATTATGGTGTTTGGCTGGTTTACAGAAAAATCCTTTTATAATATGGGCATTTATCCCGTTCGTCTGGGTATTGGCGTCATCGCCGTGGCCGGTGCCGTGGGGTATATCCTCACCGGCGTGGTCAATTGGCGGGATTACCAGGATAAGGTGGACTGGGGTGTTGTATGGCTCTATGCCGGTGCCATTATCTTTGGTCGGGTGTTGGATCAAACCGGCGCTGCCTATTGGCTGGCACGATCCGTCATTGATTTTCTGTCACAGTTTGGCATGGAATCAGGCTTACCCCTTCTTGCCATCAGTAATGGATTGACCTCCATCTTAACCAACCTCATGGCCGACGGCCCTGCAGCGGCATCCGTGGGTCCCATCGCCCTGAACATGGCAGGCATGGTACATCCCGGCACCACCTATCTGCCCTTCATGGCCATGGCAACGGCCATAGCTTCTTCCTTTGCCTATTGCCTGATCATCGGCACACCGCCCAATGCCATTGTGTATGCCAGTGGGTATCTTGAGCCCAAGGATTATCTCAGGGCTGGTATTCCCCTGTTTTTCTTTGCCAATGTGGTGTTATTGCTGCTCACCGGCATTTACTGGGCCTTTAGAGGGTTTGGTGGAATGCCTGGGTTTTAATCAATTTTAACAGGATGGTATCATGAAAAAGCAAGAAAACGGTAATAACGATACATGGAAAACCCTATTTAAAAATGGAACAATAAAGTTTTCCAAAGAGGCTGAACGTAAATTCTTTTTTTACATGACGATCATGATGCTTCTGGCCGGTATTTTTGTAAAAATAACATAACTGCCACGGGCAGACCCTATTCTGGTCTTGGCCTGCCCACAACGAAACGTGAAAGAATGTTAGGCGCATCTACTCTTTCATATAAACATACATGGCAGTCACCACTGCCACAACGAAAAATGAAAGTCCTTTAATTATAGCACGTTGCTGAGACTTTCTTATAAAACACCCAGGCCCTGCTGGACACAACGAATATTGGGTCGTAGACGCGGAGCCAAATGGCATTAT
>CAYSSE010000093.1:0-14471 GCA_964433355.1 uncultured Desulfocicer sp.
GTCAGGTAGGAGCTTTTTCAAGCCCCTATCCCTTTAGGGTAGGGGTTGTTGACTCTCTCTAAGATAAAAGGCTGGTAAGTTTTTCTTTCAGCTCGTCGTAATTACGGGTGACTGCCAGCTCTGGAAATTCTTTAACCACATTGGCCGGGGGACAAAATAAAAACCCATGGTCTGCCGCCTTGAGCATGGCAGTATCATTATAAGAGTCCCCAAATGCAATGGTTCTGTAATTCAAAGACTTAAATGCCTGAATGGCTTTTTTCTTCTGGCTGGCCTGGCGCAGGTTATAATCACTGATGCTTCCGTCCGGGGCAATGGTGAGGCTGTGGCAGAGCAGGGCCGGGTAATTGAGCTTTTTCATCAAGGGTCTTGCAAACTCATCAAAGGTGTCCGACAGGATGATGATCTGATATCTTTCCCGAATCCAGTTCAGGGTTTCAAAGGCACCTTCCATGGGATCCATGGTGGCAATGACATCGGTGATGTCCTTTAATTTCAACCCATGGGCAGCCATGACGGAGAGTCTTTTCTGCATTAATACATCATAGTCTGAAATATCTCTTGTGGTAAGTTTCAGGTCTTCAATGCCGGTTTTTTCGGCAACGTTGATCCAGATTTCAGGGATAAAAACCCCTTCAAGGTCTGAGCATATGAGATTCATTTTTTTGTCCTACTGATCGTTGTGTTTGTCTTCTATTCGAATGATAATGGAATTTTCCGGTATGGAATCCAGATTGGAAATCTTGGCCAGGGCATCTTGTACATCTTTTTCTCTGGCAATGTGGGTGGTCATGACAATGGGAACGGTGCCATTGGAGCGGCGGCCCTTTTGATGGACAGATTTAATACTGATGCCATGATCTGCCAGAATGCCCGACACCCGGGAAAGAACGCCGGGTTGATCCAGGGCTGCCAGTCGGATATAGTACCCGGTCTTAATTTCAGACACCGGTTTGATGGCGATTTTTTTGATGTTGCCACCAGGGTATGACATAATCGGAACCCGTTGTCTGCATCCTGAAATGATATTCCTTGCAATGTCCACAATGTCACTGATCACGGCACTGGCTGTGGGCATCATGCCCGCTCCGGCACCATAGAGCATGGTTTGCCCCGAGGCATCTCCGTCAATGGTGATGGCATTCATGGCTTTGTCCACATGGGCAAGGGGGCTGTCCAGGGGAATCATGGCTGGGTGAACCCTTGCCTCCACGGTGTCTCCTTCATTTTTACTGATGGCCAGAAGTTTGATACAGTACCCAAAATCCTTGGCAAATTCAATGTCCATGGGGGTGATTTGACTGATGCCCTCCACATGGATATCCGCAAGATTGATCTCCATGCCATAGGCCAGGGCCGCCAGGATGGCAAGTTTGTGGGCTGAATCATGGCCCTCCACATCCAAAAAGGGATCGGCTTCGGCATAGCCCTTTGCCTGGGCCTCTTTCAGGCCATCCTCAAAGAGACATCCTTCTTTGGATATTTTGGTGAGAATGTAGTTGCAGGTGCCGTTTAAAATGCCTGTGAAAGACTGGATATGATTGCCCACCAGGGATTCTCGAATGCTTTTCACCACGGGCATACATCCGCCACAACTGGCTTCAAAGGCATACTCCACCTGGTTGGCGGTGGCGATTTTCACAAGCTCGTTGCCATGGGAGGCAATGAGTGCCTTGTTGGCGGTTACCACATGTTTTTTGTTTTCAAGTGCCTGGAGGGTAAAGGTCTGTGCAATGGTTTTGCCACCGATGAGTTCCACCACAATGTCAATGTCCGGATCATTTAGAACCCGGGATGCATCGGAAATGAAAACCCCCTCTTTAAAGGTAATGCCACGGGGGGTGTGGGTGTCCAGATCTGCAACATATTTCAGGTTCAGTCCCACGCCAATGCGTGATTTGAGCAGTGCATGGCTCTCCATGAGGAGCTTTGCCACACCGGTTCCCACAATACCACACCCCAGTATACCAATATTTATATCCTTCATTACAAAATCTCCTGAAGTTTGATTGTAACTCTCGGTTCGATAGTAATTATAACATGCTGTAATCTAAATGCAATTCTATTTAAGTTTTTTATTTTTTTATATCAATAAATGCAATCTGTTATAAAAAATGGTCGAACCGATGGTTGTAAGGTTAAGTTAAATATACTGGTGAAATACATGATCATGGGCTTGATGTCAAAAAAGTTTTGACAATTGAAGAGAATAAGTTTAGAATTTTTGACTTAATTTTAAGCCTTTATATCTAATGAACATCATATATAAAAATGATCATGGCAAGGTTACTTGTCAAAATAAAAATTGAAAAGGTAAGGTGCATGAACACACCGTACCCAGTACCTGCTTTTTCACATAAAAAAATTTTAGGAGCAATCAGATGGGCGAGTCCATAACCTATGCCGATGCAGGCGTTGATATTGATAAAGCAAATGACCTTGTCGGGGTCATCAAAAAGCTTGCAAAATCCACACCCAGATCCGGTGTCATGGGAGAAATCGGTGGCTTTGGCGGCCTCTATTCCCTGAATCTATCCAACTGTTCAAACCCTGTTCTGGTCAGTTCAACAGATGGGGTGGGAACCAAACTTAAAATTGCCTTTATGATGGATCGCCACGATACCATCGGCATTGATCTGGTGGCCATGTGCGTCAATGATATTGTGGTGCAGGGGGCAAAACCCCTTTTCTTCCTTGATTACCTTGCCATGAGCAAATTGGATAGTAGCAAGGCGGCCAGCATCATTGAGGGCATTGCCAAGGGATGTTGCGAAGCCCAGTGTTCCCTCATTGGCGGTGAAACCGCAGAAATGCCGGGAATGTATCACCCGGGTGAGTATGACCTTTCTGGGTTTTCCGTGGGAATTGTGGATAATGCCAAGATCATTGATGGTTCAGAGATCCGCAATGGCCATAAGTTAATCGGCATTGCCTCCAGTGGGGTTCACAGTAACGGATTTTCCCTGGTGCGTAAAATTTGCTTTGATGCCTGCCAGTACAAGGTGGACACCCATATTCCGGATTTGGGGAAAACCCTTGGAGAAGAGCTGATAACCCCCACACGCATTTATTGCAATACACTCATGGGCCTTGCCCGGGATCTTCCCATCCATGGCATTGCCCATATCACCGGTGGGGGAATTGATGAGAATATCATCCGGGTGATTCCCAATGTCTGTAAGGTGAAAATTGAAACTGGTAGCTGGGAAATCCCTCCTGTATTTTCTTTTTTGCAGAAGGCGGGAAATGTGGATGCGCATGAAATGCATCGAACCTTTAACAATGGACTGGGCATGATTGTTGTGGTGCCTGAAGAAAATGCCCAGGAGGTGATGGATCGCCTGGGTGCCATGGATGAAAAAGCCTTTCTCATCGGTGAAATCACCTCCCGGGATGGCTCAGAACCCCAGGTTGAATGGGTCTAAGCCTGGATGATTATTCTTGGAATAGAATCCTCCTGCGACGAGACAGCGGCAGCCGTGGTGGAAGATGGGTGTATTATCCGATCTTCCATTGTGTCAACCCAAATTGAAGTACATCATAAATATGGTGGCGTGGTGCCAGAACTGGCATCGCGCATGCACATGGAAGCCATTTTACCCGTTGTCACTGAAGCCATTGAAACCGCTGGTATCACCATGGATGACATTGACGGGGTGGCGGCCACCCGGGGACCGGGGCTTGTGGGGGCACTTCTTGTGGGGTTCTCCTTTGCCAAGGCCTTTGCCTGGGCCCGGGGACTTCCCTGGATCGGTGTGAATCACCTGGAAGGGCATATCTATTCTGTTTTTCTGGGAGAGACGCCTCCATCCCTTCCCTTTGTCATACTTCTGGCCTCCGGGGGGCACACCAACCTCTACCATGTCACCTCTGCCAACGACTTTGAACTCATGGGACAGACCCGGGATGATGCCGCCGGCGAAGCCTTTGACAAAGTGGCAAAAATGTTGGGGTTGGGCTATCCCGGAGGTGCCATCATTGAAAAACTGGCAGAAAAGGGAAATCCTGGTAAAATTCGGTTTCCCAGAAGTTACTTGGATAAAGAGGGCTTTGATTTCAGCTTTAGCGGCTTAAAATCTGCTGTTGCCCGGCATTTGCAACAACGGGAAGGAAAGTTGTCCCCAGGGGATGTGGCTGATATTGCCGCATCTTTCCAGGCTGCCGTGCTGGATGTACTCTCCTTTAAATTACTCCATGCCGCCAAAGTTAAGGGGTGTGGCACTGTGGCTCTGGCCGGTGGCGTATCTGCCAACACCGCCCTTGGCAGACGTGTGGCAAGGGATGCTACAGCCCAGGGAATGACCCTGGCCCTGCCTCCCCTGCCCCTTTGTGGAGACAATGCCGCCATGATTGCAGCCAGGGGACATCGTCTTATTAAAGATGGTACCCTTTGTCAGCTTGACCACGATGTTTTTTCCCGCACCCGGATGTAAGAAGCGTCGGAGGAAGATATTGTCTTTTTGTTGTCAGAATTCTTCCCACCGATGCCATGCCGATGTCATACATTGCCTGATCCCGGGAAAGAATCTTTCGGGTTTCCTTTATGGCCGTTTCAATGTCCGGGCCGCTGTGGCAGATGAGGAACATATCAATGTGGGCCTTTAATATCTGCTGCACGCACGTTTTCATGTCATACTCAATGGCTTTCATATCAAGATCATCGGTCATCACAATGCCATCATATCCCATGCGTTGCCTTAAAAGGCGCTTTGCAATTTTAACGGACAGACTTGCAGGCCAAGTTGAGTCTATCCGGGAATAGAGGATATGGGAGAGCATAATGCCTGAAACCTTTTCCTCAATGGCCCCTTTAAAAGGGATTAAATCAGTTTGCATCAGTTCTTCTTCGGGGGTTTCAAGAAGGGGAAGGTAAAGATGGGAATCCAGTGTGGTTCTGCCAATGCCGGGGAAATGTTTGGCCACAGCCATGATGCCATTGTTCTGGAGCCCTTGGATTACGGCCATACCCAAATTCGCAACGCTTTTCGGGCTTCCCTGAAATACCCGTTGATTCATGATCCCTTTAAATCCATGGGGAACCGTGTCCATCACCGGTGCAAGGTTCATATTAAGGTGAAGCCCTTTGAGTAAATCCGCCATTTCCTGACCCAGTGCCCTGGCTTTTGTAAGGGTGTTTATTGCCGGTGCCCCTTGGAATTCTTTAAAAAGAGGTGTTTTAAGTCGGGCCACCTGACCCCCTTCCTGGTCAATGGCCAGAAACAGGGGAGGGCAGTTACATTGGCGGGCAAATTCTTGGCTATCCCGGCACAACATGGCCACTTGACCGGGATTTTTCACATTCCCGGCAAACAGGATCAGCCCCCCGATCTTGAGATCATGGATCAAAAATTTTATCTCATCATTCAACTTGGTACCGTCAAAACCGGCCATGAGCCGCTGTCCTGCCAGGGTGTCTATATCCATATTTTTTTCTGTCATGATCTCCTCTAAATTCCAACCCGGGATAGATGTACGAAAATTCAGCAATTCTAATTATGGATTTCCAAACGGCACCAATGGTGCATAACCTACTGAATTTACGTTGAGCGAAACCGTAACTTTGTAGTTTAGAAAGCCATCAAGTGTCATAATTAGAATTGTTGACGAAAATTGTCTTGACTTGTTTTTTCGTTCTGGTATTAAAAAATGCCATTGTAGTGCTTTGTCATCACTTGATTTCAGGCACTTATTTGATGGTGAGCAATGTCGTGCAACAATATTCTCCAGAACATTCATGACCCTGTTGATTTAGTACAGATCTCTGGATTATAGATGCAATATGTTGAATATTAGATTACCCAATATCAAGATATTGTGTGATTATTTTGCAAAAAGCGACTTAATCAACAGGCTCATTCATCTGGGTGTGTATCCATTTCCTGAACATAAGGCTTTTTATACCATGGAATTTAAAACATTTAAATCAGAATTGATATTACTTTTGGCTGCCACCATCTGGGGGTTTGCCTTTGTGGCCCAGCGTATGGGGATGGATCATGTGGGGCCATTCACCTACAATGGGATTCGCTTTGCGCTGGGTGGGGTCTCTTTGCTGCCCTTTTTAATGGTGGGGATGAGGCGGCAAAAAAATAAGATAGTTACTGCACCCACTGCTTTGCCTGTGTCTTTGGCCATAAAAAGTGGTGTAATCGCCGGGATGGTTCTTTTTGTTGGTGCCTCCCTCCAGCAGGTGGGTTTGGTTCATACAACGGCGGGTAAAGCGGGGTTTATTACGGGACTTTATGTGGTGATCGTTCCCTTTATTGGGCTGTTATGGAAACAAAAATCCAGTGCTGGCACATGGATGGGGGCCTTGCTTGCCGCTGTGGGGCTTTATTTTTTAAGTATCACCCAGAATATGACCATTGGCTATGGAGATTTTCTTGAGTTCCTGGGCGCATTTTTTTTTGCATGCCATGTGGTGATAATTGGCAGGTTGGCCAATCAAATAGACACCGTTCTTCTCTCCATTATTCAATGTGCCATCTGTTCTATGTTGAGTCTTGGTGTGGCAATTGTATTTGAAGAGATCGCTTGGCAGGGAATCCAGGCAGCAGCCCTTCCCCTTTTTTATGGAGGGGTTTTCTCCGTGGGAATTGCCTATTCCCTTCAGATCTATGGACAAAAGGGCAGCCATCCTGCCCCTGCTGCCATATTATTGAGCCTGGAATCTGTCATTGCGGCCCTGGGGGGCTGGCTTGTACTAAACGAGGTGCTTTCCGGACGGGCATTGTTTGGATGTATACTGATGATGATGGGGATGCTCATTTCCCAGCTATATCCCTATCTTGTGGGAAAGCGTGGGAGTGGGTTCGGAAATAAAAAAAAGGTCAATTCCTGATTGGCTATACGGTCTGACCTCTCCCCAGAGTGGCCGATGTTATGTCAGCCCCTTCTTGCACTTTGGCTACCTGTTAGGGAGTTCATGACAAATAACCTACCCATCTTCACTTAAAATATGATGTAAATACTGAGCATTAAATTTGAAAGCGGGTAGTTTTATTATGGTGAAGTCCCTTAAAGCGGGACAATTTGCACTCTCGAGGTATCCAAAATGATGCTCTTTGCAAGTCTCTGATTTTACAAAGTGTCCCGGCTTAGGTGGTAGTCTTGTACACACTTTTTATCCAGAGATGGCTTTGAGTGCTGTTTTGAGTTTTGTGGTTATTGTGCCAGAGGTCTCCGCAGTCTCTTTTAGCAGAACAGCCACCTCTGCAAGGGAGGCGTCCTCTGCCTTTTGTGCCCAACTTCGGTAGGTTTCCATATGGCTGTTATTGTGATCAATCCAGTGGTTCAGCAGGGTTGAAATTTTTTCTTCCATACTCATCTCATGGGCAGGCTCATGTGTGTGTTCGTGTGTATGGGGGTGTCCATGGTCGTGGTCATGTGAATGCGTGTGCTCATGGTCATGGTCGTGGGTGTGATCGCTCATGGTAATACTCCATTAATATAGGGTGTTAACAGTTGGGGTTCGGAGGGAAACCCAGGAAAGGGATTCCATTCACAAATGGTCTGCCTGTGGCAGTTCTATGCAATGTGGTAAAAATTATGTTATATTTTTAGATTCCTGGGGGCCGTAATCTGCAAATTTTTCAATCACCCGTTCCATTTCCCCATCGGAAAGAATGATGGGTTTTCCAATGCACTCTGCCTGGTAGCAGATTCTTGCCACCAGTTCAATCTCTTCTGCCGTATTAAAGGCTGATGTTAGGTCTTTCCCCACAGCCACCAGGCCGTGGTTGGCCAGAAGCACTGCATTGTAGTCTGCGATGGTATTTGAAATGTTTAAGGCAAGTTCAGGGGTGCCATAAGTGGCGTATGGAGCCAGGGGAACCTTTTTCCCGGCAAATCCAACCAGGTAGTGGACGGCGGGAATCTCTCTGTTCAGGCAGGCAAACGTGGTGGCGTAGGTGGAGTGGGTATGAACCACGGCATTAACATCCTGGCGCTGGTTGTAAAGGGACAGGTGAAACCCCACTTCACTGGAAGGCCGGTTGTCTCCCTGGCATGGGGTTCCATTGGCATGCAGTATAACAATGTCTTCTGGTTGCAACAGGGGATATTCAATGCCGCTGGGGGTGATGGCAATGCATTGTTCCTGTCGATTAAAATAGCTGATATTTCCCCCGGAACCGGTGGTTAAACCGGCCTGGAGCATTTTGTTCCCAAAGGTGATAATCTGCTGCCGTTCTTTTAAAAGTCTCATAGTTATGAACAAATACACTGCATTCTAATGCATTGCAAGGATTTTTGGGAATGGTATTGTAAAATTGTTCCAGTGTTGATATTGGAAAAGAAACCCCCCATGGAAAGGAGAAAAATAAATGAAAATAACGGTGCCTGGTAAGATTTCGAGTTTAATTCTTTTGATATTGGTGCCATTGATATTTTGTGATGCCCCCCATGCCGAAACCGGTTATGTGTCTGATATGTTAATTCTGACCATGAGAGATGGTCCTGGGAGTAATTATAATGTGGTTCAGACCTTGAGAAGTAATGCAGCCCTGGAAATATTGGAAAAAGACAAAACGCATTTCAAGGTCAGAACTGTGGAGGGAGATGAAGGCTGGGTTGAAAAACAGTATATCACCCTGGAAATTCCCAAGCCCATGGTCATTGATCAATTGAATTTAAAAATTGCAGATCTTGAAAAATTACTGGAAGCAAGCCAGGATTCCAATGCATCGTTTTCTTCCGGCGCTGACACTGTCGCCCAGAAAGATCAAGAGCAGATCTCGGCCCTTGAAACATCACTCAAGGAAATCCAGGCCGAGAATAAGGCCTTGCAGGAGACAAATACCCGTCTGGAATCTACAGGCAAGGAATTGGAAACAGCCATGGATGCCCTGAAATCAAGTGCTGAATCCGGGGGGCTTATTACTGAAAATGAAGCCTTGAAAAAACAGGTGACGACCCTGACCCAAAAGATAGACGCCATAACCGCTTCCGGGGATGAGCCCCTTAAAACTGGGATGATCAAATGGTTTCTTTCTGGGGCCGGGGTGTTGTTGGCCGGATGGCTCATGGGTAAAAGCATGACTGGGGGGCGAAAAAAATCAGGACGGCTTTTGAGTTGATATATGGAGATAGGTATATGACATTTTCTTTTAGTACCCCGACGACAATCTATTTTGGCCGGGGAGAGGCCCGCAGACTCGGGGATATTGTCTCCGGCATGGGTCAGAATGCCTTGTTGATTTCAGGGTCTGACACATCCCGTGTCAATGACATTCGGATCCTCCTTGAACAGAACAAGATCAGGTACACCTGTTTTCCCCAGAAAGGGGAGCCCACCGTTGACCAGGTGGAGCAGGGTGCAAAGGCAGCTCATAATCTGGGCGTGGATCTTGTCATTGCCGTGGGTGGGGGCAGTGTTGTGGATGCCGGCAAGGCCATTGCAGCCCTTGCCACCAACCCCTTGCCTGCCATGGACTATCTTGAAGTGATCGGAGGGGGAAATCCTTTAACCTGCCCCCCACTTCCCCTTGTGGTGTTGCCCACCACCGCCGGTACCGGTGCAGAAGTTACCTTTAACAGTGTTCTTTCCGCCCCGGATCATGGGGTGAAAGTAAGCCTTAGAAGCCCTTTCATGGCACCGGATGTGGCCATTGTGGATCCAGAACTATCCGTGAGCGTCTCCCCTTTTGTCACAGCCTCTTCGGGAATGGATGCCCTGACACAGCTTATGGAGGCGTTTATCTCCCGGTTTGCAAATCCCCTGACAGATGCCCTGTGCCGGGAGGGGATAAAAAAGGTGGCCGTTTCCCTTAAAGCGGCCCATGACAGGGGAGATGATCTTTCTGCCAGGGAAAACATGAGCCTTGCCGCTCTTTTTAGTGGCATTGCCCTTGCCAACGCAAAGCTTGGGGCGGTGCATGGTATTGCTGGCCCCATGGGGGGGATGATACCCGCCCCCCATGGGGTCATCTGCGCAAGGTTATTGGGGCCGTGCATGGCCATGAATCTGGCCGAAAGTGAAAGGCAAGGTTTCCATCATGTGATAAAAAAGCTTGGAGAAGTGGCATTTCTCTTGACGGGAAATGCGGCAGCCCCCCCCGAAGATGCGGTTGAATGGATCAACAAAATGACCCAGTACCTTCCATTGCCTGGGTTGTCGCATTATGGCTTCAATGAAAACCACTGTGGCCAATTAAGCACACAGGCGTTGAAATCCAGCAGCATGAAAGGCAATCCTGTCCCATTGACGGAAAAAAACTTGTTTGACATCCTTTCCAAGCACTGCTGAAACTCCCTCGTTGCTGGATGGTATGTTCTGAAAATTATTTATTGCGGATTTTTCCGGCGGGTGGTGTCATGGGAAAGGGCCGTGAGGCAATTGATGGTGGCTGCCATGTGACCTCCGCCAAATCCATTGTCTATGTTCACCACGGCAATGTTTGAGCTACAGGCGTTGAGCATGGACAAAAGGGCTGTCATGCCCCCGAAACTGGTGCCATACCCAATACTGGTGGGCACCGCAATTACAGGGGATTTCACCATGCCTGCCACCACACTGGGAAGGGCACCTTCCATGCCGGCAACAACCACGATCACCGATGCCTGTTCAATGATTTTTTTATGGGCAAAAAGTCGATGTATCCCTGCCACCCCCACATCAAAGATGGTGGTGACTCGGTTTCCCATGGCCCGGGCCGTGATGGTGGCCTCCCTGGCAACGGGGATATCCGATGTGCCTGCGGAGATCACAAGAATTTCACCTCCATTGATTATTTTCGGTGGTTTTTTTTGTAGCTGCAGAATCCGGGCCTCTTCATCGTAGAAGGCTTCAGGAATGGTTTGCATTACCTGGTCTGCCTTGTCTTTGTTGATACGGGTGACCAGTATCACCTCTTCAGAAATCGCCATGGCCTGTAATATCCGGATAATCTGGATAGCTGTTTTTCCCTGGCCGAAAATGACCTCTGGAAATCCCTTTCTCATGGATCTGTGGTGATCAATGTGCGCAATTTCAATATCTTCAAAGGCCAGGTGCTCCAATTTTCCCCGGGCATTGTCCACGGAGAGCCCACCTTGTGCCACCTGGTTTAAAATATTTTCGAGCATTTTACCATTCATGTCATTTAAGTCCTTGGGCAGTGATATTCCAGCCATCTTTGTGGTGGCTTATATTAAAACTAAACTAAATCCGTTATTCATACATCAAAGTTATTTGAAATAATTGAGTGTATAAGGAGAAAAAGATGTCCGTTGATAAAGAGTTGTTGAGCGCCATTTTATCCATTGATCACCTGGAAGATCTTGATTCCCTGTTTCAGGATATCTTTACACCGGGAGAGCTGGCCGATCTTTCCCTTCGTTGGAAATTGCTCAAAGACCTTAATCAAGGAATGACCCAGCGTAAAATTGCTGAAAAATATGGCATAAGCCTGTGCAAAATAACCCGGGGATCCAAAATCTTAAAAAATAAAAAATCCATGGTGCTTAGGTTGCTTGAACAGGATAAAAATGAGTGATGTTCTTTAGTCTTTTTCCCTCATTTCCATGAGCACCACAGATACTGATTTTTCTGCGGGCCCAATGGTGTGTTTTTTCATGCGGATTTGAAAATGTTTTTCCATCTCCTGGATGAATTTTAGAGAGGTTTTCCTCATGCCTTCGGCAAGAATAATCCTCCCCCCTGGCTTGAGATATTTTTGAAATAAGAAGTAAAGGCCCGGGAAATCAGTCTCCTTGAACACCACCTCCGATCCGATGATATAATCAAATTTACCCTGGACAAGGGGCTGATTCCAGTCCAGTTTTACAACAATATCTGATTCCATATTGTTTAGCAGGGCATTGGCCCGGGCAAAGTTGAGGGCATCTTCGTTGTATTCGGTGATAATGATAACATGTCCCATCCGGGCACAACACAGTCCTGCCACCCCCATGCCCGCACCGATCTCAAGATAGCGATGGGCTGGATTTACTTCTATGGTTGATATGTGGCTGGCCAGCACCGCTGTGGCTTCCCATATTTTTGACCACAGGGGAAAGTTACTGAAAAGGTCATCCGGGTTGATAAAAGTATCAATTTTTTGGGGGACAAACAGTTTCAATCGGTGACGTCCAACGGAAAAGGTGGTCTGCTCTACTTCATATTGTTGTTTGAACTGCTCAATGGAAAACATGCTGCGTATCCTTAAAAATTATTAAGATAAAATCAAAAACCCCCTGGAACAGATATTCCAGAGGGCTTTTTTTTGTATTGTATGAACGATGGCATTCTCATAAGTACTGGACTAAAATTTTTACTTACGGCTCATTTTCGATATAATAATATATATCACCAGTATTTATTTTTATAAAAAAATAGGCAAGAAAACCCCCGAGCCTTTAACTCAGGGGGTGTTGATATTTTTTAATTTACCAGGTTCATGGGTATCTGGGGCTACATTTCCGGTTTAATTGCCACCCGCCTGTTTAAAGATCGACCAAAGTCGGTTGTATTGGTGGCCACGGGCTGGGTAAATCCATACCCTTCACAGGAAATTCGACCAGAACTGACACCTTTGTTTACAAGATAATCTTTAGCGGAGTTGGCTCTTTTGACGGATAGTTTTTGATTGTAAGCTGCGCTTCCCACATTATCCGTATGTCCCTGTAGGAGAATTGTCATGGCAGGATTCTTTTTTAGAATTTCCACAACGCCATTGAGTTCTCCAAACCCTTCGGGTTTGATATCTGTTTTGTCAAAATCAAAGAGCAAAGATCCAAGAATCCAGCAGCCCTGGGCGTTGACTTGGGCACCCAAAGGTGTTCCCGGGCATTTGTCCATGTAATCATAGACGCCGTCTTGATCGGTGTCGAGGGGACAACCATTCTGATCTACCACAACACCAGCAGGGGTATCGGGGCATAGATCGTTGTCATCAATAACCCCATCGTTATCGCTGTCTTTGGGGGCTGCCTTTTTTGTGAGGAAAACTTTTTTTACAAAGGCGGCCATGCCAGCGCTGGATACCAGTGCCTCACCCTTGGAAAAAAAGCCGCATTCACCGATGTCAGCAAGTTTTTCCATCAGGGTCATTCCAGAGGCGGCATTGCCCACAAGGACAGGATAGATGCACAGAGACGGTCCAAATTTGTCTTTCAATGCCTGGGCTGCATTAGTGGCGCTACCAAAAGTTTGCAGACCGTCACTGACGATGATCAGGGCGGTTTTTCCCTTTGCCTGATCCAGATCTATGGCAGCGGCGTCAATGCCTTTAGCCATGGGGGTAAATCCGCCCATACCCGTTATATTTTCCACCGCTGCGCCAAAATCGGCGGTGGAATAGGTTGTCATTCCATACTCAAGCTTGGTGGACATGGACTTATTGAGTCCAAATGTTCGCAGACCTGAATTTTGTCCCAGTTCTGGAATGGTCTGATTCATTCTGGAAACAAGTCCTGTGGCCAGGGTGTATTTGGAGGTTCCCATGCACAGATCAGTCATGGAACTGGACGCATCCATCACAACAATAAAATTATCAACCTTTGAGGTGTAATTGGCTGCATTTATTTTAGCGGGTGAAAATGTTGGCAGTGTTTTATTCGGTCCCTGGGCCGCACAGGCGCCCATGAACATCATTGCGACAAAAACAATAATTCCCTTCAAAATACTTTTTCTCATAAGAATCCTCCTTTTAAAAATTTTTAGTGTGTTTTCTATGATTCTGATTAATGACTACAGCCTTTAAAAATCGAGGTTAATTATAAGATGGGCCACTATACGGGGATAGAATTCGATCCATCACAAGCCAGCTGACGTTATGGTCAACCCCTAAAACCCATTCATAAACAGAACTTATTTATATTGATATTAATAAGGCTTGTAATATGTGTATATGTTTAGCCTTCTACGCCTTATGTGTCAAGAATTTAATGCGGATCGGGTGAATAAATAAATGAATGTCTGGATGGGAATGTTTTTTGCCAATAGTCAGTTGATCCGGGAAGAACGGGAAGAATATGATCCCCTCGATTGATGAGAATAAAAGCAGGGTTTTCCCGGGATTTGGAAAAAGTTTTGCGATTGTGGAGTGAATTTGCTATATAGTTTGGGTTTTAAAATACATCATATAGAGAAAATAACGGGAAGCGGGTGCAAATTGTCATGGCACAGAGCGTTTCTTTAACTCTTTGTTGATGAAAGGGTGGTGTTTCCAGGGAGACGCATGCTGATCAAGCCCACACAATTCAATGGGTCTGGGCAAGCCATCCTTTGGCTTTTTTCTTCAAAATAAAAAGAAATCTATAGACATAATTTACATGGTAGTAACCACTTACCACAACCAAAACTAAAGTTCCAATTATTGCAGTGTCTTGGACGAAGTTTCATATAAAAAAATTCAAGTTGAATTTAAGGGAAAATCAGGTATGACCAATAGAAAAAAGAAATTTGGCTCCAACAATGGGGTCTGGAAGTTTTTTACATCGGTGAAATTAACCGTATTTGTGTTGCTGATCCTTGCGGCAACCTCTATCAT
>CAYSSE010000094.1:0-14294 GCA_964433355.1 uncultured Desulfocicer sp.
ATATATCATTGATATTTATGGATTTTATTTTGGAGAATATATGCCCGGGTACTTATATACAAACCAACGGCACCTGGCACCTGGATTCAGACCCTTTGCGTCAACAAAAATTCTTTTCCAGCAATAACCTTATTCTGAGGTGTCCAAAAACCCACTTTTCTTTCTATTTTTTTTGCTCGGTTTTAAGATCTGACAATATTGATTGAAATGTCAGCTTTTAAGCTCTTTTTAACAATCATAGCAGGTTTCAGAAACCAAGCAAGAGAAGTGGCGGATTTAAACACCCCCGCCTTATTCCAATCTCGTCAGTTGTAAGTTCTCATAACCTATTGAATTTATTAGTAGTGAAAAAATCAGAATAAAAATTCCAGTTCTAATTATTTCAGTAAGTTATACAATAATGGCTTAGCAAACTCAGAGAACTTACAACTCACGAGTTCCAATTTTAATCTAATTTTAATCTGGGGTAGCTCATTATCTAAATCCTCATAGCCCAAGTCCTTTAGGCTTGGGTTACTAACTTCAGTGTTGCCACTTTAGATTTGTGTTTTTTTAAAAGTATCACCAAATAGATTAAAAAGACAACACTTCCCGGTCAAATCCAGGAGAACTATTTAAAATTATTGATATTTATGTTTTGGACTTCACAAAATCGCCTTGGTAAATATCAAATAATATCAAGATGTTAAATAATGACTTCGTAAGTTCTCAATAAATCCGGGCATTCAGGAAATTCTTTTGAATAGCACCCGGCGTTTAACGAGTAAGTAGACTTTATGACCCTGGGTTATTGATAAGTTACATAACTTGGAATTGCTGCTAAAAATACAGGGGGTGCATTCCCATTTTCCCGGCCCATCATATAACCCATTGATTTCATTAAGCCGCCATCCATTGATGCAAAATAAAATTTCTTTATAAATCAAAGAGTTGAATCTCCAACCGGGAAAATGGGAATGCGCCCAATACAGGTATCCTTCATATGAGCCCAAAAGTATTTTACAGTCTTTTGATAAAGAAATTTTTGAAATTGGGAAACACACTAAAAATCATACTATCAGGAAACACTTCTCCATGGAAAACCAAACAATAGTTAGTATAAGTAATTAAAAGAAATTTATATATATGAATGGTTATTTATTGTTATTTTATTCAAGACATCATTGACAATGAAGTTTTTGATATCTAATATAGACCAAAATCAACTCATATTATGCAATCAATGCACATTATAAATAAAGGTTCTATCAATAAAAATTGGGCTGATACGGTTGGGGGCATGAACAGCAATATGAAATTTCAAAGTAATAAGGGAGTTCATAACAAATAATCCACCTGTTTTCACTTATGATATGCCGCAAATAGCGGGCATCAGGTTTGAAAATGAGTGGTTTTATTCTTATGTGAAGTCCCTAAAAGGGAGCTGGAAGCAGTGTATCCACAAATCATTACCATAAATGGCAGACCCTGCACGTTTGAATCGGGAGAAACCATTCTTGATGTTGCAACCCGGAACGGAATAGAAATTCCAACCATTTGTTATTTAAAAGGAACCACCCCCACAGGAAACTGTGGAATTTGCGTGGTGGAAATTGAAGGACATCTGGAACTTGCACTTTCATGTTCCACATTGGCCAAAGCCAAAATGGGTGTACAAACCAATTCTCCCAAGGTTATTTGTCAGAGAAAAATAGTCCTGGAACAAATGCTGTCCTCGGGGAATCATAACTGCACCATTGGTTCTTCCGGAGACGACGCCTGGACACAGTTTCAGATGGAAGTTGAGTCCAATGATGATTACGAAACCCTCTGCCCGGCCTGGGGAGAATGTAAACTCCAGGAACTGGCGTATAAGTACCAAGTTCAGGGCAAACACACCGCTACCCCTGCCAGAAAGATTCCCCTGGAAATGGATAACCCCATGATCATACGGGATACGTCCCGGTGCATTTTGTGCGGCAGATGTGTGGCTGCCTGCAATCAGGTTCAGGTCAACCGGGCCATTGCCTTTGGTAAAAACGGTGATGAAACGAAAATCATTGCCGGCCAGGATGATTCTCTTATGACATCTGATTGTGTCTTTTGCGGGGAATGTGTCCAGGTGTGTCCTGTGGGTGCATTGGTCGAAAAAAAAGCTCTGAATGCCATCCGGCCCTGGGAAACAACAAAAATCAGAACCACCTGCCCCTATTGCGGCGTGGGGTGCCAGCAGTGGCTTCATGTGAAAAAGGGCAAAATCATTAAAGTCACCGGTGTGGAGGAAGGAAAACCCAACCAGGGCCGTCTGTGCGTCAAGGGTCGATTCGGGTACGATTTTATTTACTCCAAGGAGAGAATCAGAACACCCCTGATCCGGGAAAACGGTGAGCTTCGCAGTGCCACCTGGGATGAAGCTCTGGATCTTGTGGCAAAAAAATTTACCCAAATTATTAAAGAAGATGGACCCGATGCCCTGGCAGGTGTGAGTTGTGCCCGGAGCATTAACGAAGATTCCTACCAGATGCAAAAGCTGTTCCGATCGGTGTTTAAAACAAACAATATAGATCATTGTGCCCGTACCTGACATGCTCCCACCGTTGCCGGGCTGGCAACATCATTTGGTTCAGGTGCCATGACCAACTCCTTTGGGGAGTTTTCCAAGGCAAAAATGTTTCTTGTTATTGGGTCCAACATGACCGAGGCCCATCCTGTGGCTGCCACCTTTTTGAAAAATGCCGTAGAAAAAGGGGCTCGTCTCATTGTTATTGATCCCAGACGTCATAAGCTGGTGGATTTTGCAGAACTGCACCTTCCTTTGAAAGTGGGGAGCGACATTGCCCTTATCAACGCCATCATGCATGTGTTAATTGAGGAAGAACTCTATGATAAGACATTTGTCTCCTCCTGTTGTGTGGGATTTGAAGAATTAAAAGAGAACGTACAAAAATATCCCCCGGAAAAGGCCGCTGAGATATCGGGTATTGATGCGGACACCATCCGGAAAACAGCTCGAATACTGGCATCTGTAAAACCTGTTATGCTGTGCTACACCTTGGGAATCACCGAGCACACCTGCGGCAAGAACAATGTCATGGATACGGCTAATCTCCAGATGCTCTTGGGAAATATGGGCAAAGAATGTGGGGGCGTTAATCCCTTGAGGGGTCAAAACAACGTCCAGGGAGCCTGCGATTGCGGTGCCCTTCCCAATGTATTTCCCGGCTACCAGGCTGTGACGGACAGTTTTGCCAGAAAGAAATTTGAAACATTCTGGGGGGTGAAAAATCTTCCCTCTAAAAACGGCTTAATGATTCCCCAGATGATGGATGGTCTTGTGGATGGTCGAGTAAGGGCTTTTTATGTTTTTGGGGAAAATCTTGCCAACACGGAACCGGACATAAAAAAGGTGGAACATGAATTGGCATCGGCTGAGTTTCTTGTCTGCCAGGATATCTTTGAAACCGAAACCACCCGTTTTGCCCATGTGGTATTTCCCGCTGCAGCCTGGAGCGAAACCGACGGCACGTTCACCAACAGTGAAAGACGGGTGAGCCGGGTACGTACGGCCAGCCTTCCACCTGGTTATGCAAAACCCGATTGGTGGATTTTTAAACAAATTGCCAAACGCATGGGACATGACTGGAAATCCAACAGTGCCAGAGAAATTTGGGACAATGAAATTTCTGTGGTGGCTCCCAATTTGGGAGGCATTAAATATAATCGCATTAAAAACGACGGTCTCCAGTGGCCCTGTCCTGATACGGCCCATCCCGGAACCTGCGTGCTTCACCAGCATGGTGAATTTACCTGTGGTCTTGGCGTGTTCAATCCCGTGGAGTGGACTCCCCCCGCTGAGATACCCGATGAGACCTATCCCTTTGTGCTCAGCACAGGCCGACGGCTTTATCACTACCATACCCGAACCCAGACAGGCAGATGTCAAGGCTTGAATGAGCTTCTGGGGGAGGAAACTGCAGATATTTCAGTGGAAGACGCACAGAAAATGGGCATTGCATTCAATGATCTTGTCCGGGTTAAATCCCGACGGGGGGAGGTATGCGTCAAGGCCAGGGTGACTCATGAGGTTCCCCAGGGAATGGTGTGGATGGCCTTTCACTTTCGAGAGGGCAATGCCAACTGGTTGACCAACCCGGCCTTTGATCCAGAGACCTTGACCGCCGAATATAAAGCCTGTGCTGTGGCTTTGGAAAAAGTTTAATCCCCGCCCAGTTTTTACTCTAATTTCTCCCCGATTTATAACTCCCTCCCACTTCCCGGAGAGTCTTCATGGCTCTCCGGGCTTCTTTTGTGCGGTGAACATCCAGCGATGCCTGAAGGTCGTATGGGGTCAGGCTTGTAAAAACTCTCTAAGCATCCGGCTTCGTTTTTACATGAAAGAGTAGACATACCTAACATTCTTTCATGCTTCGTTGTGGGTAGGCCGGGGTCAGAATACGGTCTGCCCGTGACAGTTATTAGAAAATAAAACTTCCGAGCACCTCAGCAGAGCCCCCCCCGATGGGTAATAGGAACCGGCCAATTGGGCCGTCTACGGTTCCGGCCGGGCCCATTGCCCGTCGGGGGGGGCGGCATAATGCCATTTGGCTCCGCGTCTACGACCCAATTTTCGTTGTGCCCGATAGGGCATGGGTGTTTTATATGAAAGTCTCAACAACATGCTGAAATTAAAAGACTTTCTTTTTTTCGTTGTGGCTGTTCTTACAGCCATGTATGTTTATACGGACTAAATATACAGAATGTTAATATAGGTTATTATTAGTCAGCTTATAGCCAAAAATGGTTTTTCAATAATAACATTGACAAGCAAATGCTCAAATGGTACCCCCTGAATTCTTTTAATTAAATGCTCAAAACTTTACTCGTGAGTTGTAAGTTCTATGAGTTTGCCAGACCATTACTTTGTAACTCATTGAAATAATTAGAACTGAAATTTTTGTTCTTATTTTTTCACTAATAATAAATTCAAGAAGTTATGAGAACTTACAACCCACGAGAACATTATTAATTTGGAGGAATCCCCATGAAATTTTTTTATATTCTCATCAGCCTGTTGATTGCCATGCCCTGTTGGGCCGGGCCCGATTTAACCATATATGCCGGTGCCGGTTTAATGAAACCCATGGAGGCATTAAGGAGTGACTTTGAAAAGGAAAATAATATAACAATTAAAGTCCATTATGGGGGGTCTGGGGAGCTTTTTGGCATGCTCGGTACCGGTCGTTGTTGTGATGTGTTTGTTCCAGGGGCTGAAAAATACACCAACGATGCAAAAAAGAATGGGTGGATAAAACCTGACACCGATGAAAAAATTGTCAAACACATCCCTGTGATTGTCGTCCCCAAGGGAAACCCTGGAAATATCCATTCACTTTCGGATCTGGGACGAGAAGATGTAAAAATATCCCTTGGAGACCCCAAGTCATGTGCCATTGGAAAAATTTCAAAAAAACTGCTTCAAAAAAATAATTTGTATGACCAGGTGAAAAAACAGGTGGTGGTTTCTGGCCCAACAGTAAATCAATTACTGATATATGTGGCCATGAACCGGGTTCAGGCGGCCATCATCTGGGAAGATGTGGTGGCATGGGCAGAAGGAAAAGGGAAAGTGGAGGTCATTCGCATACCAGAAAAAGATAATATTATCAAAATCGTCCCCTGTTCTGTTACAAACTGCTCAAAAAATCCCGCACTTGCCCAGAAATTTACCCAATATATTGCATCGGAAAAAGCCATGGACATCTGGGAACAATGGGGGTTTAAAAGATGCAGCAAATAAACTGGTTCAGGGGAATATTAATTATACTTCCCATTGCCCTGACCCTTATATTACTGACTGCTATTTTTTCCCTTATTTTAGTCCCGACACCGGCAGAAATCTGGGAGTCCCTGTTAAGCGAGGAGATGCTTTTTTCACTCAAATTAACCATATGGACAAGTCTTTTATCCACCTTCCTGGTGTTTATAGTTTCAGTTCCCACCGGGTATTCCCTTTCACGCATTGATTTTTGGGGTAAAAGCATCGTAAAGACCATCATTGATCTTCCCATTGCATTCCCCGAATTGGTTCTTGGGCTATGCCTGCTTTTGCTATTTGGTAATCCTGCTTTACAAAAAATACTGGGAACCTTGGGCTTTGACTTTGTGTTTACCAAACAGGGCATTGTCCTGGCACAATTTTTCACCGCCCTGCCCTACTCGGTGAGAATCATAAAATCAACCTTTGATTATATTAATCCCCGCTTGGAATTCGTATCCAGAAGTCTGGGATACTCGATGTTTGAAACATTTTTAAAGGTGTCACTGCCCCTGGCAAAAAGCGGATTGCTTGCGGCCACCATCATTGCATTTGCACGGAGTATCGGCACCTTTGGAACCGTTCTCATCCTTGCGGGCGGGTCCTACATGCAAACAGAGGTTCTTCCCATTACCCTGTACCTCAATATCTCATACGGTAACATGCCCATGGCAATTACATCGGGGATTATTCTTGTCTTTGTTTCTTTTATCGCCATATTGTTTTTTGAAAAATCCGAGGCATCCATATGAGTTATTTGAGCATTGAAAACCTGAGCATCAACCTTGGAGAATTTTCATTAAAGTCACTTAATCTTGAACTTGACCAGGGTGATTATGCGGTGATAATAGGCCCCACAGGATCTGGAAAAAGTATCCTGCTTGAATGTATTATTGGTTTTTTCAAACCGGATAACGGAAAGATTCTTTTGGAGGGCAGAAACATTGTAAATGATCTGCCGGAGAAAAGGGGTATTGGCATTGTGTACCAGGATTATGCCCTGTTACCCCATTTAACGGTATTTCAAAATATAGCCTATGGATTAAGAAAGGTAGACAAAGAAATTGTCAAACATAAAGTTAAAGAGATGGCTGCAAGCCTGAAAATAGACCACCTTTTAAATCGAAAACCAGATACCCTTTCCGGTGGTGAACAGCAACGTACCGCATTATCCCGATCCCTGGTGGTTAACCCGAGACTGCTGCTCATGGATGAACCCTTTTCCGCCCTTGATCCCGGGACAAGAAGAGAAATCCGTCAACTCCTGTGTGATGTTATTGATAAAACATGCACCACGGTGATCCATGTAACCCATGACATGAAAGATCTCTGGGTACTTGCCGATAAAACTGCCGTCCTTCGCAAAGGGCGAATTATCCAGTTTGGCAAGGTCAGAGATATTTTCGAACGACCTGCCAATAAAATTGTGGCTGACTTTGTGGGAGCATCGTTCTTTGAGGCAAGCGTTGAGTCAAAGACTGAGCATGAAACCTGTCTTAAAGTAGATGGGTTCAATATTCTTTCCAGGGATGATGCAGATGTGGGAGAAAATGTTCAAATAGCTGTCCGGCCGGAAGAGATCATGCTTTATGATACCCCCCCGGAAAAAATAAACGGGGACAATTTGTTTAAAATCAAGGTAAAAAATATAAAATGCGAGGGAGAACTCTGGGCGTTGAATGTTAATATTGGAAACACCCTGCTCAGTGTTAATTCCACACGCAATATGATGGCAGACCTTTATCCCAAACCCGGCGATACCCTCTATGCCAGAATCGGCACCGACCGGGTTAGAATCGTCCGGGAAGCCTGAACAGCTTCCCCCTATCCTCCAAAACGATAAAAGTGGGCCGTGGCATGATCATCGTCTGATCAAGTGAGAAGCGGCCCCATGTATTCAAACATGCCAAGCCCGCTGTCATGCTCCCTTTTATTATCCATGTCTGAAATTTTATCAAAATTATCCCTGATCTCTTCAACGGAGATGGGGCGCTTTGCATCACCAAGGCAAACCCCATCACCGGAGACAATGGCGGTGCGGCCATACCAACCGGCCCCCGTTGCATAGATATTTCCAGACACCTTATTCTCTTGGGAACACAGGTAAAGAACCATAGGTTCGTTGAACTGGGGGCTCATTTTTTTTTCAAATTCCGGGGGGAAAACATCGGCTGTCATGCGGGACCAGGCATTGGGGGCAATGGTGTTGACCTTTATGTCATATTTAGACACCTCAAGTTTCAAAGAATTCATGATTCCCACCAGTCCAAGTTTGGCAGCTCCATAATTGGTTTGACCAAAGTTACCATAAAGACCGGATATGGATGCGGTAAAAACAACCCTGCCATAATTATTTGCCTTCATGATTTTAACCGCTGGCTGGGTAACGCAAAAAGCCCCTTTGAGATGAACCCCCATTACCAGATCCCACTCCTCTTCCGTCATTTTCATAAAGGATTTATCCCTGAGAATACCGGCGTTGTTAATCAAAATATCCAGTTTCCCATAGGTATCCATGGCCGTTTTTACAATGCTTGCTCCTCCGGCCATGGTGGCAACGGAATCATGGTTGGCAACGGCCTTTCCCCCAGCTACAACAATTTCTTCAACCACTTTGTCGGCGGCAGAGGTGTCAGCACCTGATCCATCCCGGGTGACACCAAGATCATTAACAACCACCCGGGCTCCCCTGCGGGCAAGCTCCAGGGCATACATCCTGCCAATTCCCTGCCCTGCCCCGGTCACGATTGCCACCCTGCCATCAAAATTTACATTTTCCATTCTATTCTCCATACGTCATCAAGCTGATTGAGTTATTTTTAAAAGTGGTGCCGTCAAGTACTTAGTAATAAATTTCAGTTGTTTAACTATTGCTATATGATGCGTGCTGTCAAAAGTAGCCGAGCTTAAAACAAAGCCCCCAAAATGGTATTATGTCATCGGAATTATTTTCATATTTCGGCATCCTTCAAAAGTCCTTTACACTTTTCTTTAATCATTCCACATTTGCAGGAACTCTTTCCAAAAGAAAGATGCCCATATTTTGCATAAATCCTCCACTATATTTTTTGTTGCTTCAATCATAGAGTCAGAATCCTTTTTATCCGCTTTTGCAGGATCTTCATATCTTTTATGCTCATTCCACATCATTACAATTGACCAATATGGAAGCCGTTTGATTCTAACTTCGTCACCCGTAAGTGCTACAAGAAGATCAAGATCATGAACCTTAAGGAAAGGGACAGGCAAGGCACAGGGGAAGAAACTGGTTGAGATCCTCCACAATGCACACATCGGCAATGTTCATCATGGGGGCCGTGGCATCTTTGTTAATGGACACCACAAATTCTGACTGTTCCATGCCAGCAATGTGCTGGGAAGCGCCTGAAATTCCCCAGGCCATGTAGAGTTTTGGGGCCACCACAGCTCCGGTGAGCCCCACCTGCTGACCATAGCCAAGCTGGCCCCTGTCACACACAATTCGGGAGCCTCCCACGGCGGACTTATGAAAAAAACTGGCCATTTCATGGATCATGTCAAGATTTTCATCGGAACCAATGCCATTGCCCACAGCGATGATGGCCTCGGCCTCCCCCAGGCCTTTGAGATCCGTATGGGGGTGGTTTACGCCCTTGAATCGAACGTATTTTGTGCCACCCCCATTGTTTCTGGAAACAGTATCCGTGATCTTCCGGCACCCCTCCATATGGTGAACAAACAGCGACCCCATCCTACCAGAATCAAGGGGCAAGGGTTTACAAACACCGGGCCGGAGGCTTACCACCACCCGGTCTGTCACCGGAGTGATCCATGCCATTTGTTTTCCGTTATCCATGGCCCGAAGAAAATTAAGCGTTCCATTCTCCATTTCAAACCCCTGGACTCCACTGATATGGGCGGCCTTAAGTTGAACGGCAAGTCCCGGAGAATAATCCATGCCCTGGGCCGTATGAGCCGTGCAGATCAGGGCCGGTTCATGGGTGGCAAAAAAATTAGACAAAACCTGTTTGTAGATGCCTCCGTGGTAATGGGTAAGCCCTGGAACCTCAATAAGAATAACCGACCCCCCCCAGTCAACCAACTCCCCGGCCAAGGAAGACAAGTTCTCCCCCATTATGATAAGGGTTACAGAAAAGGACAAAGCCTTTTCCACCTGCCCGGCAAAGGCAAGAAGTTCATGGGTCACCAAAGAAATTTGTTCACCGTCGTGCTGGGCAATGACATATATTTTTTTCGCCATATAATTTTCCTTATCAAGCTTCTGTGTGGAGGTACATGATATTCACGCCCTTAAAAAGCCCTTTTCCTTGAGTATCTGAGCCAATTTTAGTGCTTTTTCCTCTGATGTGCCGTCAAGAACCTGGGCATTACGCTTTTTCTGTGGAACAGACATACGGCTGATGATCTGTCGTATGGCAGGGGGATTCAGAGTTTCGGCTTGAAAACAGGTGGCTGGATTCCGAGCCGCTTTCAGCATACCCGAAAGGGATGGGTATCTTGGCGTATTGATACCGGACTGCACCGTCAACACACAGGGCAGCGGAAATTCCCAGGATTCCCGGGCACCCCCTTCAAGTTCTCGTTCCAGGTCAATCCCTTCCCGGGACAGGTGGGCAGATATCACCGATGTGGCACAAGGAATAGAAAGCAATTCTGCCACCATGGGTCCCACCTGGCCCTGCATGAGATCCTCGGACATAACCCCTGTTAAAATCAGATCATAAGCCTTGCCCCTGGCATGGGCTGCGATCAAAGATGCCGTATAAAATGGATCATAAAGGGGGGGCGCTTCTGAATTAATATGTATGGCCTGATCCGCACCCATGCCAAGGGCCCGGGTTAAAATCTCCGATGCCTTATCCGTGCCCACACAAATCACATCAACTATGCTTTCTTTCAACGCATCTCGAAACAAAAGCGCCTGTTCCAGGGCAAACCCATCAAAAAGATTCATGCGGGTTTCATCTAAATGGATTGCCCCCTGATTTTCATTTATGGCTTTGATGGACACAAGTATCTTCAATAAAAACGCTCCTTAAATATTCAACAAATAATTTTTTTTACAGCATCATGGATTCCCACAATTCAGTATTGAATGATGATTTTTTTTATTCAGGATGTCAATAAAAAAATGAACGTTCGTTATATTTTTTCTTGACACATTCATCTATTCACGTGTATTCCTTTCATCAGGTTGTTAATTTTTATAAGAAAAGGCAACATCTGAGTACCGACAGTAGAGCCCCCGGTAGCTGGCCTGACCGGAACATTGGGAACCAAAGGGGGAGGATTTTTGCCCTTCCAGGCGTTAAGAAGCACAGACTCTGTTTGAGGACGGTGCCCGCGGCAATAGTGGTTTAGCCTGGAAGGGCAAAAATACCCCCCGACGTTCCCGTTCCGGTCAGGCCAGCTATCGGGGGCGGCATAGTACCATTTTTCATTTTTTGCTGTGCCGCTAAACCGAGATGGCCATCATATAAAGGGACACTGAAAACAAAGAGAAATATCAGGCTTTGCGCCATTGCGCTTTTGCTGAAGATACCCATTTAATAAAGGAGAAGATCCATGGATTTTGCCATATCAGAAAAAATGCAGATCATCATCAAAATGATTGATGAATTTGTGGAAAAGGAACTCATTCCCCTGGAACCGGAGTTCCTCAGTCGTCCCACCAGCGAACTATTGCCCCGGCTCAAGGAAAAACAGAACCTGGTAAAGCAGATGGAACTCTGGGCACCCTGTCACCCCAAAAAATATGGCGGCATGGGACTCAATCTCATGGAACATGCCCTGGTGTGTGAAGCATTGGGCCGAAGCCCCCTTGGGCACTTCGTCTTCTGGTGCCAGGCCCCGGATGTGGGAAACATTGAAATCCTGGATTTATTTGCCACCCAGGTCCAGAAGGATCGGTATCTGCTCCCCCTGGTGCAGGGGGATATCAGAAGCTGTTTTTCCATGACCGAAGTCAGCCAGGCCGGTTCCAATCCCCTGCTCATGGACACCACCGCCGTTATTGACGGAGACGATTATGTCATCAATGGCCAGAAATGGTACACCACAGCGGCAGATGGGTCCACCTTTGCCATTGTCATGGCCAAAACCAACCCCGAAGCAGATGCCTACCACCAGGCCAGCATGATTCTGGTACCCTGCAACACCCCGGGCTTTAATCTGGTGCGCAATATTCCCGTCATGGGTCACACCGGAGACGATTATTTCAGCCATGCAGAGATTCTCTATCAAAATTGCCGAGTCCCCCGGGAAAACCTCCTTGGCAAAGAGGGCCACGGATTTGTCATTGCCCAGGAAAGACTGGGGCCGGGACGTATCCACCACTGCATGCGATGGATCGGCATCTGCAACCGGGCCTTTGATCTCATGTGCGCCCGGGCCCGGGACAGGGTCATCTCCCCCCATGGCCATACCCTGGCCACCCGGCAGATTATCCAGTCCTGGATTGCCGAGTGTGCCGCAGAGATAGAGGGTGCAAGGCTCATGGTGCTCCATGCGGCGTGGAAAATTGAAAACGGCGGACCCAAGGCGGCAAGAAAAGAGATCTCCTTAATCAAGTTCAAGGTGGCCAATGTCATGCAAAAGGTTCTGGACACAGCGTTGCAGATATATGGGGGTCTTGGCATGACAGATGACACCATCCTTGCCTTTTTCTTTCGGCATGAACGGGCCGCCCGGATATATGATGGGGCAGATGAAGTCCATAAGGTCTCCGTGGCAAAACAGATTTTAAAGGAGTATCAGGGCCGAACGGTCAAATAACAGCGGGCCATGGCCAGAGGCAAGACCTTTGCTCAAGGGGGCCGAAGTTATAAGCAGCTCTTTTAAACCATCTGCACACCCGGGCAACTATGTTGACGCAACCACAAACGCCCCCGTTGCCATACCTATTATTCAAAAATAACCGGTGATGTGATTCCACCGGAAAAAAGGAACAGACACCCATGGATTGCACAGACCAGCCCACAGACATCCGCTCCGGTGAAGACCTTGACCAGGAACGCCTTGAAACCTGGCTTAAAGATACCCTTCCCGGGCTTGACGGGCCGTTAACCCTTCAGCAATTTCCCAGCGGCCATTCCAACCTGACCTATCTCATCCGGGTGGGAAAACAAGAGATGGTGCTGCGCCGCCCCCCCTTTGGCACCAAGCCCAAAAACTCCCATGACATGACCCGGGAATACAACATTTTAAAGGCCCTTAAGCCGGTTTTCCCTTATGTGCCAGAACCCCTTGCCCACTGCGACGACCATGAAGTCATGGGATGCCCCTTTTATGTCATGGAACGGTTGCAGGGCATTATTCTGCGGCGGGAAATCCCCCCCCAATTAAATCTTTCTCCGGATCAGATCCGCCGCTTGTTTGAGAAACATGTGGAGATTCAATATGAACTCCATGGCCTGGATTATGAAAAAATCGGCATGGGTGAAATGGGCAGGCCCACAGGCTACGTCCAACGCCAGATAAGCGGATGGAGCAAACGCTACCGCAATGCAAGAACCCCAGATGCCCCGAAGTATGAACAGATCATGGCATGGCTGGATGCCCACATGCCCGAAGATTCGCCCAATTCCGGAATCATCCACAATGACTTTAAATTTGACAATATAGTACTGGACGCTAAAGATCCATTGACCATCAAAGGGGTGCTGGACTGGGAAATGACCACCATTGGCGATCCCCTGATGGATTTGGGATGCACCCTTGGCTATTGGGTGGAAAAAAATGATCCCCCGGAATACCAGGTCATACGAACTCTGCCCACCCATGTGGACGGCGCACTGACCCGTAAACAAATGGTGGCCCATTATGAAAAAATTTCAGGACGCACCATTGAAAACATGGCGTTCTACCATTGCTTTGGCTTGTTCCGCCTGGCCGTCATTGCCCAGCAGATCTATTATCGCTTTTACCATGGTCAAACCCAAGACCCAAGATTCAAAAACCTTATCCATGCGGTAAGAATTCTGGAAAAAGCGGCAGAAAAGGCAATGAACTAAATACCCAATCCCTGCTTTTTCATATTCCATTGGGCGCGTTCCCATTTTCCCGGCACTGTCTATAACTTATTGATTATATTAAACTGGTTGAAATTGGCTCAAAAATTATATCTTTACAAATCAAAGAGTTAGAACTCCGACTGGGAAAATGGGAATGCGCCCTATTCCATTTACCTATAAATGAGCCTGTTGATTAAGTCGCTTTTTGCAAAATGAGCACACAGCATATTGATATTGGGTGATTTAATATTCAACACATTGTATCTATAATCCAGAGATCTGTACTAAATAAACAGGGTCATAAATCCGGCCTAATATTTTACCACTATCCAGATCAAAACTTTCAATCCCCTGATTTTCTAAAAGGGTAACGTAACCCAAGGTAACTGAAAGAGCTATGAATTATACTGATTTTCAAAAGCAGATTAAGATTACCCGAAAAAGCATCTGCCGTGATTATTTTCATCATCACCAGGATGCCATACGCA
>CAYSSE010000095.1:0-14169 GCA_964433355.1 uncultured Desulfocicer sp.
AAGTTTGCCCACCGGGGATATGTATTAGACACCGGAGAAATTGTGGCCCAGGGATTTGCCAAAGACCTTCTAAACAACCCGGATGTAAAAAAAGCATATCTGGGCGGATAAAGGTATTCTTTTAAAATTTCATGGTGGATTTTGATGATATCAATGAATATTTTTTCAACCCATTGTTTTTAGTAATACTGACAACACACTTTCTCCATATCAGACAACGTTTACCATGAAATTCAAACAGGATACGGACAAAATTCATGAAATTTAGACCTTGTATAGATCTTAAAAACGGCAAAGTGGTGCAAATTGTGGGGGGTACCCTCAACGATAATCAGGCCCAGGCTCCCATCACCAATTTTGAAACCGAAAAAACCCCAGCGGCATTTGCAGAATTATATCAAAAAGGCAAGCTCCACGGGGGCCACGTCATTGCCCTTGGGCCGGGGAACCATGATGCCGCCATATCTGCTCTTAATGCCTTTCCCGGAGGTCTCCAGATGGGGGGAGGAATAACGACAGAAAATGCCGAAGAATATCTCAATGCCGGGGCCAGCCATGTCATTGTCACCTCCCATGTATTTTCCCGGGGCACCATTGACATGGATAAACTCAACACCCTTGTGAAAAAAGTGGGGAAAAAACGCCTGGTTCTGGATCTTAGCTGTAGAAAAAAAGAGGGACAGTTTTTTATTGTCACCGACCGCTGGCAGACCTTTACCCGGGTGGCCGTCACCGAAGAAACCCTTTCCAGCCTTTCGGCCCACTGTGACGAATTTCTAATCCATGGGGTGGATGTGGAAGGAAAAATGGGGGGCATACAGACAGAACTTGTTGATATTTTGGGCAAACACTCCCCCATCCCCGCCACCTATGCCGGTGGTGCCAGCCAATTTTCCGATCTTGAACTTGTCAAAAAACTGGGAAGAAACCGGGTGGATCTTACCATTGGCAGTGCCCTTGATATTTTTGGCGGCACCATCCCCTATGACGATGTGGTAGCATGGCATAATGCCTGTACTGAATAATTTTCATATAACATACATGGCAGTCACCACTGCCACAATGAAAAATGAAAGTCTTTTAATTCCAGCGTGTTGGTGAGACTTTCTTATAAACACCCATGCCCTAACGGACACAACGAATATAGGGTCGTAGACGCGGAGCCAAATGGCTGTATGCCGCCCCCCCCCGACGGGCAATGGGCCCGGCCGGAACCGTAGACGGCACAATTGGCCGGTTCCGATTACCCATCGGGGGGGGGCTCTGCTGACGGTACTTGGACATGGACACTTCATTTTCATATAAAACTGCCACGGGCAGACCGTATTCTGGCCACATCCTGCCACAATGAAGTATGAAAAAATGTTAGATGTGTCTACACTTTCATATAAAAAAATACAAATTTCCAAGGATACATATTTGATGATAGAAGAACCCGATGAGATACAAGTCCCAAGCAAAACAAAAAGAAAAAAAAAGGCCGAGGCACTTCAAGAAATTGGCGTAGCCCTGGTGGAACTCCCGGAAAAAGAGCTCAAAAGCCTGAATATTCCCCAGGAGTTGAAAGACGCCATATTGGATGCCCAGACCATGACAAAACACGGATCCAGAAGACGGCAGCTTCAATATATCGGTACGCTGATGCGTGATCTTGATCCTGAACCCATACAGATGGCCGTGGAACATATCTCCCTGGACAGGGCTAAGGCTGCCCACAAATTCCAAAAAATGGAGGTCTGGCGGGATCATTTTATATCCCCAGGAAATAAAGACCATACCCCGGAAGCCTTTATTACCGCCTTTCCCCACACAGACCGACAAAAATTGGGGCAGCTCATCCGCAATGCCACCCATGCAAAGGATGATAAAAAAAAGACCAAGACCTCCCGGGTTTTGTTTCGCTACATCCGTGAAATCATGGAAACATCCACCGAGGAGCCCACCTCGTAATGTTTCTGCCCACCACAAACGAAGAGTGCCATGACCGGGACTGGAAACAGCTGGATGTGATTCTGGTCACCGGAGACAGCTATATTGATTCTCCCTTTATCGGTGCCGCTGTCATTGGAAAAACCCTGACAAAGAAGGGATTTAAAGTGGGGATCATTGCCCAGCCGGATATGAACTCACCCCAGGATATCACCCGTCTGGGGGAACCCGCACTCTTTTGGGGCATCACCGCCGGTGCCGTGGATTCCATGGTGTCCAACTACACGGCCACCCGGAAACGAAGAAAAAAGGATGATTACACCCCTGGTGGCATCAACAACCGCCGACCCGACCGGGCTGTCATTGCCTATACCAATCTGGTGAAACAGCATTTTAAGGGCACCTGCCCCATTGTACTGGGGGGCATAGAGGCAAGCCTTCGACGGGTGGCCCACTATGACTTCTGGAGCAATAAAATAAGACGATCCATCCTCTTTGATGCCAAGGCAGATTATCTCATCTACGGCATGGGGGAAAACAGTGTGGTGACCCTGGCCAAGGCCCTACAGCGAAACTTGGAAACATCCTGCCCCGACACATTGCAACGGGACATTTTGGCGGTGAAGGGGCTGTGCCATATTTCCAAAGCCCCTGTACCCGGTTACAAAGAAATGCCGCCCTTTGAGACGGTGCAAACGGACACCCAGGCTTTTATCCAGAGTTTCCACGATTTCTACCGTAACAACGATGCCCTCACCGCCACGGGACTGGTCCAGAAACAGGATGCCCGATATCTGGTGCAAAATCCCCCCTGTCCGGTGCCGGACACAGCAGAAATGGATCACATCCACGACCTTGACTTTGAAAGAGAGCTTCATCCCTATTATGAACGAATGGGCACGGTAAAGGCCCTGGACACCATCCGATTTTCCATTACCACCCATAGGGGATGCTATGGGGAGTGTAATTTTTGCGCCATTGCCGTTCATGAGGGCCGCACCGTGCGCTGGCGAAGCCCGGATGCCATTGTAAAGGAGGTGGAAAAAATGACAACCCACCCCAAATTCAAGGGCAACATATCCGATGTGGGAGGCCCCACAGCCAACATGTATGGATTTGAATGTACAAAAAAACTAAAAAAAGGCCCCTGCCAGGACAAACGCTGCCTTTTTCCCAGCACCTGCAACTCCCTTGATCCCAGCCACGCCAACCAGATATCCCTTTTAAAACGAATCAAGGCTGTTAAGGGGGTTAAACGAGTGTTTGTGGCCTCGGGCATCCGATATGATTTAATCCTGGCAGACAAAAAACATGGTCAGCAATATCTGGGACAAATCGTCCAGGATCATGTATCCGGCCAAATGAAAATCGCCCCGGAACACACGGACGAAGAGGTTCTTAGATTCATGGGTAAACCCGGGGATACAAAGGATCTGGTGGAATTTAAAAAACGATTTGACACCCTGTCTGAAAAGGCTGGGAAAAAACAATTTCTCACCTACTATCTCATGGCGGCCCATCCAGGATGCCATAAAAAGCACATGACAGGCCTCCAGCAATTTGTCAGAAAGGAACTTGGCATCCACCCTGAGCAGGTTCAAATTTTCACCCCCACCCCTTCCACCTATGCCACCTTAATGTATGCCACAGGTGTTGACCCCTTTTCCATGGACAAAATCTTTGTGGAAAAAGAGGTTCATGAGAAGGAAAGACAAAAGAAAATGATAACCGGTTTTGGTGGGGCACCCCAAAGGCGTTCTAACAATTCCAACGCTTCCAGACCCTCCAGAACCCATTATAACGACAAAAAAAAACCAAGTGTGCCCCGTCCCCATGGACAAAAAGGCCATCCGACATCCAGACCGGGAAGCAAAGAAGTATGAACCTGAGCCAATATAAAAAAGTCGTAACCATCAGTCTGCCCCTGGTGTTAAGCATGGGGGCCACCACGGTGATGGAGTTCACCGATCGGGTTTTTTTGGGAAATTATGATCTCAATGCCCTGGCCGCTGCCACCCCCGCCGGGATCACCTCGTTTTTATTCGCCGCTTTTTTTCTGGGCGTGGCCGGGTATATCAACGTCTTCATTGCCCAGTACACCGGGGCAAAAGACCTGGCCGGTGTGGGGGCTTCCCTTTGGCAGGGAATCTATTTTGCTCTGGGGGGAACACTTTTCATGATCCTCCTCTCCTTTTTTTCTGTCGCCCTGTTCTCCCTCATCGGCCATGCCCCGGCCATACAAGCCCTTGAGGTGATTTACTTTCGAATTTTGTGTCTGGGCACCGGGGCAAGTCTTTTAAGTGCAACCCTTTCCACCTTTTTCACAGGACGTGGCCTGACACGCATGGTCATGGGAATCAACATAGGCGGTACCCTTTTTAACATTCCCCTGGATTACGCCTTGATCAACGGTGCCTGGGGATTTCCGGAAATGGGCATCCAGGGGGCAGCTCTTGCCACTGTGGCCGCCTGGACTTTTATGGCCATAGCCTTCATTTTCCTTGTCTTTACCCGTGACAACAACCACAAATTTCACCTCTGGGAAAAAAGACAGTTCATCCCCTCTCTTTTCATGCGCCTGATGAAATTTGGCGTCCCCGGTGGGGTTCAGTTTTTTTTGGATATTTTGGTATTTACCTTCTTTATCCTCATGGTCGGCCGCCTGGGAAGAGATGAACTTGCCGCCACCAACATAGTCATGTCCATCAACGCTTTGTCTTACATGCCCATGTTCGGTTTTTCCATAGGGGTCAGCACCCTGGTGGGCCAGGCCATGGGGGCGAAAAACCCCAAAGAAGCAGAAGCTGCTGCCCGCATGACCACCCATATAGCTTTGATTTATCTGACCTTTTTGATCCTGCTCTTACTACTGATTCCAGAGCCTTTGATTCGCCTGTTTATCCCCCAGAATAGCGGAATGAATATGGTTCCCCTCATTGACATGGGCATTGTTCTCCTCCGATTTGTGGCATTGTATCTTTTTTTTGACTCCCTTGTCATCATCTACACCGGGGTTCTCAAAGGGGCAGGAGATTCCCAGTATGTGATGTGGTGCATGGTGGTCACAGGAACATTGTGTCTATTTTTGCCGGTGTGGGCAGGTACCGCCTTCTGGCACATGGGACTCTATTTTATCTGGAGCTGTATCACCCTTTACCTGGTGGTGCTCTTTTTTCTGGTCATGGTGCGCTATTATGGGGGAAAATGGAAAGCCATGTCCGTCATTGAAGACCCACTGCCCAGCGTCCCGGCACAGGTACCGCTATGAAATTTTTCAATTCCATACGCACCCGACTGGCGCTGTCAGCCTTTTTAATCGTTGCCCTGTCCATTGGAGCCATCACGGGCATTGCCACCTGGAAAATCCGTGAAACCACCCTGACAAACACCCGGCAGGAGACCCAACTTTTTTTAAAAAAAAACAGCCAGGAAATCCATGAAAAGATACAAGATGCCATCCAGCTGAGCCAGATTCTTGCGCAATACATTGCCTCCACCCACCAAGAATGGCAAAAGACTATTTTTTTGAATAACCTGTTAACGCACAACCACATCACCGGCATCAAAAGCCTTTTCATCATCCCCCCGGAAAAAAAAAAGACGCGACGTCTCAACGACAAACTCATTCAATTCTGGCAAACCACAGCAAAAGGAGAAACCAGCAGCACTTTTTTTGACCCTTCCCAGATACCCCAGGTAATGAAAAGTGCAAAGCTTGCAAGATCCTCAGAAAAAACCGTCATTTCTGATCCTTACAAAGATCCATCAGAAATGACAAACACCATGTTCTGCGCCATTGTTACGCCAGTGATCCGGCACCAGAAATTCCAGGGCACCACCTGCGTTGAACTGTCCATCCAAGAGATCTGTAAACCTATAACCGATCATTTAAACACCTTTTCCCTGGCAGGGGAAATCGCCCAAATGGATCTTCTCACCGACAGTGGTGCCATTGTTTGGACGTTAAATACCTCTCCCCTTCCAGACATAGAACGACACCAAGTGGACATCACCTCCATCCACGACACAAAAAAAATGGGCCAATCCCAGATCATAACCATGATTATTCAGGGACAAAAACAGATTGGTACTCACATCCCCATCCATTTCAATAATTCTGAAACCGTCTGGTCCATTGGGCTTAGAATTCCCTTTAAAGCCGCCACAAGAAATGCCGATGAACAGATGCACATGCAGGCGCTCATGGGGCTTTTGATCTCCCTTATCACCCTTCTGGTAGTGCTGGTTCTCTCCCGAAAAATCACCGACCCCCTGCTGGAACTGGCCACGGCAGCAGCCCAGATCTCCCAGGGAAATAATGAACACCCCATCACCCCCAAAGGAGCTGGTGAAATCAGGGAACTCTACCGAGCCTTCAGGGATATGGCCACCCAGGTAGAACAAAGCCGCCAACACCTCCAAAATTCTATTAAGGCCCTGGAAATCATCATTGAAAAAGTACCCTTTGGCATGATTCTCATTGATGCCCATCATAAGATAAAAAGCGTCAACCGGGAAGCCCTTGCCATCTGTGGAAAAACTGAAGCAGAAACCCTGAATCAGCCCTGCTACGATCACTTCTGCATCGACAACACCCCCATATGCCCCATTGAAAAAACCGGCATTCATCCTGAAAAACAGGAGATGATCCTCAGACAAAAAAATGGCCAGTTGGTTCCAGTGTTGACAACGGTGATCCCCGCCAGGATTTATGGGGAAGACATGCTCATCAAAGCCATCATTGACATCTCTGAAATAAAAGAAAAAGAGCAGGAACTGAAACGGGCCAAAACTGTGGCAGAACAGGCATCCCAGGCCAGAAGCGAATTTTTGGCCAACATGAGCCATGAGATAAGAACCCCCATGAACGGCATCATCGGCATGGGAGAACTCTTGTGCGAAACCCAGCTCAACCCCGAGCAAAAGGAGTATGCCCAAGCCATTGCCACCAGTGCCGATGCCCTGCTGGTAATCCTAAATGACATTCTGGACTTTTCCAAAATAGAAGCTGGCAAAATTGACATCGAACACATCGACTGCAACCTGTCCAGCATTATAGAAGGTGTTGCCGACATTCTCTCCCATAAAAGCAACGAAAAAGGCATTGAATTCATCTGCATGATTGACAATGATATTCCCGATTTTGTCAAGGGAGACCCCGGGCGATTACGTCAGATATTAATGAATCTTGGGGGCAATGCCCTGAAGTTCACGGACGAAGGAGAGGTGGTCATCCATGCCAAGGTGGAAGCGGTTTCTTCCCAGACCACCACGGTTAAATTCACCGTAAAGGATACCGGCATTGGCATCCCCAAAGAAAAAATAGTCACCCTGTTTGAAAAATTCACCCAGGCCGATGCATCCACCACACGAAAATATGGGGGTACTGGCCTGGGTCTTGCCATCTCAAAACAACTCACCACCCTTATGGATGGCCACATGGGGGCAACCTCAACCCCGGGTCATGGCTCCACCTTCTGGTTCAGCATCCCCTTTGGAAAAAGCACTCAAACCCATACGGCTGCCTCCCAACCATCCGTAACCAGCTCACTTATAGATAAAACCATTCTGATCATTGATGACAATGCAACCAATCGTAAAGTCATAAATAAATATCTTACCCCATATAATTGCCATATCATTGAAGCAGATTGTGCCCGGGCCAGCCTTGAAATTCTAAATAACGCAGTTTTAGATCGACCCATTAACCTGGCATTGGTGGATTTCATGATGCCTGGAATGAATGGCATTGATCTTGGTGTCCAAATCCGTCAAGACCCCCTATTTGATTCCATGGTGCTTGTGATGCTCACCTCTGCTGCCATGCGAGGGGATGCACAAAAAGCCTGTGATGCGGGATTTGATGCGTATTTGACCAAACCCATCAAAAAAAATGCCCTGCTCAAATGCCTGGCCACTGTGCTTGATCCAAACACCCATAGAAAACCAGGCACACTTTTAACCAAATATAATTTCACCCAACAGAGCACAGTACAGGAACGAAGAAAACAAACCGCCCCCCCGGTTACTTTGACCATTTTAATTGCAGACGATAATCGGATGAACCTGATGGTGGTGGAAAAAATGGTGACAAAAATGGGCCATATCTCGGTAACAACCATGAACGGAAAGGAGGTCGTGGCCGCCCATGAAAAAATAGGCCCGGATATTATTCTCATGGACATCAACATGCCCGAAATGGACGGCCTTGAAGCCACGGCACTCATCCGGAAAAACGAAGCACAAAACAAGAAAAAGCCCACCCCCATCATCGCCTTGACCGCCAATGCCCTGAAGGGAGATCGTGAACATTTTCTGGCCGCGGGCATGGATGACTACCTGGCAAAACCCATGAAAAAGAAGAATCTTGAAGCCATTATAGAGCGTTACAGCAATCTCAAGGCCACGGATAAGCGGAAACAAAACCCTCCAGAACAATCAAAAATACCGTCAGTGCCATGAAGGGATTTCCCTTTACTGAAAAAAAATTTCGCACTCTTTCTTCCACCGGGCAACACCGCTGGATCATTAATTGGTTGGGATCTGTGTACCAGGCGTTGAGCACCAATCGGATGTCCCCATCGGATCTTGCCTTGTGTACCAGGGAATATGCCAAAGTCCTTGGCTGGATGGACAGCCAGTCATTACCGGCTGTCCTTCCGGACACCATGGAAACAAGGGCGTGGATGGAATTTCTCTCCAATACCATCCATCACCATCGCATGGAGATGGGCATTTTCCCCAGGGATCATGACCTGCTGCCCCGGGTCATAACAGGAGATAAAAAAGACCCCTTGATTTCCCCTCCCTCCTTTCACTACCACATGGCCCTGGACGGGCTCAGAAGTCTTTTTAATGTGGGGGGGATTTTTCGTACCTGTGATGCAGGGGGATTTCAAAGCCTGATATTGGGAAACATCCCCGGGGGGGATCATCCCACCATTCAAAAAACCTCCATGGGAACCTGTGCCTGGATGCCCCATCAGACCACCTCGGATCTTGCAGGCGCTCTTTTAAGTATGAAAGAAAAAGGCTTTTCCATCATTGGCATTGAAACCACAGAAAACTCCTGTTCCCATTCGGTATATCCCTGGCCGGATAGGGCCATCACCGTCCTTGGCAATGAAGAGTATGGTATCTCCTCCCATGTGATGCAGGTGTGTGATTCATTTGTGCATATCCCCATGCTGGGACGAAAGAACTCCATAAATGTGGTCAGTGCCGCATCTGTTATTGTCTTTCACATTGGCGCGTTTTTCAGTCAGCCTCCATTGGACAAACAAGCCATTGAATCTGGCCACCTGGATCTTCAGACCTGACCCTTCCCCAAGGTCAACATAAAAGAAATTTGGGCATCAAGCATAACTTTAACTTGCATTTTAATGTGCAATCGGGTATATTATATGGTTATTTTTTAAAGACTTCATTTTCTATTCAAAAAAACCTTTGAAAATGACGAGGTTCTCCTCACAACTTGAAGAATCCGGGTACAGAAGGCCCGTTTTTCCATACTTGAATTAAAGGATTAAAAGCACCAATGAGCCAGAAACAAGCGAACAAAAACATTCGAAATATCGCCATTATTGCCCATGTTGATCATGGTAAGACTACCTTGGTGGATGCCATGTTCAAACAAAGCGGCGTCTTCAGGGTGGGTAAAGAAGTGGATGACCGAATCATGGATTCCATGGATCTGGAGCGGGAGCGGGGAATCACCATCTCCGCCAAAAACTGTGCCGTGATGCTGGGGGACACAAAAATCAACATCCTGGACACCCCGGGCCATGCCGACTTCAGTGCCGAGGTGGAACGTGCTCTTTCCATGGTGAACGGTGCCATCCTCCTGGTGGATGCCTCGGAAGGCCCCCTGCCCCAGACCCGGTTTGTGCTGAAAAAAGCCCTGGAGGCCGGCCTTCGCATCATTGTGGTGATCAACAAAATTGACCGGGCCGATGCCAGAACCATGGAGGTGTTGGATGAAATCTACGACCTCTTCATTGATCTGGATGCCACAGATAATCAGATTGATTTTCCCATCCTCTATGCTGTGGGAAGGGACGGCATAGCAAAAAATGAACTCGAAGATGATTCACAGGATCTTCAACCCCTCTTCAAGGTCATTTTAAATGAAATCCCGGCCCCCACATTTGATCCGGCAGAGCCTTTTCAGATGCTGGTATCTGATCTTGGCCACTCGGATTACACTGGCCGTCTGGCCATTGGCAAAATTGCCAACGGCAGGGTCAGTTCCCGGGATGAGTTGGTAATCATCGGAAAGGATGATCTGCCCATAAAGTTAAAGGTTTCCAGCCTCCAGAGCTATGATGGGGCATCCCTTGGCCCTGTGGATGTGGTGGAAGCCGGTGATATTGCCGTTGTATCGGGAATGGACATCTTTGAAATCGGGGATACCATCTGCACCAAAGAATTCCCCAAGGCATTGCCCCGCATCACCGTTGACGAACCCACGGTTTCCATGATGTTCTCCACATCAGATTCCCCCTTTTCAGGCCTTGAGGGCAAGCTTGTTCAGTCCAGCCGGATCAGGGACCGCCTGGAAAAAGAGGCCCTGGCCAATGTGGCTATCTCCGTTAAGGAGGCCACGGAAAGGGCGTCTTTTACTGTCCAGGGACGGGGAGAATTTCAAATGGCCATTCTGGTTGAAACCATGCGACGGGAAGGATTTGAGCTGTGTGTGGGCAGACCCAAGGTGATCTATCGCACCGATGCCAACGGCCAGAAAACAGAACCTGTGGAACGGCTCTACGTGGATTGTGAAGAGACCTTCACCGGGGTGGTCACGGAAAAACTCTCCATTCGCAAGGGACGTCTGGTGAACCTTTCCAACAAACGGGGACGGGCCAATTTGGAATTTTCCATCCCCTCCCGGGCACTCATTGGATACCGGGATGAATTTCTCACCGACACCAAGGGTACGGGCATCATGAACTCCATCTTTGATGGATATGAACTCTACCGGGGGGATTTTCCCACCCGACGAACGGGCTCCCTTGTCAGTGACAGACAAGGAAAAGGTGTCTCCTACGCGCTTTACAACCTGGAACCCCGGGGACGTCTCATGATTGTCCCAGGTACCCCGGTGTACGAGGGCATGGTGGTGGGAGAGCACAGCAAGAGCAACGATCTGGATGTCAATCCCTGCAAAGAAAAGAAGCTCACCAACATGAGAGCTTCGGGTAAAGATGACAGCACCGCCTGTTCCCCGGTAAAACCCCTGACCCTGGAACAGGCATTGAACTTTGTTAATGAAGATGAACTGGTGGAAGTGACGCCTTTGAGCATCCGGGTCCGGAAAAAGATCCTTTCCCGACAAGGACGGTACACTAACAGATAATCTGTTGGCATCGTTCAAAAGTACTTTACATTTTCTGCGTGCATTACCCATTTTCAAGGGTTTTTTTCCAAACGACTGTAAAGTACTTTTGGGATCATATGGCAGTATTTTTTTAGCTATCCACTTAAGGCGGGGCAACCTTTAAAATCAAGCGGCTTAACAGTCTTGATTTTAGGGGCTGAAAGCTAATTATCCACACAAAAAGCCTTGAGGATATCCTGCCTTAAGTGGGTAGCCATATTTGTAAAGTATTGGGGATGTTTACTTTAACAGGGCATTGAGATACACATTGGCTTCTTGTTTGCGGTTTACCCGCACAGATTCAATGTGAAATGACGCTTTGTCTGACCGTTTTTCATTCGGTCGGTAAGTGGCTCTTTTGTTCATGCCTTTTCTTTCACCCGTTGTGACGATGGCCCGTTTGTATTCAACACAATCGATATCAACACCATAATGACATTGAGCTATTGCCATTAAATAACGGACATATATTTCTGAATTAAGCAGTTGTTTTTCAGTGTCTCTTTTATTGGGTTTTTTGGATTTTAAATCAAAAACCAATACAATAAAACGGCTTTCCCGGGGGATCAGTAGAATAAGATCACACCCCTTATTTATGCCTTCCTTATTATACTGATATCGACATAACAAGATAGTTGTTTAAACAGACGATTATCCCGTCCATGGGGTTGATGATCCAAAGTGAAAGCAAAGGCTTTTTCTGGAACATTTTGAACATGCAATTTTCTAATTTTGCTATCCAAGCCATCTTCTTTCAGTGTCAGTTTTTTGTCAGCGGTTGCAATATCCAAGACAACAGCAGGATTGATTATTTCCTTAATTGCTGTCAGCATAATCAATCCTTTATGCTGTAATAAATTGAATCCGCCAATTCATTTGCATCAGCGATCAGGTCGTCAAATATTTCCATATTAATTCCGTGGCGATCAACCATGACTTCTTTAATGGAGTGATCCTTTTTAAAGCTGAAAGCCTTTACCTGATCAGGACGTAAAATATCTTGACTGACTATGTTTTCATTCTTCATTAATGTTGCTTTATTGTGGATTTCATTATTCAGCATGATGCGATTGTTGAACTCACGGACCAAATAGTCGCTGTGAGTCGTGAGCATAATTTTGATGCCGGAATTCACCAATCTGGCAAGCAAAGAGGCCATTTTACGTTGATTGTCCGGATGCAAGTTAAGTTCCGGTTCATCTATGATGAGTAATCCTTCTCTTGGGGCCAGACAATTAATGTATAGATCAATCAAAAACAAAGATTTAATGGCAGATGAGGCTAAGTATACCGGCACAACTACATTCTCTCGGTTTTGCTCTTTTTGGGGAACATAAAGAACCTGCTTATCAACAGCTTTAAATTTACCGCCTAAAAGATAATATAAGGCATCTAAAACGGGTTTGTAAGTTTTGCTATTCTCACGAATAAAACTCTTCCGTTTACACAAATTATCATAATCCCGCACAACATCAATATTGTCTTGGATCGGCTGAGCATAACGGGAACGCATACTATTCAGTAACCCAATGGGGTCAGCCTTATCTACGTCATATAAATGATCCAGAATAGAGTTTTTATTTATATCCAACTCTTTATAGAACAATGCAATTCCGGTACGTTCAGAGGTAACAACAAAGGGTTTGGGTAAAGTTCCAATAAATAAGCACTCAGAAATGACATTCCCTAATACATCTTCCAAAATTCGATTGGGCAGCTTACTTTTCCCTGTGACTTGTAAGGCTATCGATAACATCGTTTCATCAGGGGCTTTATCAAAAAGCAGGATTTCACTTTGGCCAAATTTGGTGGTATGTTTAAACTCACGAGTTAGGTCGATTGAAAAATCATCATGGGAAAAATTAATTTTCGCTTTATCAAAAAAATCAACCGGTGCATTAAAATAATCAGAAAGCGTTTGGCTATATTTTATAGACGCACTTCCCATGTAATCGGATAAGCAGTCGTTATATTGCTGTAAATCAATGCTTAGGGAACCTTCATTTTTTAATATATTTATTTGCTCTGATGTAAGCGATAAATCAACAAGTCTTTTAAAATGGCGCAAAAAACCATAAATGGCATAACTCACATAGGTTTTACCAACATTATTGGGGCCACAGATCAATGTTAAGTCAGCTAATTCCAATGAGCCTTTATTCACATGGCCAAAGTTTTCAAAATTAAATTTCATAAAAAAGTGCCACCCTTCATTTTCCAGTTTACACTTGTTGAATCAATAAAGGCATTCTTCAAGAATCTCCGGGTGCATTCCCATTTTCCCGGCACCTTCTACAAGTCATTTATTTTATTAAGTCGGTAATAAATTGGCTCCGAAATTATATATTTACAAATCAAAAAATTAAAAATCCGACCCGGAAAATGGGAATGCACCCCAAATCTCCCCCCAGATTGTAAACTGTAAAGTAATTTTATTTTGAGCCTTTCTTTGTTGAGTTTACTTGCTCTTAATTGCTTTATTAACCCCTTTGCAGAATTCAACACAGTAGATGTATACAACGACGCTAATCAGTCGCACGGCTTTTTGCGTCGGCTGAATTAGCCTTGTTATGAACTTTTTTGGCTCATCGCGGATTAGTGTGAAAAGCAATTCAATCTGATGCTTAAACACTGAGAGTTTTATATGAAAGAATAGACAGGCCTAACATTCTTTCATGCTTGGTTGTGGGCAGGCCGGGGCCAGAATACGGTCTGCCCGTGGCAGTTATATGAAAGAGTAGATATGTCTAATATTCTTTCATGCTTCGTTGTGGGTAGGCCGAGGCCAAAATACGGTCTGCCCGTGGCAGTTATATGAAAAGGTAGCCTCCAAGGTTACCTAAGGCAGAGCCCCCGGGGAGGGG
>CAYSSE010000096.1:0-14158 GCA_964433355.1 uncultured Desulfocicer sp.
TCCTCATGGCCCTCATCGTCTTTATCGGAGGGTGGTTGTCTGTGGATCTTGTCGGGCTGCTCGTGCTCTCGGCCCTGGCGCTGCTTGGATTCCTCAGCCCGGAAGAGGCCCTGGCGGGATTCAGCAGCCCGGCGGTGGTCACGGTGTGGGCTATGTTCATCATCTCCGCAGGGCTGAACCGCACCGGCATCGCCCATCTCATCGGACAGCCGCTCCAGCGCTTTTCCAAGGGAAGCGAGGTGTTGCTCATGGTGGTATTGATGGTCACGGCAAGCATTTTTTCGGCCCTCATCAACACCACGACGGTTGCTGCGATCCTTTTGCCGACGGCCATGGATTTGGCCCGGCGCAGCGGTCGTCCGCCGGCACGGCTCTTGATGCCCTTTTCCCTCGGATGTCTTCTTGGCGGCCCCTTTACCGGAATTTCCACCGCTCCCAATATCATCGCCACCGATATCCTGAGTAGCGCTGGCTTCAAAACCTTTGAAATCTTTGACTTCACCCCCATTACGGCGGCAATTGTGGTCGCTGGTATTTTCTTTGTGGTAACGTTCGGACGATTTTTGTTGCCTGCGGGGCCTAAAAAGACCTCCGACAACAGCCCCCTTCCGGATGCAGATCCCTATGGACTCGGCACGCATCTTTTTACCACCCGGATTCGGCCCGGATCAACCCTGGCCAGCCGTACCCTGGCCGAGAGCCGTTTTGGTTCGGCCTTTTTTGTCACCGTGGTGGCGCTGCAACGCAAAGGGGTGCTGATCCTTGCCCCTCCCCCCACAGAAATTCTGCAAGTGGGTGATGAACTTATCATGCACGGCCAAGCTGATATTGTCCAGCGATTCGATGGCAGTCAGCATCTCCAGATAGAATCCTTTGATTCAGCCCAAGAAATGATTTTCCGGCAAATGACCATCGCCGATTGCCGCGTGTCTGAAGACTCCCCCCTGTTGGGTGTTACACTGGCCGAAAGCGAATTGCGACGCCTGCACCAGGTTCATGTGCTGACCCTGTACGATCCAGAGGGTAAGGTCGTCCGAGATCCCAGGCAGCATCGTTTTGCTGCAGGGGATCATTTGCTGCTCCAGGGCGAAGAAAAGGCCTTGGAGGTGTTGATTCAACAGGATCTTGTGACCGAACCGCAGTTTGTCACCTGGGATGAGGTGGATCACTTGATCGATGGCCGTGCCAAATTGTTACCCGTACGCATTCCCCCGGGCTCGGTGCTGACGGATCGTACTCTGCTTGAAAGCCGCCTGGGAAATGTTTTCGGGCTTACCGTGGCAGGGATTATCCGTGACGGGGTGTTGATCTGCATACCGTTACCCATTGAAAAGATACAGGCGGGCGATTTGCTGGTCATGCAGGGGTCTCTACGTGATCTTGAGATTCTCCAGGGGCTTCAGGAACTGAAGATTGCTGAAGAATCCGCCAGCCTGCTCGCCGAGCTGGAGTCCCAGCAGGTCGGGGTGACCGAAGTGCTGCTTTCACCCAGAACCACCCTTACGGATCGAACCCTGGCAGGCCTTTTGTTCCGGGAGCACTATGGACTCAGCGTACTCGCTATTTGGCGCAACGGTAACGCTTTCCGCACAGGATTGCAGGACATGCCCCTTAAATTTGGAGATGCCCTTTTGGTCTATGGACAGCGTAAAAAGCTACAGGCCGTGGCCCAGGATCCTGATTTTCTCGTACTTGATACGGCGGCTGTGCAGGCACCTCGCCTGGAAAAGGCGGGTTTTGCCGCCATCATCATGGTGACGGTGATCCTGAGTGCCATCCTTGGTCTGGTTCCCATCGCCATTGCCGCCATTGCCGGGTCGGCCCTCATGGTTCTATCCGGTGCGCTGAGCATGCAAGAAGCTTACCGAGCCATTGAGTGGAAGGTTATTTTTCTCATCGCCAGCATGCTGCCTTTGGGGGTAGCGATCCAAAACACGGGAGCCGCCCAGATGGGAGCTGAGCTTTTGATCACCATGGTGGGTCACCTTGGGCCCCGCTGGGTGGTTGGCACTATTTTTATTGTCACCGTGGTCGGAACCCAGGTGATTCCCACGGCGGCCCTGGTGGTGCTCATGGCCCCGGTGGCGCTGAGTGCTGCAGCCAGCCTTGGAATTTCCCCCCAACTGCTGATGATGACAGTGGCCATTGCCGCCTCAGCAAGCTTTGCAAGTCCGCTGTCCCATCCTGCCCACCTGCTTGTCATGGGACCTGGTGGGTATCGCTTCATGGATTATGTCAAGGTGGGCGTACCGCTTACGGCTGTTGTTTTTGCGGTGTCAGTTTGGCTTCTCCCTATTTTTTGGCCAGCGTATTAAGTTCTGTTGACATTTGCTCTAAGAAAGGGTGTTGAAACGATTGCTACTTTAGATAATAAAATCAAGTATTTATAGTGATGTTAGCTTTTTGATGTTTTTAGTCATAACACCTTGAAATAATTACTATTTTAAAAACACTTTTCAACACCCTTTAAAAATGAATTTATTTTTCAAAAACTCAAATAAATATCTTCTTCCCGACCGGACATCAGGCCCATGTCGGGAAAAAGATACACTTAAAATATAAATATCCGGCAGGCACCCCACCTTCATCTGGGTTTGGCCTGCTCACATAGAATTAGCATGTTACGCAGTTCCAACTTAGAGGAATATGGGGCACTGCCCAAACATTTACATTGCCAAACCGAATACTTACCTTAAAACTGAATTTAAATTTTATCTTTGAGTTCTTTAATCAGCTTAACCGCTGTGGCCTTTGCATCACCCTGGGCCATTAATGTTTTCGGATCTTCATAAAGGGAATTTTCAACTCCGGAATAGCCGGGTTTCGTATCATAGTTGCATACGATTATTTTTTTCGCATTCTGAGCCATGAGTATGGGCATTCCAGATATAGGCGTTCCCTCGACATCTATGGCAGCTGGGTTGACGACATCACAGGCCCCGAATATAATGGCGACATCGGTGTTTTCAAAATCTTGATTGATATCATCCATCTCATAGAGCCTTTCATAATCAACGTCCGCCTCGGCTAATAAAACATTCATATGTCCCGGCATCCTACCTGCCACTGGATGAATGGCAAATTTGACATCCTTTCCCATGGTTTCAAGCATCTGAGACAATTCCACCACCTCAAATTGAGCTTGGGCCTGGGCCATTCCATAACCGGGTATAATAATAACGTTTTTAGCAGCCAGCAACGCTGCCACAGCAGATTGCATTACATCTTGTTCGCCCGGGGAATCAGATGCTTCGTTACCAGTTTCCCCTTGGGAAATCTTTTGGAAAAGAGTTTCAATGGTTTGCTTGGCGTTCCCCAACAGGAGAGTGGTTTTTTCATCCTTGTATAAGGGATTGTCCACACCAGAATATCCCGGGCGCTCATCCAGGTTGCAGCATGCCACATGGGAGGCTTCATGGACATGGAGTATGGGCATTCCTGAGATGGGAGTTCCCTCAACATTAATTGCAGCGGGATTTACCACATCACAGGCACCCACAACCAAAACAAAATCCGTATCCTTAAAGCCTGGGTTTATCTCATCCATTTCCTTCAGCAAGTCATAGTCAACACCCGCCTCAGCAAGGAGTACGTTCATGTGCCCTGGCATCCTGCCGGCCACTGGATGGATGGCAAACTGAACATCCTTACCCATGGCTATCAGGGAACCTGTCAAAGCAATTACCTCAAATTGAGCCTGGGCCACAGCCATACCGTATCCGGGGACAATGACTATTTTTTCAGCCTGAAGCATTGCCTGGGCCACTTTTTCAAGGGGATCTGTTTTTTCCGGGCCGGGGTGCTTCTTTTCCGGCTCAGGCGTTGATTCACTTTTTTTATCTGGAACTTTCTTATTTTCTCCTTTGCTCACAAGCGGTACAAAGACCCTGTATAGGCTTCTATTCATTGCCTTACACATCACATGGGTTAATATGGAACCCGAAGCCGCCACAGCCGCACCACAGGAGATCAACAATGTATTGCCAAGAACCATTCCACAAAGCGCAGCGGCAAGACCGGTGGTTGCATTGAGAAATGATATCAACACCGGCATATCTGCGCCGCCGACACGTATGGCAAACAGCACCCCGAATAAAGCGGCTGCAATAATAATGACCACCCAGACAAAAATGCCCAGGGCTAAAGACAGGGTGCCGCTTAATGCAAAGACTATCAAGCCTGCGATCCCAAGGAAATTTATACCGAGAATAACCGTATGCTGCTTAAGATGCACTGGGGTTTGACTCAATCGGTTGGCAAGCTTGCCTGCGGCTATCATTGAACCGGAAAAGGTGAATGCCCCCATTACCAACCCGAGCAACCCGGATATCTCATTGACAAAGTCAAGACTCCCTGTGCCCCTCGCCAATTCGACAAAGGCAATCAGAAAGGAGGCTAAACCGCCTGCACCATTCTGGAATGCCACCATGGAAGGAATTTGAAGCATACTCATCCGGGTAACAACCCAAACGCCTACCAAAGACCCGATCAACAAAGATCCTACCAGAATATACGGATGCTGGGGAGGGTGTCTGAACAGAACAATGCCTGCGGCCAACACCATTGCTGTAGCGGCAATCAGGTTTCCTTTTTTTGCCCTGGCAGGGTGTCTGAACATCCAGATCCCCCAAAACACCAGGCCGAGTATGCAAAAGTCCAGCCCGTAGTTCAATATGTTTATTATTATACTCACTGTTTGGCTCCCCCTGCATTTTTATTCTTGAACATCCTCAACATCCTGCCGGTGATGGTAAACCCGCCAACCAGGTTAAAGCTGGCCATCATCAACGCAATGGCACCAAGGATCTGTTCAAGAATACTGGATTGAACTGAAAAAAGAACCAGACAACCCAAAATAGTTACCGCAGAGATGGCATTGGTCATGGACATGAGTGGTGTATGAAGCAAAGAGGGAATCTTTGAAATCAACACGTATCCCATGATAAACGAAAAAATAAAAACACCTGTTACTAAGGCAATATTTGCCATGTTCGTCTCTCCAGATTTTATTGGTCACTAAGTCCCATGGCTTTGCGGGCACCCTGGTGGTATAGTTTTCCTTTCTGAGTCACCAGGGATTTGCTGATGATCTCATCGGTCATGTCAAATTCTTTTGCTGTTTTATCTTTCAAAAGGTTCTCAATAAAATAATAAAGGTTATTGGCATACAACCATGAAGAATGGATCGGCAGAGAGCCGGGGATATTTTTAATCCCGCAAATATAGACACCTTGATGAACCATTTCTTTTCCGGGGTCGGTAATTTCACAATTTCCTCCCTGATCTATGGAAACATCAATAATAACAGATCCCGGTTTCATGGATTCAACCATCTGTTTTGTGATCAAAATCGGGGCCACTTCTCCAGGCACCAATGCGCATAAAATAACAATATCGGATTGGGCCACCTGGGGAGCCAAATACTCACGCTCCTTTTCAAGCCACTCATTGGACAATGCCTTTGCATATCCGCCTTCTCCAACAGCAATTTCAGGCGGCACATCAAATCCCGCAACCTTGACCCCCAGGCTTTCAGCCTCTTGTTTTGCATCAGGACGAATATCCACGGCTTTGACGACACCGCCAAGGCGCTTACCTGTGGCAATAGCCTGTAACCCCACAACACCTGTACCCACAACCATAATCTGGGCTGGCTTGATCATTCCTATGGATGTCCCGATCATTGGGATGAACTTAGGAAAGTGGGCTGCCGCCATGATAATGGCTTTATACCCTGTAATTGCACTCATGGAAGTCAAGGGATCCATCCGCTGCGCTCTTGAAATCCTGGGAATGCCGTCCATGGTAAATGCAGTGACCTTTTTTTCCATCATTTTCTTTACATCTGCGTGATTGGACGGTGCGGCCGGGTGCAAAAATGTGACGAGAATTTGATCTTCCCTCAGCATATCGATTTCGTGTGTATTATATGCCTCGTTAAATAAGGGTTCTTTGACTTTTAGAATAATATCAGCGCTGTTAAATACCTGGGCGGCATCTTTGGCAATGGTAGCACCCGCTTTCAAATAGGCATCGTCACTTGTAAATGCGCCTTCTCCGGCAGTGGTTTCAACGATGACATCAAACCCCAGTTTTTTAAATTTTTCAACGGTTTCCGGCAATGCTGCCACTCTGTTCTCGTCTTTCATTATTTCTTTTGGGATACCGACTATCATTTTATTTATTCTCCTTATTGTGGTTGCGAACTATAAAATTTGCGTGCCGAATCGCTTAACACTTCTTTGCGTTAAAAAGCGCATGGAGGTCTGAACGAAACAGGCCCGGCCTCAATTGTGGTTTATTTTATTTTTTTCTTTGTCAAGATCAGGCTGTTGCCATAACATTTTGAATTTCTTTGAAGATAATATCCAATGCGTCATGGAAAATAGGGGGTTCCGGAGAAGACAAAAGGTTTGTAACTTCAAGGTTAGCACTATCTATAAACAGGCGGGCAAGGTCACGATTGAGTTCTTTGTCTTCCACGATAAGAGCTATCAGCGTGGATAAAGCCTCGGTTGCCATTATCCTGATGTCATAATAGATATCTTCTCGTTTGATCAGTTGGAGAAGCTGCATTCCCGTCTCAAGTTTTGGTTTTGTCAAACCAGATGCCGCTTCCACGGCAGCCTCTCTCAAGCGCCAATTCCCGTCAAAACGAAGTAACTTGATCAGTTCATCTTGATGATCGTCTAAGGTCTTTGTATCTTCCAGATATTGTAATTTATCCAGTACGTTGCCCCAATCCATAAAATTTCCAAAAATATAATTTTTCATTGCACTTCCCCATTGGTTTAATAAACCGTTAATTCTCTTTGATCTTTTTTTGTCTTTTTTTGTAAGCCTTTGTCTGCCTTTCAATCGCATCGGGTTTAAATTGATTCTTTAAAATAATTCAAACTCGATCGGGTTACTGGATTTACTAACAGCAATGACTGTGCCAAAGGGTAGACATAAAGCTAACATACTGGGATAAAAGAATTTTAATGAATAACGAATGGAATTTTAATGAATGTTTTATGCGGGAATGTTGTGGCTGAAACGTCGCAGAACGCAACGATGATGCGAATTACATCACTGAAAAAAAAGGGTTTCCTCATAACATTGGCCTGTCATCATAATTGGCGGGGCAATGGGGTCACTGGGCGCATTCCCATTTTCCCGAGCCATCATATAACCCATTGATTTCATTTCATGAAGCCACCATCTATTAATACACAATAAAATATCTTGATAAATAAAAGAGTTGAATCTCCAACCGGGAAAAATGGGAATGCGCCCGGGTCACTTTTAGGTTGTAAATTCTATAACGGGCAACGAATATTGGGTCGTAGACGCGGAGCCAAATGATATCATGCCGCCCCCCCCGACGGGCAATGGGCCCGGCCGGAACCGTTAGACGGCACAATTGGCCGGTACCTATTACCCATCGGGGGGGGCTCTGCTGAGGGTATTTGAACACTTCATTTTCATATAACTGCCACGGGCAGACCGTATTTCGGCCCCGGCCTACCCACAACGAATCATGAAAGAATGTTAGACATGACTACTCTTTCATATAAAAAAAGAGTGTTGAAACGATTGCCTATTTTAGACAATAAAATCAAGTAACTATATCAAAGTTGAATTTTAATATTTTTGGTTTTAACGCCTTTAAATAATTACTATTTTAAAAATACTTTTCAACACCCTTTATAAGGCGACGTATTTATTAAAATAAAAAAATAACCGTCCCACTACCCCACCTTTCTGCCCATCTTTACAAATGACGCGGGGGAGATTGGGATTATAAAGTGTCCCGGCTTATGGCGGTAGCCCATTATTCCTGTGCGAACAATGTTCTTTCCAGCAACTTATTTATACCATTCACATAATCCTTATTCTGACAAGGCTTTGAGAGATGATCAATATTGACATCTTTTTGTCTCAGGTTCTTTATAGATTCTAAAAATTCAATATTGCCTGAAATAAACAGGATTGGAATGGCTTTATTTGTTTCTCTGATATGATTATACACATCCATGCCATTAATTTTCCCAGGAAGCGCATAGTCTAAACTTATCAAATCATATTTGTTTCTTTTAAATAAATCCATTGCAACCTGCCCATCATGGGCAATATCCACTTTATGATTACAGGGCTCCTGCGATAAGATTCTATACTGAACGCCTGAAATGGCTGATTCATCTTCCACAAGAAGAATAGATTTATCAAAACATATTGTTTCTTTTTGAATTTCTACTTTTTCTTCACGTGTTAATTCTTTTTTAATAACAGGCAGGCTGATAGTGAATTTTGTACCTGATCCAAATTCAGAGTTAACTGAGATACTGCCCTTGTGCTGTTCAATGTATTTTTTTACATTGGCCATTCCATAACCCGTGCCTTTAATACCACTTTCATATGAACGGCTTATATCCTTAGTTCCCTTTAAGGTAAAAGAGGGGTCATAAATGTTTTTCAGATTTTCTTTGGGAATTCCGCATCCGTTATCCTCAATTTTAAAACAGATCATATTATTAAAGCAGTATGTTTTAATACTTATTTTGGGATGTTCAGACAGACTTGTGGCATGAATTGCATTTTGTATCAAGTTTATAAGTGCATGCTCGATCATCCCAGCATCAGCGAGCAAATCTGGGACTTCTGGTTTGTCTTCTTTTATCAGTTCAATGCCTTTCAGATCCTTTTTTAACAAGTTAAGAACAAGATCTATTTTGTCACTGATTCTAAAAAATTCCTGCTTGGGTTCCTGATCTTTGGCAAAGGCAACCAAATTTCTGGTTAAATTTTTTCCTCGTATGGTTTGTTCAAATATTAATTCAAGTGTTTTTTTTGTCTCTTCATCTTTGCAATCCATAAGTGAGAGTTCGGTATTCCCCATAATAATGCCCAAAATATTATTAAAATCATGGGCCATCTTTCCTGCCACCTGTCCAACCAAAGCCAGTTTTTTATGTTCACCTGCAATTTCCTGAGCCTTTGTTTTTTCTTTTTCAGCCTGTTTTATTTCGGTGATGTCCCGGGTAATAGAAAGAATAACATCTTGATTTGCGATAGCCAATACCCTGGCAGACATGAGGCCGGTTTTGATTTGCCCATCCTTTCCTATAAAATTGGCTTCAAGATTTTCAACAAGTCCATACTTATGAAGCCCCTCCAGCAAGCGTTTTCTGTCCTTAAGGTCATTCCAGATATTAATTGCAACTGAGGATTCTCCGATAACATCTTCCCGTGTGTACCCCATGATTTTTGTAAATCCATCATTGATATCAAGATACACGCCGTCGACAATAGTGTTGAGGTTGATCGCATCGGGGCTTGTGTGAAATGCCAGTCTAAATTTTTCCTCACTCTCCAGTATTTTCGCATCTATTTTTTTGCGATCGGTGATATCACGAAAAATGCCCACAAGTTTTATGGGATTACTCTTATCATCTCTAATTAATTCAATATTTATGGAAATGGTATGCCACGTGCCATCTTTATCAGTTAGAATAATTTCATAGTCCCTGACGCTTCCATTATTAATTATAATTTCATTCAGTTTATCCCTATCTGCCGGATTTGCATAAATATCATAAACTGATTTCCCAATAAGTTCTTCTCGTTTATATTGAGACTGTTTTTCAATCGAGGGACTGATTTCTAAAATAACACCATCCAGACTCGATTCATAATATACATCCAGGATATTGTTATAGATTCGACGATATTTTGTTTCAGACTCTAACAAAGCCTTGTCAGTCTGTTTTCGATCGTATATTTCCCGGTTTAAGCGACGATTAAACAATAAGAGGATCAACATACTCGCAAATACTGCTGCTACAATGCCTATCCCCAATTTGACAGTCCAATGTCCCCAGTTAAATCTTGTCGGGGTTGGATCATACAAGAGACCTTCCAAAGTGTAATCCTTATCTGCCATACCCAGTTTGACATAGGTATCTGCAATATGTTTCCACCGACCAGGGTTCATATGACCGATCTTTACAAAGTTTGGTAAAATCAACTTCTGGTAGGAGGACGCTTCATTTATAAGGAACTCTTTGGTTAAATCTTTTCTGTCAGATGTATACTTTGATAAAATAATGTCTATAATTTCTTCTGAATGTTCCAATGCATATTGCCACCCTTTTAAACTGGCACTTACAAAATTCGTCACACGATGTGGATGATGATTAATTTCTTTTTCTGATGTGAATAAATTGTCTCCATAAAAATCAATGCCGTATGAAGAGGGTTGAAAAATATTATATGGGATAAACTTTTTTTTTAAAAAATATGGATCAGATGAAATATAAGCAGACATTGCCGCAACCTTACCGTTAATTAAATCATCCAGATTCCCGCTTGGCTTTAGGATTGTTACTTTATCAATGGGTATACCCTCATTGACTATCATCGCTTGCAATTCGGCAGATTTATACCCTGGAACCATCATTATCTTTTGGGCAAATAAATCATGGGGCGATGTAAAGCCAGAATTCTTCAGAGTCAATAGTACCGCTGGCGAATGCTGAAAAATATTTGATAGAATAACAACGGGCTTCCCCTTGAGCCTTGCAAGAAGAATATCTGCCATTCCCACACCAAAGTTTGCCCGTCCTGAGATTACCTGATCAATTTCATTCCCCCCCGGCTTTCCTTCAATTAGCGTAACATCTAAATTTGCCTGCCTATAATATCCTTTTTCAATAGCGGCATAATATCCTGCAAATTGAAATTGATGTTTCCATTTTAATTGGAGCGTGACGCTTTCTGTTGCATATGATTGGGGTATGGAAAAAAACAAAATTATGCTGCAAATAAAATAAAAAAGAGATTGGGTTTGAGGGACAAAGATCTTTTTTACCATCGGCTCTAATCCTCCCGATATTATTGAATATTATTATATCTCCTGATTTATTAAAGTTTAAACCGTTTCATAATTCGATAAAGCGTGGAGCGATCAATGCCCAAAATTTTAGATGCCTGGGTTTTATTGCCTCCGGTGGTTTCCAATACTTCCTGAATATGGCTTTTACTCATTTGATCCAATGAGTTAATATTTCTACGGGGATGAGTTGAGACTGTTTGCTTTAAAATTGTGGGAAGACTATGAACAGAAAGAACGTCGTCTTCTTCAAACAAGGTTGCCCTTTCAATTATATTTTCCAATTCTCTCACATTGCCGGGCCAGTGATATTTTTCCAGCAGATTCAGCGCATCGGTGGATATTTTATCGATCTGTTTTTTGTTCTCGGCAGCATAGCGTTTTAAAAAATGAAGGGCTAACAGGCCAATATCGTCTGTGCGTTCACGTAATGGTGGCAAGTTAATAGTTACGACATTAATCCTGTAATACAAATCTTCTCTAAAGAGCCCCTTTGCGACCATATCCTCAATGTCTCTGTTAGTAGCAGTGATAATCCGGACATTGACAATGTGTCGTTTAAATGATCCTACCGGTTGAATTTCTCCGCTTTCAATGGCTCTGAGTAATGCCTGTTGTAAGCCCTTCCCTATATCGCCTATTTCATCAAGAAACAGGGTTCCCCCATGGGCCGCTTCAAAAACGCCTTTTTTATCTGAGACTGCGCCGGTATATGCTCCTTTTACGTGGCCAAACAGTTCACTGGCCATCAAATTTTCATTAAGCGCTGCACAATTAACCGGTATGTATGGCTTTGGTGCCCAGTCTCCATTATAGTGTATAGCCTTTGCTACCAACTCTTTCCCGGTTCCGGTTTCTCCACGAATCAAAACGGTTGTTTTAGAATCTTTTATATAATCAATGATCTTAAACACATCTACCATGGTCTGGCTGGCCCCAATTATATTATCAAAGGTATATTCCTTTTTTAACTGACCTTTTAATCGGGAGTCATCAATGAACACCCCTTTTTTTTCTAATGTTCTCTTTACTATGAGTTTGAAGGCACCCATATCAAACGGCTTCATAATATAGTCATCTGCCCCTTCTTTCATGGCGGAAACGGCTGTATCCACGGTTCCATAAGCAGTGATCATAATAAACAGGATGGTTGCATCATATTTTTTTGTCGCTTTTAAAACCTGTTTACCGTCAATACCCGGTAGCTTGAAATCTGATATGATCAGATCAAACGAGTGCTTCTTTATGAACTTAAGCGCTTCTTCACCAGACGCTGTAGCATAGGCTTCATACCCTTGTTTCTTGATGACATGCAGCAACCCTCGGTTTAAATTAACATCATCTTCAACGATTAATATTTTGAACGTACTCATTTTTTTAATCCTCGGTTGGCATTTCAAGGGTAAAGATTGTGCCCGGCTGTTTGGCATCATTGCGGGTTGAGCTTACAACCTTTAAATCACCGCCTAATTTTCTTGCCATTTCATAGCTGATAAAAAGCCCTAATCCGGTTCCCTTCCCCGGTTTTTTAGTTGAATAAAAAGGGTTGAATATGTTTGGAATATCTTGTTTGGGAATTCCAGTGCCGGTATCGTTCACTTCAATTTTAACCATTTTTAATACCGGCACAAATCGAGTTTTCAATATAAGCTTGCCCCCATCAGGCATTGCTTCAATGGCATTGGCAACCAGGTTGGTTAATATTGATTGTAAGGTACTGGCATCTGCTACGACATTGGGTATATCATTTTCCAGTTCCATTTTCACATGAATTTTTTTTGAATTGCAGTGTGGAATGGTAATTTCCATCAATTTAATCAGCAACTTATTGCAGGCAACTGTTTGAGACTCACTTTGCGTATGCCTTGAAAAATACAAGAGGTTTTTTATAACATTGCTTCCCTGTTTAACTTCATCAATCACCGTTAAAAGATGATTGCAAATGCCATCGCTATTTATATCCTGATCCTCCAGTTCTTCAAGGGCAATTTGCGTATAAAGCAGGGCATTTGCCAAAGGCGTATTTAATTCATGGGCAAGCCCGGACGTTAGCAGACCCAAAGCGGCTAATTTTTCTTTTTGAATGACTTCAAATTCCATTTCTTTTTCACGTTGATATCTTTTCTTCAGCATGTTTGCTATAGCCGTCGATATAAAAAAAGCCAAAGCAAATACACCACACCCGGTCAGGAATGCATAAATAAGGGCCTTTTTTTCAAGCGCCTTAACACGATTTAATATTTCAACCATATCCTGATCGGCAACAATAATCCAGTTGAAAGGCGGTATATTTTGGCTTGATTGCAAGACGGCTTTCCCTCGGTAATCAATGGCTTGCCGGGCAGACAGTTTGCTGTTTGATGACGAATCTTCAAGCAATATCCTACTTTGAAGGGCTTTGGCTCCAAATCGAGAACTCGATAAAAACCACCCCTCGCCGTTGATCAGATACACTTCTCCGGTATCCTCTATATTATTTTCCTTGAGCAGTGCATCAATGGATCTGAAGTCAACCAGGGCATATAAATATTGGGGATGATTTCCAGTCTGGTTTGCCAGCTTTTGGGATAACATCAATACCGGAATTGATTTATTATCCTGTGAAATTTTAAAAACGTTTTGTATTCGGACGTCTTTCCATGATAAGGCGGGTTCGCTGGCAGCTTGTAGAATATTGGAATCGATGATCTCTTTTCCGGCACAGGATATTAATTTTTGGGTCTGGCACAAAATAAAAAAATCAATATAGGGTCTGTGTGGATCATTTTTTACCTGGTTGATATGATGTTCAAATTTTGGGTCTGAAATATCCAGAATGCTGGTAAGTAAATTGATGTCATTTACCCTTTCAACCATGAACTGTTTGACGGATTCTGCATTACTCTTAGATAAATTCATTAAATAAGACGCTGTTTTTTCTTTAATCATTTGCTTCCCCTGGGATATTCCTTGATACCCGAAAAATGCCAGGGGTACGAGGGCGATAAGCATGAATACGGAGATTAAAAGCAATCGAAATTGCTGAAAATACAGCTTTGTAAATTTTTTATCTATGACATCACCAACAATAGATTGTAATTGGAAAAAAAAAAGGGGGGGGGGGAAACACGCTTTAGAATCCCCTCCAAACAGGGTAGATTCTCAGCAATTCTAATTATGACACTTGATGGCTTTCCAAACTGCAAATTTACGGTTTCGCTCAACGTAAATTCAGCACGTTACGCACCATTGGTGCCGTTTGGAAATCCATAATTAGAATTGCTGGTAAGTACCCGAGCATATATT
>CAYSSE010000097.1:0-14106 GCA_964433355.1 uncultured Desulfocicer sp.
CCCTTAAAGAATTCCTGGCCCAGATTAATATTGAACCGGAACGCATTGAACTGGTTCAGATTGCCCATGGAGACAAGGAAGGATTCCAGTCTGCCATTGATGGATTCATGGAAAAGATCAATAAGCTTGGCCCCATTAAAAGATAAAAGAACCACGCCCACAAATGGAGAGAAAAATATGAAAATAAGCGTTCCCTACGGAAAAAAGGGAGAACTCACCGCTGTGATCAGTGACAGTATTGCCCCGGTATTTCTGGAAGCCAATGATGTAAAGATAGGTGACACCAACCTTTTGATTAAAGGGGCCATGTCTTCCCCGAATGCGAGCAAAAACCTGACAGAGTTTCTGGGGGATGCAACGGATCTTTTGATCATTGTCAATGATGCCACCCGTCCCACTCCCACCAAAACCGTATTGGATGCCATCTGGGATGATATTAAAGCCATTCCGGTTAAATTTATCATTGCAACAGGAGCACACAGGGGGCCCACCGAAGAGGAATTTATCCAGATATTTGGTTCCCACTACGAAAATATTAAGGATAATATCCTGGTTCATGATGCGTTAAAAGATGAAGAAATGGTCTTTCTTGGCACCTCTTCCAACGGCACGGAAATGTCCGTGCATGAGGCCGGTGTCAATGCCCATAAGATCATCATCATCGGATCTGTGGAACCTCATTATTTTGCTGGATACACCGGGGGCCGTAAATCCTTTCTTCCCGGGATTGCCTCCTATAAAACCATTGAACAAAACCACAAGCTGGCCTTGGGACCTGAGGCGTGTGCCCTGGCCCTTGAGGGCAACCCCGTGCATGAAGATATGATTGATGCCTTGAAGGTGGTAAAAAAAGAGATCTTTGCCATCATGACGGTGCTGGACAAAAATCACAAGGTTTACGCTGTCACTACCGGGGATATTTATGCCTCCTTTGACGCTGCCATTGAGCGGGCCAACGAGGTGTTTTGTGCCCCCATTGAAAAAAAGGCGGACATTGTGGTGTCTGTGGTGAAATTTCCTGCGGACATTGATCTGTACCAAGCCCAAAAGGGCATTGACAATGCCAAACTGGCCCTGAAAGAAAATGGCATTCTCATTCTGGTGGCCAAATGCCGTTGCGGCATCGGCGGCAAGGCTTTTGCCGATCTTCTGGGTAGTTGTGATACCCCCCAAGAGGTGTTGGACACCATTGAAAAGGGCTATAAGCTGGGATATCACAAGGCCGCTAAAATGGCGGAGATTGGACGTTGGGCAGAGATGTGGGGGGTCACCGATGTACCCGATGAAGAACTCTCACAACTGTTTATTAAGCCCTTTAAAAGTCTCCAGGAAGCCCTTGATAAAGCCCTGGAGCAAAAGGGTACAGATGCCGATGTTATGTTCCTCATGGATGGCAGTCTCACCGTTCCAATGCTCCAGGCTCAATAACGGCCATGTTAGCCCACCGGCATAACGAATAATACCATGGCATAATGCCACCCCCGACGAGGGCTCTGCTGTCGGTACTTTGCTGCTGGATTTTCGTATAACGGGCATGTCCTGCCGAACACAACGAATCATGAAAAAGCTATCATGCCGCCCCCCCGACGGGCAATGGGCCACGGCTCAATTGGCCGGTTCCTATTGCCCATCGGGGGGGGCTCTGCTGAGGGTACTTGGACATTTCATTTTCATATAAACACCCATGCCCTGCTGGACACAACGAATATAGGGTCGTAGACGCGGAGCCAAATGGCTGTATGCCGCCCCCGGGGAGGGGTAATGGAAGCGACCCGGAACTGTTAGACAGCCCAATTGGTCTGTTCCATTACCCCTCCCCGGGGGCTCTGCTGAGGTAACCTTGGAGGCTACTTTTTCATATAAAACATACATGGCTGTAAGCACCAGCCACAACGAAAAATGAAACTCTCATAATTCCAGCATTTTGGACTGAGTTTTATATAAAAAAAGACCGTTAGGAAAGAAATAATCCTTCCTAACGGTCTTTTTCATTTTTATTCCCGAGGCCACCTTTGAACAGCTTTCAGAGGCTAACTGGGCTCTATCTTAACCTGCGATTAGAGGACAAATTTTCAAATCTGTCCCCGCCATTAAAAACATCACAGTTCTATGTGTTTACAATTTTTCAGCAAACTCATTAACCTTACAGGCAAATTCCCGGGCCATATTGGATGCAATGGTGGTAAACACCACCCGATCCTTATTGAGTCCCATATTTTCCAGTCTCTGGCGAATCTCTTCCACACGCCATCCAGCGTAAATATTACCCCGTTCGGCCTTGCAGTTTCCTTCATGACAGGCGGCAACCATGACGCCATCAGCCCCTGCCACAAGGGCATTCATGATGAAATCCACATCCACCTTACCGGCACAGGGAACCTTAACCATGCGGAACCCGGCGGGCATTTCATAACCAAACTGAGCTGCGGCTTCTCCGGCTTCCAGGGCAGAGTTCTTGCAGCAAAAGGCTACAATGGTGGGAGTTGCATCAGCAGCAGAGGCCACAGCCTCTTTAACACCGCTCTTTAAATCCGCATCGGTAAAATCACCCAGCTGAATGGCATCCATGGGACACTCACTGGCACAGATACCACATCCCTGGCAAGCTGCCGGAGAGATAACGGCTGCTCCGTCCTTCCAGAAAATGGCACCATGGGGACAACAGCGATAGCAGGTGAGACAAATAACGCACTTGGTGTCATCCACCACGGCAATGTCTTCGGTGAGGGTACGAACCCCATCACCAATAAGGGCTTTCACCTGCAATGCCACATTGGCAGCATCCACATCGTTCTGGGCAACATAGATGCCCTCTCTATTGGATTTCACCGGAAAGCGATGCACATTGTTACTGGGCAGGAACCCATCCACATCGGTATCAATGCCGAGGGTTTCAGCAATGCCAAGATTGTTGGAACCCACCACAAGCCCTTCTTCCACCACCACATAATCAGGTTCCAGCTCAATGTCAGACCGAACCACGGGGTCGGTGATGACAATTTTAAGCTTGTCCTGATCCTGCTCAATGGTGGGCATGGCTTGGGGTTTAAAACACACCACCCCTTCATTTCGACCCTGGGTAAACAACCGCTCCAGTCCTTTACCACCCACTTTCACATTACCCGCATAGATGTAGGATCGGCAGTTTTCCAGTTTCTGAACTTCCAGGGCAGACTCAAGCACCCTGCCCGTTGCGACGGGGTCACCTTCCTGGGCAAATCCGGATAAAAAGGCCACAGTGCTACCGCTGCCGTTGAGCAATTTTGCCTTTCCGGCATCATCTGCCAACAGCGCTTCCAACTGAGTCTGGCTGATCACCTTGTCATTGAGGGGAAGACCATAGGCACTGTTTAAAGGCACACTGGTGTACTGGGGGGCTACCACCACAGCACCGAAAGTGAGTTCACATGTTTCTTCACCCTTGCCAAGGGTGACTCGAAAATCACCGGCCACACCGGCAATGGCAACCAGAGAAGTCCCTTCCTGGATTTCCACAAGCCCGGCAGTCTGCATCTCTTTACTGCATCCGGCACCACAGGCACAGGCGGTTTTATTCCCAATCACCACAGCCTTATAACCCTGGGCAGCAATTTGAGCGGCGGCAGTAAGGCCAGCTTTACCAGCCCCCACCACCAGGACATCTTTATTAATCTGAACCTCAATTGTTTTACTGTTTTTTTCTGCTATCATTTGCTTCCCCCCAGATAATTCATGGTCGCCAGGGCGACATTTCCAGCACCTGCAATGGTGGCGGCAATACTTCCAGGGCCTCCGGCCGTTCCGGCAACAAACACACCTGAATCCCCAGTGGCTGTGTCAAGAAAACCATCCTGGTTCACGGGGATATTTAAAATTTCAGAAATCTTTGCCGTGTCCATGCCGGGCATGAGTCCCACAGAGAGCACCACAAGATCAAATTGTTCTGATGAGGGCGTTCCCTGGTCTTCGGCCATGTGGCGAAGTTCAAGGCTATCGCCTTCCAGGGGATAGATGTCCACGGGGATGGTTCTGACAAATCGAACATTTTCTTTTGTTCGCTCATAAAACACCGGGAATTCCTTGCCGCTGTTCTGGATATCAATGTAGAACATGGAAATCTGGGCTTCAGGATCGGCATGTTTTGCCACCCCTGCCATGCGCATGGCATAGGGACAACACACCTCAGAACACCAGAGGTTGCCCAGACGCTCATCCCGGGAACCCACACACTGGATAAAGGCAATGCGTTTGGGTTTTTCTCCATCAGAGGGACGTACCAAAGACCCATTTTCCCGAATGATATTTTCAAGATCAAGGCCGGTGATCACATTGTCCCATTTATCATATCCATAGGTGGATTTGATATTGGGGTCAAAGGGGGTGTATCCTGTGGCAACCACAACAGCATCAACCGCCACTGCACCTTCAGTGCCAAGTGAGTCAATATTCACTGCGCCTTCCGGTGCATCCGTTGCTCCGTCCACCACCACGTACAGGGGTGAATTATGATGGGAAAATCCCTTGAGGACAGCCTGGGGAGCCACCTCTTCCACTACACTTTTGGCAAGGGATACGCTAAAGCCCTCTTTTTTCTCAAGACCGCTGACTTGGGTTCTCAGATGTACGTTGATCAAGGGCTCATTCACCACGTTGGCCAGCATCTCTTCCACACTACAGGCCCCGCACTGCTTGCAGGTATCTGTGGCCTTGCAGGTAAATCCAATGCTGTGTCCACCCAAAAAGCAGGTTTTTTCAACCAACTCCACATTGATATTCTGCCTGGAAAGCTCCCAGGCAGCAGTGAGACCGGCAATACCGCCACCAATGACCATCACTTTTCCGGTTTTACTATTCAATTTGGAAACTCCTTCTCTTGGGTTTAAACTTCAGGCCTTGGCAGTACTCCGGCTCTTTCAGCAATTTCAGGAACCTTGTGTTCCCACTCGATGGCCATGAGATGAACGCCGGCCACACCCTTTGTCTCCTTGAACTCTTCAATCTGCTCACAGGCAATCTTGATGCCCTCGTCGGCCACCTTTTTCTTATCAACGCCCTGGAGTCGTTTGATCAACTCTTCGGGTACGTCCATGCCAGGTACTTTTTTCTGCATGTACCGGGCCATACCAATACTCTTCATGGGGGTGACACCGGCAAGGATGTACACCTTGTCCGTCAATCCCATCTCATTGGCCTGGCGTACCCATTCTCTCATCTTGGGCATGTTGTAGATACACTGGGTCTGAACATAATCGGCACCGGCGGCAATTTTTTTGGCCAAACGGTGAACCCGCCACTCAAAGGGCTCGGCAAAGGGGTTAGCCGCAGCTCCAATGAACATTTGGGGGGGGACATCAATGTCTGCACCACCCAGAAATTTTCCTTCGTCACGCATTTTTTTCACCATGCTGATCAACTGCATGGAATCAATATCAAAAACACCCTTGGCCTGGGGATGATCCCCAAAGGTCTGGTGATCCCCGGAAAGGCAGAGCATGTTGCGAAGTCCATGGGCATAGGCACCCAGGATATCCGCCTGCATGGCCAGACGGTTTCTGTCACGGCATACCATCTGAAAATTGGGCTCTACGCCCTCTTCCAGACAGATCATGGAGGCAGCCCAGCTAGACATTCTGACCATGGCAGTCTGGTTGTCGGTGACGTTGGCCATGTCCACCATGCCCTTCAAGGGTCTGATTTTCTCACGCAACGCCTCCACATTCGCACCCCGTGGGGGTCCCACTTCCCCGGTAAAGGCAAAATGACCCGCCTCAAGCGTTCTTTCCAGTTTACTTCCTGATTTCATATTCTTTTCTCCCTGAATTTATTAAATATGATGATCCCTGAGAAGTTGATTCCAGATTTTCACATAGTATCATCTTGCATCAACCATGTTGCATAAAAACAAATTCAAATAACAACATGATATGCCAAAAAAATTAAGAATCAGCCCGTTTACGAGACCATCAAATATGTTGCATCACCGGATCTGTTTAACCAAGGGCTTTAACGCGCGCTTCGTAGCCTGGCTGAATCACTTTTCGAGGTTTCTGATTACTCCAGTCATTGGGAGGAGACAGTTTAATAATCTGATCCAGACGTCCCTGGGCCGCCAGTCGCTCGTAAATCTGAAACCATGCACAGGGCTGATCGGGATCAATTTCACAGGATCCCTGGTTGGTGCCGCCGCAAGGACCATTGAAAAGACCTTTGGCACACATGGTCACAGGACAGATACCACCGGTCATATCCAGCACACAATTACCGCAGGCACGGCATTTTTCCTCGTACCAGCCCACATCCAGATTCACACCAATAAAGCTGGTATTCACTGCCGGGAGTACGGGTTTATCGGGAAAGCGCTGGGCCAGAAACTGGATACCTGCACCGCACGCCATGGAAAGCAAGGCATCATACTCCCCTGCTTTGGATTCCAGCTCATCAAGAAACTCCATATCACACTGGCGCTCCAATGTCGCTGCACCCAACTCAACACCGCCCTTGCCAAATGCCAGATTTAACTCGGCATTCAAGGTTTCCACTTCCTTGGACCCTCCAGCCAGACATACGGCGACACAGGTTCCACAGCCCACGGTGAGAACCTTTTTATACCTTGACACCATATCTTTGATCTCATCAAAGGGTTTTCTCTCTGCTACAATCATGAATCCTCCTGTTATACAGACAACATATAATTTTATCCCTGAAATCTATAACTCAACCTTTAAAACGGGTGTTTTTACGAACGGGCTCCGTGAAGGGTTTATCGCATTTTTATCAAAAATGTCCCTTTCAGACAAAAAGACAATAAACCATGCACCTTCCTGTGCAAATTTACCCATTTCAGATAGCTGGGCCTACAAATAATAATAAAGCAATAATTTAAATATCTTAGTTGCTTGTCCATGCATTTTTCCATGGCGTATATAACCCCTGAAATTCTTGGACTCCATTCCAAGCAGTCCCTATATATATGCAGAACATGGCCACATTTCCAGATTCAAGTAAAAAAGTCAAGTATATTGAGTTATTATTCAAAAAAACAAAACATACAAAATAAACGATGTTCATTTCTTTATTTTCAATCAATGATTGACTTGACACGCAAAATAAGATGTCCTATAACATGAATCAAACAAGGCTGACCCCTCCGTGAAATTTTCTCCCAATTCTTTCGGCCTGATTTAATTATAAAACGGCTATATACTGGCCATCTCCACAAATAATGTCAACGATCCCTAAGCTAAAGGGTCAGCGATTTTCCAGGGTGGCACTTTTATAATCAACTCCGGGGAATGACCAAAACTACACCACAAATGCATCTTAGGTTAATGTCATGGATAATAGATTGAAATCGCAAAAGAATGACCTCAATATAGCCCTTGAAGCAATCAAAAAACAAATCATCATTATCTCTCCGGCCTACAAACTTGTTGCCATCAATGGAGAAATGGATGAAATACATGCGTCCCCCATGCCAGACGACGCACCCTGCTGCCATGAGTTGCTTTTCAGCAACCCCACGCCCTGCATAAATTGTCCGGCCACCGAAGTGCTGCGAACCGGCAAACCGGCACTGAGACATATTTCCCTGAAAGATACCCAAAATACCTGCTCCTGCCTTTATGCCTTTCCCATTGATCAGAGCAACTCCCTGGAAAAAGCCATTGTCATCCTGGATTTTGATCTCCCTCCCCTGGCTAAATTTGACGAAAAAAGACTCACTTCCAATATTTTCCTGCGAAATCTCATTGATAATGCCGTGGACGGTGTCATTGCGGCTGACATGACGGGAAATATATTCATATTCAACAAAGCGGCCACAAAAATAACCAGTTATTCCAAAAAAGACGCCATGGAGAATTTGAATATTCGGGAAATTTACCCGGCGGGTGACGCACAAAAAATCATGAAAAAAATGAGAAGTCATGAGAAAGGGGGGAAGGGTATCGTAAAATCCCTTGAGCAGATGACCATACGAAAAGATGGCACCTCAACCCCCATTCGTCTCAATGCCTCCATTGTTTACGAAGACGGAAATGAAGTGGCCAGTATCGGTTTTTTCCACGATCTCACCGAAAGCAAACGAATGGAAGCCGAACTTGAAAGAACTCAGATTCAACTGCTCCAGGCCGAGAAAATGTCCTCTTTGGGCAAGCTTGCCGCAGGCGTGGCCCATCAATTGAACAACCCCCTGGGGGGCATCACCCTGTTCACCCAACTCATGCTGGAAGAGCATGAACTCTCCCAGGATGCCACCAATGATTTGTTGAGAATCCAACGCGATGCCCAGCGATGCAGTGACATCGTCAAGGAACTGCTGGAATTTGCCCGTCAGACCCAGCGGGAAGTCAGACCCCATAACGTCAATAAAATCATCGCCCGCACCCTTTTTTTACTACGGAACCAGTCAATTTTTCAAAACATTATCATCGTTGAAGACTATGATAAATCCATCCCTGACATTCCTGCGGACATTCAGCAACTTAACCATGTATTCATGAATATCATACTAAATGCCGCCGATGCCATGGAGGGAAAGGGACGTCTGGTGGTAAAGACCTTCATGGAGGCAGATGAGGAGATGCTTCAAATCACCATAACAGATACCGGCCCTGGCATCCCGGAAGCGGTGTTATCCAGTATTTTTGAACCCTTTTTCACCACAAAGGAGGAGGGCAAAGGCACGGGGCTGGGCCTGAGCATGGCCTACGGCATTGTTGAAAGTCACCATGGTAAAATCATGGCTGAAAACCTGACGAAATCCGGTGCACGGTTTCACATCAAACTCCCCCTGAGAAGTCTGGAAACGTAGACGATATCTTTTACTAAGTTTTTGGTTGACATGACGAACTGCTGCCTATATAAATTAATTATGGATTATTTTTTAAATTCCATTTAGACCATCAAATCAAAAAAAATGTCACACCTTTCACCCCTTTTTACTTGATGAACGATTTTTTTGAACAAGGTATTGAAAAAAGGGTTTCTGGCTTGTAATCCAGAACGGTTACCTGCATAAAAAACGACACATATATCTCAATACAAATCAGATCCCATGATACCCTTAAAAAAAGAGAGAATCATCAAGTTCTATTAATCATTTACCAGGGAGATCACTTATGAACGACAAGAAAAGAATATTGGTTGTTGACGATGAACCCGATTTTGCATCAATTGTTCAATCCAATCTTACCCGGGAGGGATTTGAAGTAGAGGTGGCCTACGATGGCGTCGAAGCCATGGAAAAAATAAAGGCCAATCCGCCAGATGCAATTGTCCTGGACGTAATGATGCCGGAAAAAGACGGATATGAGGTCTGCTCTGAACTTAAGGGAGATGAAAAAACCCGCGATATCCCCATCATCCTGCTCACCGCCGTGGCAGATCATGTGGGATCCACCCGGTATTCCCATGCCGATGGCATGAGCATGGAAGCGGACGATTATCTTCCCAAACCCGCCTCTGCAGAAGAGATTACAGCAAGCGTCAAGGCGCTGGTTTCATGAGTTAGCCCCATGAGATATTGCACACCGGGGATTGATCATAAGGAGTGTGTCGATTTGCAAGGTTGATTTCAATCCTTTGTTAAACATTGGCCATCCATTATAACTTGTGAGCCAACATAAGTCTGAGGCTCATCAAATGGCTGGTGTTGCTATCAATCCCCATCCCGCAATGTTGCCTGGCTTTATTATCATGTGGGTCACCTGCCATAACAGGTGGATGCGTTGTTATTCTCCCCGGGGGGACAGCAGATATGTATTGTAAAGCTGTCCACCGGGTTTTTTCGTAAAATCTGGCAAAATTTTGCCTTGAGAAAGGGCCTCCCATCATACAATGAAAATTTTTTGCATACTCAGCGATGAAAGGGCATTCCGATCAAAGTCACCGGCCCTGTACAATGCTATTTTTAAAAAAATCGGCATTAGTGCAGCCTACGTACCACTAAAGGTGATGCCCGACCAGATAGGTTCTGCCATGCTGGCTCTCAGGGCATTGAACTTCAGTGGTGCCAATGTCACCATTCCTTATAAATCATTGGTGATTCCCCACATGAGCATTCTATCTGAAGGGGCCAATATCATTGGTGCTGTCAACACCATTATTCGTAATGGGGATGAACTCAAGGGGTATAACACCAATGCCATCGGGTTTATGGATACCCTGGAGGAGGTTGGATTTGATGTAACCGGCAAAAAAGCCCTTATTTTTGGTTCTGGAGGGGAGGCCAGGGCCGTCATTTTTATCCTGAACTGGTTGCGGGCCGATGCCATTGACATTGCCGGTCGCACGGCAACAAGGGTGGAAGATATCGTCACTAAAATCGGTGGCACCCCCACGAACCTTGAACGCCTTGATGAAAACCCCAGCCAGGCCCAGATTATTATTAATACCACCCCCATCTCGGCCCCGGAGGATTCCCCCCCATTTTATGAATTTATCCGACGTCAGTCTTTTAAGAACTGCCAGTTAATCATTGATCTTAACTATGGAAGAGAAAACAACTTTTGGGAGCAAAAAGCCCGGGAGCTGGATATTCGGTTCGTTGATGGGTTGATCCCCCTGGCCCATTCTGCCCGACGAACTTTGATATTATGGACCCGGGTGGATGTCCCCCCGGCTGAATTCATGAAAGCGTTAGGGGAAATTTAAGATAGAGAAATTTAAGATGAGGAGAATTCGCCATGAATACGTTGGACCCCGGCAAAATTCTGGTTATTGATGACGAACAAAGTCTCAGAGAGGGTGCCCAGCGTATCCTTACCCGCATGAATTTTGAAGTATTCATGGCATCCCGGGGAGATGAGGGACTTGCCCTTTTAGAGGAACAGCCCGTGGGCATTGTGCTTCTGGACATGAAAATGCCCGGCATGGATGGCATGGAGGTTCTGAAACGGATCATGGCCATGGATCGGGGAATCATTGTCATTGTCATCACCGGTTATGCCACGGTGGAAACCGCCATTGAGGCCATGCAGCTGGGGGCTTACAATTTTATTCCTAAACCCTACCAGCCCGAACAACTAAGAATCACCGTATCCAGGGCCAGGGAAAAAATCGAACTGGCCCTGGAGGCAGAAAAACTTGCCCGGGACAAAAAAAGAACCCTGGCAGATCTGCACACAGAACAGAGCCGAACCCACACCATCATTGAATCCCTTCCCGATGGGGTGCTGGTCACCGACCCCCAGGGCAATGTGGTGCTCATCAACCCGGCATGCTACCATCATCTGGACATTGACACGGATAAAAAACCGGGATTACCCATTGAAGATTTCATTGACGATCCTGACCTTTGCCAATTGATCATTGACATTTCCCGGGGAAGATACATTGATTACACCGACATCCCAGCCCATGAAATTGACATCAACAATGGAAAATTTTTCCTGGCCCGGTGTCGGCCGGTGCTGGGAGAACAAAGAGAGTGTCTGGGAGCAGTGGTGAACATCATGGACATCTCCGCCATGAAGGCTCTGGATCTGTTAAAATCAGAATTTGTGGCCAAGGTGACCCATGAACTCAGATCCCCGCTTTCCACCATCCATGAACAATTAAAAATAGTGATGAACGAAAAAGACGGGGACTCCAGCAAAGAAGATCAATACATGTTGTCCCGGGCAAAGGAAAAGACCGCAGGCTTGATCTCCACCATTGGGGATCTTTTGGATCTGTCCCGCATTGAAGCGGGTATTTCATCGGCCCGGGAATCCACCCCAGTAAAGGTTGATGAACTGCTCAAAGGCATTGGTGAATTTTTAAATGCCAGAGCCCTGGCAAAGACCCAGACCCTCAAGGTAACCCCACCAGCATCCCCCATCCCCCCCATCACCGCAGATTTCATGGCCCTGGAAAGTCTGTTTGGCAATCTTATCTCCAATGCCATCAACTACACCCAGGAAGGGGGAGAGATCAATGTTAGCTGTGATGTCACCGGAAACAATATCCGGGTTCGGGTCATGGACAATGGGTTTGGGATTGATGCCAAATACATGGATAAAATATTTGACCGCTTTTACCGGGTAAAAAATGACAAAACCCGTTTCATCACTGGCACCGGCCTGGGATTGCCTATTGTCAAGGGCATTGTGGATAAACTGGGGGGATACATCAACGTGGAGAGCGAAGTAAATAAGGGAACCACCTTCACCGTGCTTTTACCCCAGAAAAAACACATTGGGCAGGACACCACCCTGGGTCTTATGTAGTGCCTGAACGAAAATCTGGCAATTATCTCCAGTACAAGGTGGCACTATGCAAAAAACCTGAAACTGAACGGTTCCCTGGCGACGGGGTGGATTTCAGTTCCAGTTTTTTATACCTTCTGGATATCTGTTCGACCACACGATTACGACCGGGGGGTAAATACAATTACAAGAATTTTTGCAATGCCCCCCACCCCTCGGACAGCATGGGGAATGCTGGAATCAAAATAAATGGCATCCCCCTTGTCCAGCACATGGGTCTGTTTTACCGTGCGAAACTCCAACTGCCCCTCCAAAAGAAACATAAACTCTTCCCCCACATGATTATTGTAAAGCAGCTCGTCATCCCGGCGGCTCTCAATTTCTGCAATAAAGGGTTCCATCTGTTTGTCTGCCATGGGATAGGCCAGGGACTCGTATCGATATCCAATGTCTGAACTATAGTTGTGGTGGGACAGCTTTCTGACCCCATACCGCTGGTCTTTTCTCACCACGGCGATGCGGGTGTGATCCATGGAGTGATCCTGGAAAAAATGACTGATCTTCACCCCCAATGCCGTGGAAATTTTGATGAGTGTGGCAATGGGAGGGGCTGCTATGTTGTTCTCAATCTGGGAGAGTAACGGCTTGGACAAACCAGTCAAATCAGACACGGCCTGGAGGGTAAAGCCCCTCATGGTCCGGAGTTTTTTTATTTTTTTACCAAGATTCAGAGCTGCAACTTCATCTTTGATATTAATGTCCATGGCATTGGGCATGTTGATGTTTTATTCCTCAGTTTCAATGATTAAAGTGGTTGGAATCTAACATGGATGGCCTGCCCCATCAAGGAAAGACTCTATTTCTCTTTGGAATCACCTGCCCCGGTTCCCCGAAGTGAGCTTAAAAACAACCCCAGCCCCCCAAAGGCCAGCACAAGAATGGTTATCAAATCAAAAGCACTCATGGTGCGGAACCCCATCCTCAACGTTGAAATCACACCAAAAATCAATGACCCCAACGCCCCCAGGGACACAAGCCAGCCAATCATATTACGGGCATTATAAAAAATCATCCCCACCCCCAGTATCAGGGGAATGAAAATCATGCCGCTGGTAACATTGAATTGTCCCCCCATCATGGAAAAACCATAGATGCCAAGCCCCATATGAAAACCAGATCTGATGGTAATGGCGCTCAAAAGCATATAAAAGCCCGCGCACATCATTATAAACCCCAAAAAAAACCGTCCTGCTCCGCCTTCTGTTCCACCTGCGCCCATGAATTTGTTCTCCTGTTTATACAAGTTTAATACTCCCCCCTAAAAAACGGTTAAGAGGTACCGAGTTTGGGGTTTAATGGGAATCCTCCCCAAATGGTACTTCCATAAAGCATTTTCACGATGTGTTGTGCCGGTGGTTTGACTTGGCAGTTATTGGGGGGGGGGGGCGATTCTAAACATTGCCACTTCAAATTTTCGCCAAGGAGTCCCCTTCTGAATCTCTGATTCAGGAGGGGTAGTTGACAAGGCCTTGATATCAAAACCGCCATATCTTAAGCTGATTTCAATGAATTTTCAACACCCTCACCGTATTTATATATACGCCATATAACCGCATAAAAAACATTGCAGTCTATTTTAACCCGATTAAATCAAGAACCCGGTATCTTAAAGGAAAAGATTCTTTGCAATATAAATCATGCAGTGCAAGATTATCAATGCGCTCAATTACAAACAAAATAAAGATATACGGCATCCTTCAAAAGTATTTTACACTTTTTTGGAGCATTTTATAAGAAAGTCTCACCAACACGCTGGAATTAAAAGACTTTCATTTTTCGTTGTGGCAGTGGTGACTGCCATGTATGTTATATGAAAATGAAGTATCCAAGTAGCCTCAGCAGAGCCCCCCCCCCGATGGGTAATAGGAACCGGCCAATT
>CAYSSE010000098.1:0-13940 GCA_964433355.1 uncultured Desulfocicer sp.
TTTCTTTGGACGTTGAGGGGCCACGCCCCAAATATTGCCTTATACTGAATGGCATATCATTTTTTATGAGCATTAAAACCTCAACTTTCAGAGTTAATCGTTAATGAACTGAATCAGGCGTTATTCGAATTTGGCAATCCCCAAAAAAAACTAATAATATGAATAGATAAATTTACACAAATAAAATTACAAAACAACAATATAATCAATAGACTATGCACTACCGTCAAAAATTTATAATTTATTATATGACTAACTTAAAGGATGTCAACAGAAATTAGGTGTAAGACAAAAACCTCCGTAGAATCGGCGATTTTGAACAGGCCAGGATTACAGGAATTTTCCCGGCGCAACCTTTACTACATGAAGAGGCTTCATGAATATTTTTCCGAATTTTAAAATTTAGAACAAATTCTCCCCCCAGCGGGGGGACAATTAAAAAATGCAATAGTGCCCCACCCGGGGGCACAAACTATTCCGACAATTATCGCCCACATTGGAAATTATGAATTTTCACACAAATCCGTCATGAGCCAAAATCATTCACAATTTTGCGATATCATTTAATATTATATTTTTTTATCTTATCATAAAGCGTGTTCCGGCCGATGCCCAAGGCTTTAGCCGTTTTACTGATATTGCCTTCATAAAACACAAGCGCCCTTTTAATACTATCTTTTATCTGGACATCCAAGGTCATGATTTTTTCTTCGCCAATCCCGGGCTTTTCAGACGGTTCTTGTCTCAGATACGCGGGAAGATCTTTTACGGTAAGGATCTCACCTGTCATCAAGTTTATAGAACTCTCCAATGCATTGACCAATTCCCTTATGTTCCCGGGCCAATGAAAATTTTCAAGCAGATGTAAAACATCTGGCTCTACTTGCTTGATGTTTCGGCCTAATTTCCGGAATATTTTATCAGTCCAGTGATGCACTAACAGTCTAATATCTCCTTCCCTGGCTTTTAAAGACGGAAGGGTAATACTGACGACATTCAACCGGTAGTAAAGATCTTCTCTGAAGTGTCCATTGGCAACTTCCTCGAAAAGGCTTTTATTTGTTGCCGCAATAATTCGGACATTAATCGGTATGGCCTTTTTACCACCCACAGGCATGATCGCGTTTACTTCCAGTACCCGCAACAGGTTTATTTGCATCGTCAAGGGCATTTCACCAATCTCATCCAGGAAAAGGGTTCCACCGTTAGCCGCTTCAAACTTACCAATACAGCCCCCCCGCCTGGCACCTGTGAACGCCCCATCAACATAACCAAAAAGTTCACTCTGGATCAATTCTTTGGGGATGGCCCCGCAATTGACGGCCACAAAGGGCCCACTTCGGCAGTCGCTGGAACCATGGATGGCCTGGGCAAAAAGCTCTTTGCCGGTGCCGCTTTTACCCAGGATAAGAACAGTGGAAGGTCCAGGGGCAACTTGTTTCGCTTTTTTAATGGCCTGTTGGATGGCGTGGCTTTCACCGATAATATCTACAAATCGAAAACAAGGCGTGCCATTCTCTGGTTTGATCTTTGACAAAGCGGAATGATTTGTGGATGACAGCGTTAAAACAAAACCCATATTATCATGATTATCCGAAAAAACCGGATTGGCAGTCGCGACAAACGATCCCTGCCCGCAGGGCATCTTGATTCGTATCTCGTCTTTGATCATGCCCGCCGACCTGGTTTTAAAAAAATTCTGTAGCCGGTCTTTGTGATAAACAAATGCCGTCAATGTTTGTCCCATCACTTCTTTGGGATGAAGATTCAAGGTTCTGGCTGCCACTTTATTGAGGCCGGTAATGATACCCTGTGCATTGACTGAAATAATTCCGTCGGAAACAGAATTCAGCACAGCTTCCAGATATTTATTAATTTCATATAGCTGGCCGCATGATTCATTCAAAACGATTCGATCTTCAATGGCATGAACTGCAGCAACAATTAATGCAAGCTGATGATCATTGGCCAGTTCACGGGGGCCTGATATGTCCAGAAACCCGATGATCTCTCCATCCTGTTTTCTGATAGGCGCGGCAGAACAGGTCCATTGTTGATGACTTTCACAATAATGTTCCGGTCCCGTAATCTGGACGGGATACTTCAAGGCAAGTGCGGTTCCGATGGCATTTGTGCCAACAAATTCTTCTCCCCAATTGGCACCTGGTACGAATTTTAATTTATCCGCCTGCCTCAACTCGGTTAACTCTCCCATGGTTCGAAGGACATATCCATCCATATCCGCCAGAACAATTATAAAACCAGAGCCTTTAACACTATGGTAAAGGTTGTCCATAATCGGTGTTGCCAGGTCTGTGAGACGTTGGGAGCTTTTTTCCAATTCCCGTTGGGAGAGGAATTTTTCACAGATCCCTCTATAGGGGTCAACTTTTGCCTGTTGGCTCCGGCGCCAGGATTGAAGAATCTTTTCATTGAATCTGGGATTATTCACCTGTCCGGACTCTATAAATTCAGCCCATGTTTTCTTTTCCGTCCTGGAAAGCACCTGCCAGGTATAGCCAAACCATTTGGGGCTGAAAAAGGATTTAATGATGTTATCCGAGCCCGTTTTCCGGCTATTTTCCTCCAAACGAAACTTATTATGTTTGCGTATCAGGCTATACATTTTTTTCCCTTTGCGTTCCGGGCACCCTGCGATTTCCATCACTGATGATTTCCCGGATTTTGGCATTTTATACAAGGCCTATGGTCAGCTGAATGCAAATTATTTATCGGATAACATTATATTTTATTAAGAATATTTACAAGGACTTTCAATACCTCCTCTTTTCACAGATGCATGGTTCAGGATTATCACTTAAAACTTTCTCATGCTTCAATGCAGTGCTGACGTATGATATTTTTTGTGATTTACTTTTAAATTAATGAGTTATTAATTTATGTCACCCAAATCAGTGCGAAAAATTATTTTATAAAAGATTGATATCTAAAGGTTTACTGGTTCATGCGTCAGCACTGCTTCAATGGAGTACAATTGCTTTCGAATCAATTGAATATCTGTCTCATCCGGCTCAAACGGATAATTACGCATCCCGGGGCCCGGCCTGGAATTGGCAAAGGGCCGATTGCAGGCTACCTGGCCGTCATATCCCTCGCAACCGCTGGTTTGAAAGGGTTGACCAGAGTCAATTACCTGGTTCAGTTGTTGGCTGGAAAGGCCGAAATCTACTATCTTTTCATTGTGATCATAGACAAAGTATTCCGCACGGCTCAACTTTTCATCCAGGATATACCGGGCCAACTGGATGCGGCGATAGTGATCCATGGCTGGCATGGGATGATCCGACATACTGGAGCCCGGTTCTGGGTAAAACGAAAACAAGTGGGTCCAGCCGCCCATGTCCTGAATCCTTTGCATGATTTCCACCATCTGTTTTTCTGTTTCTCCCATTCCGGTGACAAAATGAGACCCGGCATTCCGGACTCCGAATATGTCAATGGCCTGGGTCAGGCGTTCCAGGTATGTCTCCCAGGAATGTGGCCCTCCCACTCCGCTGCCGCGATACTGGTCAAACAATTCCGGTGTGGCCAGATCAATGGCCACGCCTATTTTATCAGCCCCGGCAGTTTTAAAATCCTTTAAATCCTGCAAGGTGACAATGGTGGGAGAAATCAGCAACGATACAGGAATGTCAAAACTTGCCCGCAGTTGCCGACAAATGGTCAGGGTATCGATGATGCAGCGTTTATTGGTAATCTGGGATATGCAGATCCGTTTGACACGCTGTTGTCGCTTGGCAATGCGCTGGATGATTTCGGTAGTGAGATAGGTGGGCCAGTCCACCCGAATAAAGCTCTTATCACCGTATTGTCCGGATCGTTTGTTGGACAAACCGCAGTAAGCGCAACGTGCCGCACAGCCGCTGTTGTATGTCAGCAGCAGGTTGATACAGTGGAGTCTGGCATTTCTATAAAAAAGCCCCTGTTTAAATCCAAGGGTCATCGCTGCGGCAAGGCTCATGCGCAGATATTCAGGGCTTTCGGTTTTCTCTTCTTGATGTTCTTTCATGGTGTCTGGTCCTTATTCTAAGGGCTTGATCACAACTCTGTGGCCCACCAGATTGTGTCGGATGGCCAAAGTTATGATCAAATCCTGATAAGCTATTCAGCTCCCCAGGGCGATCCAAAGAGATCCCGGGTGACGGAGCAGCATGTTTTCTGATAATGGATCTCAAGATCATAATGTTTGGCCCGGGCAATAGCCTCATCCGAAGGCAGGGCCATGCGATTCACCCCGGCATCAATGGCCAGAGTTTCCAGGGAATAGTCGCCCCGTCTTCGGGCACAGCCAAGACTGATAAGGGTGGTTGGCATTTTAATGCGCGCTTGGGCAATGATGTCTGTCACAGCCTCGGCTGGGGGGGCAATGGCCCGGCAGGCCGGTGTACCCGGGATGCTCATGAGAGAAACGATCACCAACTGTTCCACCTTGAAATCAGCGATCATTTCAATGGCCTGGCTCTCTCCTTGGATAATGCCGTAATTCAGGCCACAGACAATATGAGGAACCACAGGCAGGCTGGCCCGTTCAAGGCAGGCCATGGTATCAAGGATTCGCTCCACCCCGAAAGGGACATGGTACATTCTTTGAAATGTCTCATCATCACCGATGATATCAATCAGGGCCTGGTCCACACCGGCCTGCTTCAAGCCAAGGGCTTCTTTTTCATCCATCAATCCGCTATGAATGGAAATAAATAGATTCGTACGCTGCTTAATCTCTTTAATGGCAGGAATAAATCGATCCCATGGCAGGTGACCTGAAACATCACATCCTCCGCTGAGGAGTACCCCGTTGTTTCCTTTAGCATCAAGCGTCAGGCACATGTCTATAAGTTTTTCAGGCGCAGGTGCCTGGATCATGGACGTTAAAAGTTTCCCCTGGCAATGGTCGCACATAAGTGCGCATTCATTCCCGGTGATTGAAATGGCAGGATATTTCCCGCTGACACCGTTCTGCACAAACATTCCAGGCAGATAAAAAACAATCTTTTTACCGAAATGCTGCCAGGACATTTCCCTGGCCATCTTCAAACGCTGATTAAATTCAGACATAATACTCCCGAAAAGCGACCCAGCACCGTTTCACAATGGTGTTAAATGAGTTCCAGTCCGTTTCCATCTGTTTCCGGCGACAATGGGCCCGTGTCAGCGTATCACCAAACAAATCCTGCCACTCACGGTCATAGTCATTTAATATAGTCATGTCATTGGCAGTTACAGCCGCTGCGGCATGTGTCCCGGCCAGCTCGCCGCAGGTCACGGCGGTAAATATACCGGCTCCTGTAATCGCATGGGTATGGCCAGCGGCATCTCCCACCAGAACAACATTACCATGCACGGCATTGCGTACCGGTTCGGCCGGTATCCAACCGGTGGCATGGGCCACCGGCCCACCCCGAATTTTACCATCGGTTTCCAGCCGGTGGATAAACGCATCCAGGACCTCCCCCAGACGGGGCTGACCTTTTTCGGGACGCAGCATGCCAAGTCCCACATTGGCCACCTTGCCCTTGGGAAACAACCATCCATACCCGGCGATAATTCGGGGATCAAAATAAATTTCAGTATGGTCAAGAGGGGCTATCAAAGGTAGGGTCTTCTGAACACCGGGCAGCAGATGATGGTTCACGGAACCCACCCAGCGACCAATGGTAGACCGGGGACCATCCGCCCCTATGATCACCCTGGGACGAACCCTGTATGCCGTCCCGTCCCTGGGGGCCAGCGTTACATCCCCGTCCGGAGTCATTGAAGTAGCTCGGGTGGCGCATTTTACAATGGCCCCGGCTTTTCGGGCAGCGTTAACCAGGGTCTGATCAAACAGCTCACGACGGATGATATACCCCGGAGCTGCCATCTCTTTAACGGCCTGCCCGGGTACAAAAGTTCGCATTCCCTCTATTTTCTGGACAATATAATCGCCCTTCAGTCCCAATTGGCCTTTGAGCATGGCCGGAACATATTCAGCACACTGTACGGGCATCCCAATGTGTTGCCGACATTCCACAAGCAGCACCTTTGCCCCTTGTCTGGCCGCAGACAATGCCGAACTTGCACCGGCTGGCCCTCCACCCACCACCAGGATATCCCACTCTTCAGCCCTCATGGTTGCACACTTCTCCGGCTTCTATCCCCACGGCCGTATCCATCACAACCTGCAACAACTCCAGGTTCACCTGGGTCTGACTTTCAAATTTTCCGGCATAGGCTTCTTTGGCCTGATCCAGGTCGTAGCAGGTGGTGTTGTCGATATCCAGCAAGATCCCAGGCAAACCAGATTTTTTAAAATCATCCACGTGCTTGGCAAAAAACGGCTGGCAGCAGCAACCGATATAGGAGTGGACACCGTCCTTTTTCATCTGCATTAATTCTTCCCAGAGGTCTTCAAAGCTGACAATGCTGATGACCTTCATTTTTCTGTTCTGTCCCATGATCCATGCCGGACCGATGGAACAGGGGTCTTTTTTACAGACATTACACCCTTTTTCGTATCGCAAATTACAATCAGTGAGTTTGGCACAATAGGGCAACAGCAGCACCGATGGTTTCTTTTTTATCACCTCTTCAAACGACCCGTTGGTAACAGAGATCAAATTGCAATGCTCCAAAGGAATGCCATATGCTGAAATAGCGATTTTCTCAAGACACAGATCCAGGGGCTTGATAAAATCCTCAAAGGAAAATTCTGGAATGAGAATACGATCCTGGTCAAAAAAATTACGAATAATCCCATACAGATAATCGCGATCAAGGGGAGCGCCCCTAAGTTCTGACTCAAGATCATAAAGCGCACTGACGGGAAAGGAGAGAAAATCACCCGTAATGTAGATATCTTTCAATCGCTTTTGGGGCAGGTTAATCACCAGGGTAAATCGCACCATGCCAGCCGGAGCCTTGTAGGTTGCCTGCACGGACTCACGCTTTTGGAAACGCGGATGAACTCCCCCAATCCATTGAGGAGCCCTAAAATGAGATAATTTTTTCTGGAAAAGCGTCTCTTCTTCATGGGTCAACCCACCGGGTTCCAGCTGGATATCCAGACATTGTTCAAACCCTGTCGTCACCGCCTGTTTAATGCAGGCAAGGGAGGGCACATAGCCCAGCTCCCATTTCAGGCAGGTAACCCGATCCTTCACCGAGTCAATCTCCTTGGCTTTGAGTTTTTCCACCGGGATTCGCAACGCCCTCAACATGGTATTCACGTCAAAATCCACCAGCATGGTTCCCTGGAACATAAACGCTTCATCAGACTCTGTACCGCCGGTACCTGAAATCTTGCGTCCATTGACCTCTATGTCGTTGCGGGGCCTGAACTTGGCATGGATGTTCAACATCTCAAGCGCTTTCACCACGGGATCACACAGGGCTTTGAAGAGAGTCATGTTAGGGACGGGGGTATTAAAATAAGATTTCTCACAAAAGACTTCCCAGCCCAATTGATTCTCATCAAAGAAGATGGCACCGCCACCGGTAATGCGCCGGTTTACATCAATCTGGTTTGCCCGGCAATAATCCATGCGGATTTCCTCGGCAATGGCCTGGTGGAAACCCACCAGGACCGCCCTTGGCGAAAACTGTAAAAAGCGGATGGTGTCCGGGCTTTTGCCCTGGCCTTTAAGTTCCAGCAGGGTTTCGTCCATGGCCATGTTTTCAGCTGCGGTCATGGGTGGCGTGTCTAATAGTCTCCAGGTTTTCATACATCTCCTGTCATGGGGTACCTAAGGGCTCACTCAAAAACGACTTAACATTTTGGTAACCGATTCATCCTGTCCTGCTGCGTTGTGACCTGATTATATAACAAAAATGGTCGGCATATTCCTGATATGCCTGCATTTTCACGCCTTGCAAGACAGGCGACTCAACTCCCAAAATTGATAACTTATTTTTGAGTAAACCCTAAACTCCCAAAATTGATAACTTATTTTTGAGTAAACCCTAACTGGTAATCAATCTCAATGTTTCCTGTAAGTAGTTTGCTTACTTCACAGTTCCGGGCAGAGTTTAGCAAGATAGTCTGCTCTCTTTGGGTTAAGCCTGTACCCAAATCAATTTCAATGATAAAGCGAGCGGAAAGGGAGATACGATCTCCCGTTATGCAAAGAACCTTTGTTTCAAGTTTTTCAATGACCATCTTTTTATGATCTGCGACCGCAGACAGAGTTAACACAATTCAACTGCCCAATGCCCCGGCCATATATGCCATTGGACACCCATAGGCAGTCCCGAGGCTGTCACGACGGGACACCGTAAAATTGACCGGCCCGGAGTGGACATCCGCTCCCTTCTCTGTCAATCGAACAATGGTTTGATAGTTATTCATGGGTGGAAAGATCCTCATCTGCAAGGGATTTTTGAACCAGTTGTGTAATATCCATCACATCAATGGGCACCTTGTTTTTTCTGACATACCCGGTCATGGTGCGAACACACTGCTGGCAGGCCGTTACAATGGCATTGGCTCCGGTTTGCATGGCCTCTTCAATTTTGGCCTTGGCAATATCACCGGAAAGGCCTGCATCGATCATCTCCAGGTTGCCTCCTCCACCACAGCACAGGCAGTTTTCCCGATTATGGGCAAGTTCCACAAGTTCAACACCTGGTATGGAGCGAAGAATCTGTCTGGGAGCCTGGTATTCCCCGCTTCCCCGACCCAGATCACAGGGATCATGATAGGTCACTTTCAAGGATTGGTCTTTGAACGAAAGTTGACCAGAGGTGACCAATTCGTTAATAAATTGAGTCACATGGTAAAGTTCAAATTCCCCGGGATAGTGTTCATGCCACATCTGGTAACAGGAGGGACAGGAAAAAACCACTTTTCGGGCCCCTTTTTCCCGAACGGCCTTAACATTGTGATCAATCAGCTCATGGGCCTGATCCCTGAGCCCGGCACCCAGCATGGGAAAACCGCAACACCACTCCTCTTCTCCCAAAAGGGTAAAATCAACCCCGGCCCTATTAAAAATCTCCACCAGCGCCATGGGAATGGCCTGGGCCATGGGGAAATAAGCTGAAACACAACCGGTAAAGTAAACTACCTCGGCCTGATCTTTAACATACCCATGATCCGGAGCATCGGGCATGTCCTCTACCCATTCGGCTCGCTCCTCATTGTCCTCGTCAAAAACGTTGTGACTTTGCTCAAGGTTCTCGGCGATCATGTCCACTTTTTCGGGATAGGTATGGCCATGAACCAGGTCCTGGCGAAGGGACACCCAAATATCTTTCAGGTGAATACCCGACGGACACACCTGCTGGCAACGGCCGCAGAGGGTGCAGCGAAACACCGTATCACTGAAGTGTTTCAGCTGATATTCGGTGGGGGCCTGCCTGCCGAAAAATCGTTTCAAAATGCCTGAACGAGACCACATGATCCGACGCAGTTCATTCAACCGATAAACAGCGGATAGCTGCCCATCCCCTGTGGCCGAAACCGTTGGACACACATCCGTGCAAAGGCTGCAGCCGGTGCAGGCATCCATCTGTAGAATTTCCATGACGCTGTAATCTGTCTGTGCCATTGTCAGTCTTCTTTATATTTTTCAATATCGGCAGTAAGCCATTTTGTAATCGCGTCGTTACCATGGATCAGGTTTTCGACGTCACCCATGTCAGCCGGCTTGATCTTATACATCCATCCTGCCCCGTAGCAATCTTGATTGATAAGGGATGGGTCGGTCTCAAGGGCCTCATTGCCCTCCACCAACTCACCGTTAACCGGAGCATAGACCTTACCCAGCCATTTGCCGGACTCCACCTGGGCAAATTTTTTACCAATTTTAAGTTTCTTACCTGCAAAGGGAAGTTTTACAAAGACGATATCCCCAGCCATCTTTTGGGCAAAATCGTCCATTCCCATGACCAGAAGGTCTCCTTCTGCACGCACCCAATAGTGATTTTTCTCGTAGTATAAATCTTCGGGCATTTGATATCCGTCTATTTCCATATGGTTACTCCTTTTAAAACTTGATCATTGAGTAAAAATCAGTTTCCAGAACGATCCTTTGTCCGGGATCTTGCATTGAGAATCAGGACAATGGGGGCTGTTATAATATGGGCCATTCGCGTAAAGGGTATCAGGGCAATAAAAGCCCCTGCCAAAATCGCATGGGCATACCACACATAAGCGTACACATCGGTCAGCCCGGTCATCCCTTTAAAAAGCAGGCTGGTACTATACCCTATAAATGCCCCTCCCGATCCATCGGGCGATCCGGTCATGGCAATGCGCATCCCCTCCAGAATAAACCCAATCACAACCATCAGACCAATGAGGAAAGGCATTCCCCGTCCGGGTTCAGGCAGTGAGGCAATGGTTTCTTTGGCATCCGTTTTCTTTCGGATAACGGCAGCCACCGTGCCTGCAAGGATCATCACACCGGTCACATCAAAAAACAAGGCATGAATGATATGGTTCTTATCCATCAGGGCATGGGTAATGGCCCAGTTGGGAAAAACCAATGACAAAACAAGGGTTTTCAACCCAAATGCCAAGCGAAAAAGAAACGGAAAAAAGATCAGTGCATGGATGATCCAACGGGTCTTAGACCGCTTAAAAAGCCCTTGGAGTAGAATTAACTCCAGGAAAACCTTAAAGGAAGCACCAACATTAAATCGGGATTTTGGGGTTGTTTCTATTTCGGATCCATGGGCCTGCCCCCCCCTTGTTCCCGAAAACCAGATGGAAACAAGTCCGGCCATGCCTGCCAGAAATATAAATAAAGAGAGCAATGTGGTTACATCGCCCACAGAAAACGTGGCCACATGACAGGGCATGCAAAGAACACTTTTAGCTGGAAGTGTCGTGGATGATGCGCCCAGTAAATTGCCTTTAAAATGGCATTTTCGGCATGACATTTCTGTTTGGGGCTGTATTGACTGATGAATCGATAATGTACTCCCAGGCTGTAATTGACCGGAGAAAACAATGGTTTTTGACTCGGAATTTACCTCAGGAATGCCGCCCTTCAGATGACAGGCCATGCAGGTAACCCGGGTGTGGGCATCATGGAGCATCTTTTCATCGTGGGGGCTGTGGCATTGGCGGCAATCAACCTTGGCCACCTCTTCATGATCTTCTTCAACGGCCTGGATATGACATTCCAGACATGCAATATCCTTGTGCAGGGATGCGGCGTGATCCGCCGCCATCTCCTCGTGACATTCCATGCACTGGGCATTGGTATTTCCGGCCGCAGCTTCTCCACCCATTGCAGGCATTTGTGCAATAACAAGTAAGAGACCCAATACAAAAAATTTTAATATCTTCATTTAAACAGCTCGTCACCACTTTTCCCGCCAAGGCCGGGATGTCCGTCAAAACGCACCACACCCACAGCCGCTTTTCCGGCCACAGCCTGGGCAATACGTGCAGTTCCCATGTTACCGAAACCACCACACAATTCAATGGCCTCTATTCCTTCTTCAACCAGTTTAACGGCAAGAATTTCAGCCTCCGCATAGTTGCACACCGCAACCGCTGTCAATTCTACCTGTGGTGTCACCACCGTTTGTCGATCTTTATCAGGATCAACATCGGGTGCCAAAAAAATAAAAGCTGCCTTTAACGTCATTTTACTACTCCCCTTTTTATATATTTTTCAGTGAAATCTGAAGTTCATCGTCATGGGAACCATGTCAGTTGAAACTCCTGATTGGTTTGCAAGCACCTCGAACCAAACCAATAAACTGTTTTTTTTTATTAGAAAATAAAACTTCCGAGCACCCTCAGCAGAGCCCCCCCCGATGGGTAATAGGAACCGGCCAATTGAGCCGTCTACGGTTCCGGGCCGGGCCCATTGCCCGTCGGGGGGGGCGGCATGATATCATTTTAAATATTCGTGGTGTCGGTGGAGCGACTTGGGTGTTTATACCATCGGTGCAAAAATTTTCTTTTCCATTGCAACCCTCATTGTTCCACCGACATTCACAACCAAGGGGCCCTTTGTGGAAAGACGTATTGCAGCCTTTTGCCCCTTTTTGATTTCAACCTCTCTTTCTCCATCCAAGGCCACGACACAAGGTGTCGTGGTGATATCCATCTGTTCACCAGCTGCCATCAATTGCATGGATTCAATGAACACAGTTTCAATAATTCCAGGTGCGATGGGCGCCATAACCGGCCGTCCGGTTTTCCCCAATTCCAGAGCCATGCTCAAAGGCTCGTCCGGAGCGATGGAACGCAGCATCCCCCCAATGGAAGAAAAACCAATGCTTGCAGGGTGACAGCGATTTAGAAAAATTTGTTTTACTTTATCCATTTTCCATATAGCTCGGGACCCTATAAATACATCCGTACTGATCACTGCATCCACAACGGCAATATCCACAACCTGTTTTTCAACAATGACCTCCAGGCGGGTGGATTGAAAAGTCCCCTCTTTTCCGGAGACCTTTCCGGTACCGATCAGGCCCGCTGCAAGTCCTGCCACCGTTCCTTCAATCATGTAGGGAAACACGTTGTTTGTTCCGGTTGACAGGGGCATAATCGGCACCTGCCCTGCTGCCTTGGCCACAACCCGGTTGGTCCCGTCACCGCCCAGGGTGATAATGCAACCGGCCCCTTCATCCGACAGCATTTGGGCCGCTTTGATGGAGTCTCGCTGATCTGCCTTGGTGTCGAAGTTAAGCCGTTCAACCGCAAGATCGACCTGCAACCCGTCCAGGGCTCGTTCCACAATCCCGTGGTAATCAGGCATATAATCCACGCGACGGATGCCAACGGCTTGAAGGCCCAAAAGGATGCGGCGAACAATGCGAATTTTTTCCTGATTGTCAAACACACTGCTGTGAGCGACAAGCCGACGAATATCCTTTCCCGAGGCCGGGTTGGCAATGATACCGATCAATGTCATGGTGAACCCTTGTTCATTTTTTTTAACCAGTGGTGAGTGGCTTGCCCGGACAACCATCCGGGCAAGCCCCCCATAAACCGTACTCTACGCCATTACTTTTTTTACTGCATCAATGAGCTGCTGTTCGCTTGGGATATAAGCCTGCTCCAGCGGCGGTGAAAAAGGAACTGGGCAGTAAGGTGCAGCTACCCGTAGTATCGGTGCATCCAGGTAATCAAATGCTTCTTCAGCCACCTGAGCTGCTATTTCAGCCCCTGATCCGGCAAATTTCACCTCTTCGTGAATAATCACCAGTCTATGGGTTTTTTTAACCGATTCAAAAATGGTCTCCCCATCAAGTGGGTAGAGTGTACGCGGGTCCACGACCTCCAGGCTTATGCCTTCCCCGGCAAGCTTCTCAGCTGCACCAAGGGCGGTATGGACCATATTGGCCGTTGCCACAACGGTAACGTCTGTGCCTTCTCGCTTGATATCGGCCTTGCCAAAGGGGATGGTGTATTCGCCTTCAGGCACCTCTCCTTCCATGGCATAAAGCATTTTGTGCTCCAGAAAAACCACGGGGTTATCATCACGGATCGCCTGGATCAAAAGCCCCTTGGCATCGGCAGGGGTACTGGGCATGACCACCTTTAATCCGGGAAGATGCATGAACAACGCTTCCAGACATTGAGAGTGCTGGGCAGCAGCCCCGATACCGGCACCGCATGCTGCGCGTAGAACCATTGGAATTTTGGCTTTGCCGCCAAACATGTATCTCATCTTGCCACCCTGGTTATAAAGCTGATCCAGGGACACGCCGATAAAATCAACAAACATCAATTCGGCAACAGGCCTGAGACCCGCTGCTGCTGCCCCCACAGAGGTTCCAACGATGGCGCTTTCAGTGATGGTGGTATCTTTTACCCGCTTCGCACCAAACCGCTCAAGAAGGCCGGCAGTCACCCCAAAACATCCTCCAAAAACCCCTACGTCTTCTCCCACGACATATACATTGGGATCACGTTCCATTTCAATAATATGGGCATCTCTTATTGCTTCAGCAAACGTCATACTGGGCATTTT
>CAYSSE010000099.1:0-13929 GCA_964433355.1 uncultured Desulfocicer sp.
GTGGGAAGTCCGGATTGTTCAAAAATGGTGGAGGGCTTAACCCCCAGGGCCATGAAAATAAAATCAGCAGAAAAGGTCTCCCCTGATTTCAGTAAGATCGTTTTATCTTTTACCTGGGAGACATATCCTGACTCATTGAGGATTACACCCCGCTGTTTAAGAATGCCCATGACCCCCTGTCTGATCTTTTCAGGGAACCGACTCATGAAACGCTCACCGGCAAAAATGGTAATCTCCGGCTCATGAAGCGCTGACCCATGGGTCAACTGCCTTACATTGCCTGCAATTTCCGCCGAGGAAGGACCGCCTCCCACAATGGCAATGGATATTTTTTTCTGGCCAGTGAGTTCCAGGATTCGGGTCTGGGCCTCCATGAGTTTTTCAATGGGTTTTACCGGATAGACATCTTTGTCATCGCCCATGACGCTGTCTTGAGGCACATAACTGCCAGCATTAAAGGAGATGACGTCATAGGACAGGGTCTTTCCCGATGCCAGGAACAAGGTCCGGGTGTCTGGATCAATGCGGATGCCCTTGTCCTCTATAAAGGTACCGCCCTTTTTTTCCACCACATGTTTTGTGGCAAAGCAAATTTCTTCGGGGGTATAGGTGTTCCCCAGCATGCCAGGCCCCATACCCGAATAATAGTGGTGGGTGGACGGACCCACCACGGTGACCTGGAACCCCTTTTGTACAAATTCTTCCAGATGGGCCAGGGTTTCCATGTGGGCATGGCCTCCGCCCACCAATATCAGCGTTTTTCCCATGTTTTTCTCCCCTGTATATGTTTAAATGCGATCCATTAATTTACCCAATTCCTCAAGATGGCTGCGCTCTTCCCGGGCAATCTGGGTGAGAATATCTCGGCTTTTTTCATTTCCAACCTTTGCGGCAGTGCGCTGGTACATGTCCAGGGCCTGGGCCTCAATGGACATGGCAATGGAGATAACATCCACTGGGGATTCCCAGTCCGGATTGTACATTCTGGCATATTCATCGGTGGTCATTCCTCCTTCCACGGCCTTGACCACGATGTTATTTTCAAAGGCTTCCAGGGTGGGATTTGTATCAGACAATTCAAGATATTGCTGGAAAAGGCGCTCCTGGTGTTTCACCTCAATTTCGGCAAGGAGGGAGAAAAGCTCCTGAACCTGGGTGTTTTTTACCTTTTGTGCCATGGAGAGATAATAGTCCCGCAGCCCCTGTTCCAGGGAGTATGCCACTATCAAGGTATCTTCTGGGGATTCACTGCCATCAAAGAGTTCAACCCCCAGTTCCTGGCTGCCCACGGCGGCGTGCCCCTTCCATGCCTTAAATCCACCGGCCACATTAATCACATGCTCAAATCCTTTCCCGGCCATCATCTGCGCAGCAACCCGGCTGCGCCCCCCAACGGCTCAGTACACCAGTTGGGTTTTTTCCGGGTCCAGTTCGTGGAGGCGATCTCCCAGTTCCGGCAGGGGAATCAGGGTGGCTCCGGGGATGTGGCCTTGTTCGTACTCTGATGGCTGGCGTACATCCAGCACGGTGAATTCATTCACATCTCTTTGATCCATGAAGGCTTTGGCTTCATTGGTGTCCAGGGATTTGGCCGGGGTTAAGAATTGTTTCCACTTCATAAGATAGATCCTCCTTTTTTTATAACATACATGGTAGTCACCACTGCCACAACGAATATTGGGTCGTAGACGCGGAGCCAAATGGCATTATGCCGCCCCCCCGACGGGCAATGGGCCCGGCCGGAACCGTAGACGGCACAATTGGCCGGTTCCTATTACCCATCGGGGGGGGGCTCTGCTGAGGCTACTTGGACACTTCATTGTCATATAAACTGCCACAGGCAGACCATATTCTGGCCTCGGCCTACCCACAACTAAGCATGAAAATCCGGCAAATTTCCCAGGACTTTCTGGCATCCTTCATCTGAGCTCAAAGGTAGTTTACACTCTTTTGGGAAAAGCTTCTCCAATCGTAAACTGATCAAAAAAATTGTAAAGCGCTTTTGAAGGATGCCGACTTTCTTATAAAAAAAACTGCCACGGGCAGACCGTGGCTTTATTAAAGCAATGGCTTTAAGCGTGATTCCATTTCCATTCGGGGAACCGCACCCACAAGGGTATCTTTGAGTTGACCCTCCTTGAAAAAAAGCAGGGTGGGGATGCTTTTGACGTTGTATTTGGAACCGGTTACCGGATTTTCATCCATGTTTATTTTAACTATTTTAGCCCGTCCGGCATAGTCACCGGCAAGACCATCCAGCAGGGGGGCCATGGATTTGCAGGGGCCACACCAGGGGGCCCAGCAATCCACCACCACAATACCTTTATGCCCAAGTACGGCCGTGTCAAATTGACTGTCGTTGATGTTCACGGGAAACCAGGGAATATTGGCAAGGGATGCCCGGCACTTTGCGCACACTGGTTTTTGCTTTGTCTTGGTACGGGGAATTCTGTTTCTGGTACCGCAGCTTGTACATGCAATAATAATCGAGTCGTTAGTCATGACAGATACCTCTTTTCAGGAAAAAATGTTTTTTAGAACGAATAAAACCAAAAGCAAAAAACATGCCCATTATTTTTTTATTGCAATAACTGCCACGGGCAGATCGTATTCTGGCCTCGGCCTGCCCACAACGAAGTATGAAAGAATATTAGATCTGTCTACTCTTTCATATAAAAATTCTTTGGGAGTTCGGCATCCTTCAAAATTACTTTACACTTTTTTTGATTATTCCACATTTGCAGAAGCTTTTTCCAAAAGACTGTAAACTACTTTTGGGGTCATATGAAGGATGCCGGGAGTTCAATGATCTCCTTGGGGTCTGGTTGTAACTTAGCCCATTTTTCGGATGGCCTTTTACTGGACTTTATGTGGCATTCAACGTATTAAAAGGGGATAAAATCAAACTCGAATAGATGGTAAGGCTATTTTGAAATATTTTCAACATTTATATGGAGATTTTTTCCATGGGAAAGAAACGCATTAAGATTATTTCATGGAACGTCAACGGATTAAGGGCGGTTCTGAAAAAGGGGTTCCACAAGTCAGTTGAAGACCTTGATCCTGATATTTTGCTCTTGCAGGAGACCAAACTCCAGGCTCATCAGCGCACCCAAGAGATGCAGCCCTTCATGGATTACCATGACCACTGGGCCTATTCCACGGTGAAAAAGGGCTACAGCGGGGTGGCTGCATACACCCGGCCAATGCCGGACACCGTAAATGCAGGCATGGGCGTTCCCCGGTATGATGATGAGGGGCGGATACTGGAGCTGGATTATGGTCATTTCATTCTATTTAATGTTTATTTTCCCAACGGTCAGATGAGTGAAGAGCGCCTTCAGTATAAAATGGATTTTTATGCCAACTTCTTTGCCCATGCCCAAAACTTGCAGGACAATGGGAAAAGTCTTGTCATCACCGGTGATTTTAATATTGCACACAATGAAATAGATCTAAAAAATCCAGGCCCCAACAGCAAACGGTCGGGATTTTTACCCAGTGAACGCAAGCTTCTGGATGAAATCATCGCCCAGGGGTATGTGGATACCTTTCGGTTCCTACATCCTGAAACGGTTGAATATTCATGGTGGTCCTATCGGTTCAATGCCAGGAAAAACAATGCCGGGTGGCGCATAGACTATTTTTTCGTCACCCAGGATATCATTGATAAGGGGTGGCTGAAAACCGCATTCATTGAAAATGAAATCCTGGGGTCTGACCATTGTCCGGTGGGCATCACCCTGGAAATATAAGCACACAGAGCTTGAATTAAAATGGGTCGTAAATATGGGGCACTGGCCAAACATTTACATTACCAAGCCGAATATTTGCGAGCTGTGCGGGTAGCAATTATTTATAGCGCATTAACATACAAATGTAATAAATTAGGGCTGTTTGAGCCGTCAAGTTGTATCTATACTGGGGTGTCTAAATCAGCCATTTTTCTTGCTCGGTTTCTGAACCCTGCTATGATTGTTGAAAAGAGCTTAAAATCAGGCATTTTAATCAATATTGTCAGGTTTTAAAACCGAGCAAAAAAAATGGAAGTAAAAGTGGATTTTTGGACACCCCATATCTATACCTTGTAAATAGCACTGAGATTCTGATCCAAATAGGCTCAGCGATGATCTACCCGTACAGCTCGAAAATTATTGGGAATGGCGCCTGAAGATATTCACCTGGAGGCGGTGCATGGGATTAAGGAAATGCCAAGCCTTCCCATCATTAATATGTTGTCAAAAACCGTGGTGATTCATAAAGAGTAGATTCTTTTATAAAAAACATCCCCTGAATCTTGACATCAAAATCCAGGGGATGTGTAATTGCCTGCCGGATGATTTTTCCCCTGAGCCCAAATAATAAATGTGGAAAAGGAGGTAACCCCATATATTATATGGCCAACCACATGGCAGGCAAATTTCAAGTAAACAGTCTTTTTAAATAATTAGTTTATCATGCCAGGTCACGCCGATCGGACATATCCACAAGGACTCGTTCTCTGCTTTTATCAATGCCAAGTTCTTTTCTTTTCTTGTCAATGTGGGCAATCATTTTGTGTGCCATTTCAATGGGATCTATGGCGTGATCCCATTTTCCAAGACCCTCCTCGGATTCCAATCCGTCAAAGAGATAGTTGTGAAATTTGGTGTTTTCAATGGTGGGAAAGGTCACCCCAAACACCGTGTACACACCGGATGCCACAAAATACTGGCCGATGGCAATGGCTTTTTCACTCATAAATTCCGGGGCTGCACCCGCCACGGGCAGATCTGCAATGCTGTTGCCAAGGCCTCCCTGGGCCACCATGGCCGAGGCTGCAATCAGTATGCGGCTGTTGTCCACGCATGAACCAAGGCCCAACACCGGCGGCATACCCACGGTTTCGCAGACTTCCTGGAGCCCCGGGCCTGCAAGATGAGCCGCTTCCGGTGTAGAAAACCCTGCCTTGGCCATGGCAATCTGGGCACACCCGGTGAGCAGCACCAGCACATCATTTTTGATCAGCTCCTGCACCAGTTTGATGTGGGAGTCGTCCTGTTTTACCCTGGGGTTGGTACAGCCCACCACTCCGGCCACGCCGCGGATTCTGCCGTTGATAATATTTTCATTTAATGGGGCATAACCGCCGCGAAAGGTGCCGCCCAACATGTACTCAATGTATTCGTGGGAAAACCCCTGGACTCCTTTGTTAACCGTTTTGGGAATTTCGATTTCATGCGTTCTGTTCTTGAATCGGGTGATGGCCTTGATGACAATTTCGTCAGTGCATCCACTGGGGTTGTGTTCCTCAAACTCCACATGGGTGGCACCCTCAATGTGGGCCCGGGTGTTGGTGGTGATTAAAGGGGTATCATAGCACTGGGCCACGGCGGCCAGTCCTTGTTTGATGCACTGAATATCAACGGCCATGGCGTCCACGGCACCGGTGACCAGAATGGCCTCCGTGGAAGAAAAGTTTCCGGCATGGGGCACCCCGTGTCGGGCCATCATCTCCGCACCAGAACAGCACATGCCCACCAGGTTAATTCCCTGGGCACCCGCAGCCTTCGCCGCATCAACAAAGGTCTTTTCGCTCACGGACACCAGCATGGATTCAAAGAGATTGGGTTCATGACCATGGATGATAATATTGACCATATCTTTTTTTAATACGCCCATGTTCACCTCTGCATTGATGGGAGAGGGCGTTCCAAAAAGAATGTCGGAAATCTCCGTGGATACCATGGAGCCCCCCCATCCATCGGAAAGGGCCGTGCGACTGGCCTGCTTGGTAATGTTTTTATAATGCTGATCCACCCCCATGGTGGTTCGATGCATCATTTCCACGACCTCCCGCATGGCACCTCTTGGCACAATGTCCAACTTGCGCCATGTTTCCAGTGTTCCCGCCGGTACCCGCTTCATAAAGGGGATTTCACCACTTACCTGGGTATAGGTTCTCTCAAGTTCTTTGTATAGATCTGTTGCAATCTCCTTGGTTGTCCTGCCCTCGGTTTCAATGTCCAGGGATTTTGCCACCCGCTCAAGCTTGCTCTCGTCCTTGATTTCATAGTCCAGAATCTTATTATTGACGACATCACGGAACAGTTCCAGCATGGCCATACCATGATCGGTATGAGCCGCTGATCCTCCGGCAACAGCCCTTGCGAAATTACGGGCCATGATGGTATCAATGGTGGCGCCACATACCCCCACCTTTGCATAGGGATCACGGGGATTGATACGGCATGGGCCCATGAAACAATGCTTGCAGCAGGCGGAATTAGCCCCAATGGGACAAGCCTTCATGTCTGCCGCCCGATCAAAATGAAGGGTGACCCCATCTTTTCTGGCCTTGGTGATCATCTGGGCTGTGGAATCACAGGCAGTGCAGTCCTTGGGATCTAATTGTTTTTTGATCTCTTCTTTGGATTTTGCCATTTGGGCCTCCTGGTGTTTTATGGATTTTTGTTCGCCTTCTGGTTTTTGTCACGATAACAAATCATCAGCTATTTCCGGCCGAATTAAGGATAACTATTTATAATTATTAGACTTTACCTTTTTATCTTCACGGAACTAACTTGATTGTATAGGAATTTCCATTTTATGAACTGTTAAATCAGCGGGTTGTAAAAAGTCCGCCCAAAGGGCGCTTATTTAATGAATATTAAATAATATCAGTTAGTTAAATTGTGACTGGGGATTGCTGACAAATCATCCTGAGCCGGAATCAGTTAAGTCCCTGAACATCTGTTTTGAAACATAAAACCCATAGATATAAAATACATATATTCATTGAATGCCGAAAAAAATATGTGTGGGAACTTATGATAAATGAATGCTTTTACGGCTACCCACTTAAGGCAGGATAGCCTTTAAAATAAAGCATCTTACCATCCTTGACCTTAGGGGTTAAAAGCAATTACCCACATAAAAAGTCTTGAAAATATCCCGCCTTAAGTGGGTAGCCGCTTTTACAATTATCAGAAACACAATTGTCTCAATGATATGATACAACCCTGAAGCACAAAAAAAAATTCACGATTTTGTGTCGTGGAATATATCTTTTTGCCACCCCACACTGGCTCAATTCTTTGTTCATGGGGAGAACACCTCCTTTCAGGGAAGAATCACAATGGATAAATGGGAAAAAATGGGTTTAATGATTCCACAGGCTTGTATATTGATGCCACAATGTGGCAACTATATTAAAGATAATGCATTAATTTTGCCAAACAAGCCCCCAGGGAAATAAAATCGTGGGAGACCTTGGTGTGTAATTTGATAGGGTTCATTTGAAGGGCTACAAAATCGTGGTTTTGGACTTGCAAGAGTTTTAAATTAAGACTATAGTATTTTGAAATTGTCGAAGGTATACTGGAATCATTTTTCACTGTTTCATAATAAGGGAGGCGCTATGACTACACCACAGCATTGTCCAGGGTTTGAACAGTTTAGAGACCTTAAATCATTCACATGTCAATGTCCTGAATGCGGTAAGGATAATGAAATATTTTCAGACGAATTTGACAAGGCCCACAAATGTACCAGCTGCGGTAAACCCATCGAATTTTCAAAGTGTGCTGCAGCGAAATAAAAATTAAACATGACAAGCGTTAAAGAAGGAGAGATCATGACGTTTAAATCTGTAGATGAGATTCTGGAATATGCCATTGACCGGGAAAAAGAGGCAGTGGCATTTTACACGGATCTCAGCACAAAAGACACCTTTGCCTCGGTGAAAGAGACCTTTGTCCGTTTTGCCAAAGAAGAAGAAAAGCACGTTGAGCTTCTCCAGGGAATCAGCGCAGACACAGCCAAGGTAGAAAGCTATAAGTTGGCAAAAGTTCCAGACCTTAAGATCAGTGATTATCTGGTGGAAACGGAATATAAAGAGGGGATGTTCATGCAGGACATCTTGAGAATTGCCATGAAAAAAGAAGAGATGGCGGTGAAACTCTACCAGGATCTTTCTGAAAAGGCAGATAATGCCAACTTCTGTAAACTGTTTGATCTGCTGGCCCAGGAAGAATCAAAACACAAATTGGCTCTGGAAACCATGTACGACGATTTCCTTGCAGACAATGAAAACTGATTCGCTTCCAAGAAAATAACAATGCGCCGGGGATGACCATCTCTTTTCTCCGGCGCGTCTCCATTTGGACTCTTAAATCTGACATGGCAGAATAATGTACTGATATCAAAACTTGCTTTTTTAGGCCACAGGTACACCCACTTGGGATTTCAGACCTAAGAATCTAAACGGCTCATCCCCCAATTCCTGAAAAGGTCTCCCCCGAGGTACCATGATCGAAGTCAAACGAAGACTGCAAATATTTTTTCTTATTTTCATTGGCATCACCGTGCTGGGAACCCTTGGATTCATGTACTTTGAGTCCCTTAGCTTCACCGATGCCTTTTATTTTAATATCGTCACCATGTCCACGGTGGGGTATGGGGATATCCATCCCACGATTCCTGCCACTCGGTTGTTGTCCATTTTTTTGATTGTCCTGGGGGGGGGCAGTTTTTTAGGGGTGATTGCCAATCTAACGGAGTTGATCCTGCTCCGGCGGGAGGCCCGGAATCGCATGCGAAAAATCAACATGGTTCTGGGCATTTTTTTCAGTGAAACCGGATACCAGCTTTTGAATATTTTTTCCCGGTGTGACACGGAAATAGAAAATATCCGACAGCATCTCGTGGTGAGCACCAAGTGGACTGGGGAACATTTTACTGCGGCACGACTTCAATTAAAAAAACACGATTTCAAACTTGACATTAGTGATCTTGCTGAGTTCAAAGATCTGCGCGACTTTTTAACCAGCCGGCGCAGATCCCTGATCAGTCTTCTTGAAAACCCTGCCATTATTGAAGATGAGGGCTTCAGTGAAACCCTTTTGTCTGTGTTTCATCTCACCGATGAATTAAACAGTCGGGAGGACTTTAAGGGTCTTCCACCCACAGATGTTCGACATCTTGCCATGGATATGAGCCGATCCTATCGGTTTACACTGGAACAATGGCTTAACTATCTCCAACATCTCAAAGTTCATTACCCTTATATTTTTTCCCTGGCCATCCGAAAAAATCCCTTTGATCCCCATGCCAACCCGGTTGTTAATCTTTAAAAACCAGTTTTCCGCCCAGAAACCCTGCCACACCGGCAGCTCCCACCATGGCAGCATTGATCAGGATAAAGAGCCATGCATAGCAGGAGTGGAGCACGGCAGGGTCTTTCATAAACCACACCAGACTCACCAGGCAAGCCAGAAAGGTGACAAATGCCGCGATGATTTTGATTTTGAAAAACATCGTCATGGCAGAGTTGTATTTTTTTACCCACTCCACAAATCCCGCGAAAATCACCAGGGGAAGTGCCACAAGCACCACGACTATATTGTAAAAACCCGCCGTTGCAAGACTCTCCATATTAAATATCAATGAGGCCACAAAAAAGAGCACTGCAACGGGCAGAACCCCATTGGGAAAATGGACAGACACGGGATGGAGATGGTGTTTGAGCATCTGATCCTGTATAAAGTCAACCATGCGAAACATGGGAATTTTTTTGCGCCGGGCCGCTTTGATTTCCATTTCCAGTGCCGCTATTTTTTCTTTGGCAGAGGGGGCTGGTGATGGGGTGGTTTTACTGGGTTTTCCTGGGGGTTTTTTCCCCTTACCCGGGGACTCATCCGCTTCTCCTTCTTTTAAAAGAATAAACTTTGAGGCAGGTGCTTTGCAGATGGGACACACCTCTGGTGGTTCTTCTCCTTCGTGAATATATCCACAAATAATACATTTCCACTTCTTCATGCGGGTCAGTCTCCTTCTCTGTTATCAATGTCAACAAAACTGCATTCATCCGGTCCACAATAATCGCCTACATAGGTGGCCCCGGGCCTGTACAGGGCCGGTTTGGGCGCTGCCGTTGCAAATTGTTCTTCCATGACATGGGCAGCCCAGCCACTTACCCGGGACAGGGCAAATATGGGGGTAAAAAAGTCCGTGGGAATTCCCATGGTGTAAAAAAGAGAGGCACTGTAAAAATCAACGTTCACAAAAATATCCATTTGCTTGTGGGTTTTAAAGGCTTTTTTTGCCTTTACTTCCAGGGCCTTTGACAGTTCATACCACCGAGTGTCTCCCATGATTTCCCCCAGACGTTGGGACATGGGGGCCAGAATGTCGGCCCGGGGATCATCCACCTGGTAAACCGCATGGCCAAGCCCCATGATCTTACCGCCTGAAGAAAGGGTCTTTTCAATATACGCATCAATGGCATCAGGAGTACCAATGGATTTTAACATCTCCATCACCCGCACATTGGCCCCCCCATGGAGTTCTCCGGAAAGAGAGCCCATGGCCGCAGAAAGCGAGGCATACATGTGGGCCCTTGTGGATGCCACCTGTCGGGCCGTGAAGGTGGAGGCGTTAAAGGAATGTTCGGCATGGAGTACAAGGCCGGTGTCAAAGAAATGCATGATTTCCGGGTGGGGCATCTCTCCTTTGAGCATGTATAAAAAATTGGCACCATGATCCAGATCATCCCGGGGGTTCACCTGGGGGTTCCCATTGCGAATGCGTTCCCATGCGGCCACAAGGGTGGGAAACCCCGCAATGATATAAAGTGCACTTTCCAGGGCTGCTTCAATGCTCTTTTCTTGGGCACGGGCATCGGCTTGGACCAGAAGGGGGATGGCCGCCTGGAAAACATCCATGGGTTTGGAGGACGGGGGAAGGGCTTTCATGAACCCAAAAATAGATTCAGGAATTTGCCGCTTTTCTGTTAATTGCTGCTTGAATTGAACCAGTTCTTCCCGGGTGGGAAGATCTTCATAGAGTAGCAGATACACAATTTCCTCAAAGGATGCCTTTTGGGCAAGATCCGACACAAGGTATCCACGATAGATCAGTTTACCCAATGCCCCGTCCACATTACTGATCTTGGTACTGGCCACACTGGCGCCCCGAAGGCCTGTATTCATTACCGGCATGCACTCGTTCATAGGTGTCCTCCTACTCTAAAAAATCTTTTCCGGCGGTCTTCTTTCCGGAACATATTCCCCCACCTTTTCCCCTCCATGGAGAGACTTTGAAACATAGAGACCACAAAAACAAGCTCCATATTCTTTGACATCGGCTTCCCGATAGTCACAGGGGCAGATGATATCTTTATCTGCTTCTTTGTCACCGCATGCCAGGCGGCAGGGGCACGCCATGTAGCCATAAATCTCCTTGTTGTTCATGAGGGAGTCAAGGAGTTCATATACCAGATCAAGATCCTCATTAAAGTAATACCCCTTGGGTTCATGGACTTTTTTCAGTTTTTCATAAAACGTTTTAATATCCATAGTTAGAGTCCCAGCGCCTCCTTGATTTCATCTTCCTGGAATCCCACAATCACCCGTTCATTGATAACAATGGTGGGAAAGGAGCATCTGGGATTCATTTTTTTTATGTCTGCCACAATGGATTTACGCTCATCTCCCTTTAAACAGTCCACATCAATAAAGCTATATTCCACACTACACTCGCTGAGAAAGCGCTTGGCAGCCTTGCAGTGACTGCATGTGCTCAAAGAATAAATGGTTGCACAATTTTTGTGATCATTTTGAGCCTCAGTCATTATTCCCCATCCTTCATCTGGCATTCTTTATCCCATTCCGGGCAGGCATCTTCCATGGGGGTTTCATATTTAAGCACACATTCACCACATTCCATCTCTACGTTGGGGACATCTCCAAATTTTTTTATGAGTTCTTCTTTACTCAGGTGAGCCACTGCACTGCAACCGCACTGGGGACAGGATGTTTTTAACGCGTATTTTTTACCCATGATAACCTCCTAAGAAATTTAACAATGATTTCGAATAAAAGAACAAACAATTACAATGATATTTCAATAAAGTAATACAAGTTTCATACCATTAGATGGTCAAAGATGTCAAAATCATTCCAATATATTCTTTATTGATCAATTATTGCTGGGGAATTTCGGAGAAATTATCTGTGGACAGCAGCGGAATAAATTTAGTTTTTGCATGAAGGAAGGCCCCTTGGAATTCAACATGAGTCTTGAAAAAAAAATATATTTATGACACCATTTCCAACCAGGATATTATCAAGAGCCCTAAGGGTTTCATTCCACAGAAAACTTAACCCAATTCATCATGAATTGTCTCAAGTGGGTAAGGGATAGAATCAAGCCCGGGATCTACATTAATTGATTATGATTAAGTATCCGAGCATATATTCCTCAAAATAAAAGCCATAAATATCAATGGTATATGTCTGTGGAATACCGAAAAACATATGTGTGGGTACTTATCACCTTAATCGTTAATTTAGCAAGGGGAAACGATGACAATAGATGGGGCGTATTCCCATTTTTTCGGTTGGAGAGTTAACTCTTTGATTTATCAAGATATTTTATTTTGTATCAATGGATAGTGGCTTAATGAAATCAATGGGTTATGTGATGGGCCGGGAAAATGGGAATGCGCCCCAATAGATGAGCCTGTTGATTAAGTCGCTTTTTGCAAAATAACCATACAACATCTTGATATTGGATGATTTAATATCCAGCATATTGTATCTATAATCCAGAGATTTCAAAACCCAGCACCCAGCATCTGCTTTTTCTTTTAAAAAATAAAAAAGGAGTCTAAATATGACAAAATGGTATTGCACGATGTGTCACACTGAAGTTGAGCAGGACAATGCTCCGGATCATTGCACCACCTGCATGGCAGCGGGAAAATTGATCCTGGATGTTGAGGCGGGAATTCCTGCCACCCCGGAAGATGTAAGAGATCAGGCCAGAAAACGCCTTAAGGGGCTGTGCGCGGCCTATCCTGCATGTGACGGTAATTTTGATAAGGTGTGTCAAAAAGAGGCCTATGGTAAGCCCATTGGATTTGGCGGGGCAGGGCAGGGCTCATCCTTTCGGAACAATGCCCAGGCCCTTATGAATATACGTCTTAAAATGAGGGTGGTGGGGGAGCATGTGGAACCCGATGCCTCCATTCAGTTTTTGGGTATGAATTTGGATTTCCCAGTGATGGGAGCCTCCACCGCAGGTATTGAGAAGTATAATGATTCCATGCCGGAAAAGGATTTCTGCCGGGCCATTGTTAATGGATGCCGTGAAGCGGGTACCATTGGCTGGCGGGGAGATACCTGGTTTTACACACCGGAAAACAACCCTGCGCTACAGGTGCTTAAGGAAGAAAAGGGCCAGGGCATCCCCATTTTCAAACCCCGGGCCCAGGACGTTTTAAAAAAATTGATCCACATGGCTGAAGATGCAGGCTGTCCTGCTGTGGGTCTGGATCTGGACGGCTGTGGCTCCACCATCATGGCCCGGAATAACCAGCCGGTGTTCCGAAAGAGCATGAAAGATATCAGAGAGCTTGTGGAATTTACCGCTTTGCCCTTTATCACCAAGGGCATCATGGCTGTGGAAGATGCAGAAGCCTGTGCCGAAGCAGGGGCAAAGGTGGTGGCGGTTTCCAACCATGGCGGCAGGGTTCTGGATGCCACCCCCGGTACTGCCGAGGTGTTGCCCCTCATTGCGGATCAGCTCAAGGGTAAAGTCTTTATCACCGTGGATGGAGGGGTTCGAACCGGATATGATGTGTTGAAAATGATCGCCCTGGGCGCTGATGCGGTGCTGTTGGGCCGGGATGCCATCCGGGCTGCCGTGGGGGGAGGTACTCTTGGGGTACGACTCCACATGGAGCATGTTAAAAAAATATTTAAAAAAGCCATGTTCATGACTGGCCAGAATCGTGTGGCCGACATTGACAGGAATATTCTGTATTAATGACTCAATTTTTTGAGTTGGCAATCTGACCCATGTTGTATGGCTGCAAACACCCATGTCCTGTAGGACACAACGAATACTGGGTCGTAGACGCGGAGCCAAATGATATCATGCCGCCCC
>CAYSSE010000100.1:0-13797 GCA_964433355.1 uncultured Desulfocicer sp.
GGGGATCTTTTACCAGATATTCACCAAAAAAGAAAACAGAAGATGCATATAGAGGATGGAGAAATCAACTGGTGAGAGGGTCTTAAGCGTTGTCTATAGAGTTAAAATTAAACCTGATATCCTGTTATTTAAATCGTATTTCGCCCGCCGAGCCTGCTGGAGCTGGCCGGTGCCCACCCCCTTAGCAATGAAATCCAGTGCTTTCAAACACCTTTAAATAAAGGTGTCAGAAGTAATAAAATCGTACAGTCCAATGTGTCTCACACCTTCAATATTATCATTGAAATGCGCATCCATTGATACCACATATTTAGGATAATGATCTTTTATAACAAGGAGGGGTTCAAATTCTCTTAAAATTGTTTTTTCATTGATTAATAGTTTATCAATAAATTTTTCAATTTTGTCATAATAAAGTGCTCTCTCAATCATATTGACCACCTCTATTATGATCATAACCCAAAATATAACAATAAACAACATAGTTTTTATGGGTATACCCATAAAAACTATGTTGTTTGACAAACTTTTACAGCCTATAATCTTAATTTATATTTTATCACGGATCAGGATCACTCGTTGAAGCTTCTTTGATACATTTAGGAATGAATCCGAAATAAGTTTTCCATTTCGGAGGCGGGGACAGATTTAAAGATCTGCCCCCTAAGCGCACAAATGGGCAACTTATTTAAACCCCATTCCTTACGCGATGGATATTTTCTTGTCAAGATAGACATCCTGAATGGCGTTGAGAATTTTCACACCCTGATCCATGGGTTTTTGAAAGGCTTTCCTGCCCGAAATAAGCCCCATACCGCCGGCGCGTTTGTTTATAACAGCCGTTTTCACGGCATCTGTTATATCATCATTGCCGCTGGCACCCCCTGAGTTGATAAGGCCGATCCGCCCCATGTAGCAGTTGGCGACCTGATATCGGGTGAGGTCCACAGGATGATCCGTTGTCAGTTCACTGTAAACCCTGGGGTCGGTTTTTCCAAAATTAAGGGCAGTGAAGCCACCGTTGGCGTCAGGCAATTTTTGTTTGATGATATCCGCTTCAATGGTAACACCCAGATGATTGGCCTGACCCGTGAGATCCGCTGCGGAATGGTAATCTTTCCCCTCTTTTTTAAATGCATCATTTCTAAGATAGCACCAGAGGATGGTGAACATTCCCAGTTCATGGGCCCTTTCAAAGGCCTTTGATACCTCAAGGATCTGCCTTCCTGACTCCTGTGACCCATAATAAATGGTGGCCCCCACAGCACATGCCCCCATGTTAAACGCCTGGTCAACGGAGGCAAACATCTTCTGATCATACCCATTGGGCCAGGAGAGCAGTTCGTTATGGTTTATTTTAACAATAAAAGGAATTTTATGCGCATATTTCCTGGACACTGAACCCAGCACTCCCAGGGTGGATGCAACGGCATTGCAGCCCCCCTCAATGGCAAGCTTAACAATATTTTCAGGATCAAAATATATGGGGTTGGGGGCAAAAGAGGCACCGCCGCTATGCTCAATTCCCTGATCAACAGGTAGGATGGACAGATATCCTGTTTGGCCCAAACGGCCATGGTCAAATACGGATTGAAGATTTCGAAGAACATTGTTGTTTCTGTCTGTCGATGCCATAACCCTGTCAATGAAATCAGGCCCCGGCAGGTGGAGCGCTTCTTTCTTTATAGTGTTGCAGGTATGTTCCAACAGAAATTGAGACTCTTCTCCAAGCAGGGTGATAATTTTTTCCATGATCTTTTTCCCCTTTTCATTCTTCGTTGTAGGCAGGCCGAGGCCAGAATACGGTCTGCCCGTGGCAGTTTTTTATATGAAAAGGTAGCCTCCACGGTTACCTAAGGCAGAGCCCCCCCCCCGATGGGTAATAGGAACCGGCCAATTGGGCCGTCTACGGTTCCGGCCGGGCCCATTGCCCCTCGGGGGGGGCGGCATGATAGCATTTTCAATATTAATTATCACTACAGCGACACTTTCATGATCTATCCTGTTTGGAGGGGATTCTACAGTGTGCTTCCCCACATTTCGACACTCGATTTATAGTGAAATAAGCAAAGTGTCGCTGTAGTGTTATGTCCGTTGGGACATGTGGGTTATTAAAAAAACAGTGAGTATTGCTGGGTATCCTTACATATGACCCCAAAAATACTTTACAGTCTTTTGGGAAAAAGATCCTACAAATGGGTAATGATCAAAAAAAGTGTAAGGCTCTTTTGAAGGATGCCTATTGTTGCTTTCATTTTTTCTCTGGAAATGTTATCCGGGACATAGAGAAAAAGAAACAGATGTTTCTTACAATATATTTTACATGTACGCCAAGATCAAGGGATTTTTTAGTCAATCGCACAAGATTCTGGGGGGTGGTCATAAGCTCGGTCTCCTTGTGGTTGAATTTTAACAATTAAAAACAAATATTGTTATTCCAGGTCTTTTCGATGGGTAGAAATCTATCTCCCATATAGTACCCCCAGCTTATGATCAACCCCAAATTTCACCACAGCCGCCAATAACCTGGCAGTGGACAAATAATAATCAAGTTCATTTAGCTCAAAGGAAAGGTGTTCTTATGGCACGATTTTTAAAAAAAAGGAATGAAAGTCATGGTCAAAGCCCTGGCAGCCTGGTCTTCATCGGTACCCAAAAAATGGAAACCGTGGAGGCCCGGGTTATTGACTACGATTCTGAACGCCTCACAGAACAGGAGCTATTGGACATTAGAGAGGGATCTCATTATAAAAAAACAGATACGGTAACATGGATCAATATAAACGGCCTCCATGACATTGAACTCATAAGAGAAGTGGGGCATATCTTTAAATTGCACCCCCTTGTGATGGAGGATATCCTCAACACGGGTCAAAGACCTAAGATTGAAGAGTTTGATACCTATATTTTCATTGTATTAAAGATGATTCGATTTGATGCAGAAACCGAAACCATCGTAAACCAGCAATTGAGTATTATCCTGGGTGATAAATTTGTGCTGACCTTCCAGGAGCAGGCCGGGGACGTGTTTAAACCCGTCAGGGAAAGAATCCGACGGCAGAAATCACGCATTCGGGTATCTGGGACGGATTATCTCGCCTATGCTCTTTTAGATACCGTGGTGGATAATTACATCTATATTATTGAAATAATAGGGGAGAAGGTTGAGGATCTGGAGGAGGTGATTCTGGCGGGGCATGACAACTCAGTCATGGAAAAAATAAGCTCATTTAAACAGGAAATTAATTATTTGAGGAAATCAATCCGACCGGCAAGGGAGGCCATTCTTAAGATCTCCCGACTGGACAACGATCTGTTCCATGAAAATACATTCCCTTTTCTAAAGGATCTCCAGGATCTGATCAGCCAGGCAACAGAAGCCATTGACACATACAGAGATCTTTTAACCGATCACCTTAACATATACAATTCGGTGATGGCCAATCGAATGAATGACATCATGAAGGTGCTGACCATATTTGCAGCCATATTTATTCCCCTCACCTTTATCGCAGGAATTTATGGTACAAATTTCGAGTACTTGCCTGAATTGCATTACAAGTATAGTTATTTTATTTTCTGGGCGGTTCTGGTTTTTGTAGCTGGGGCGCTTCTGATTTATTTTAAAAGAAAGCGATGGTTTTAAAAAATATTTTTAAGCGGTTCTAACCCATCTTTCGAGCAACACAGGTGCGTTGCAAACCATGGACGGTTTCAGCCACCATTTGGTTTCCAGCACAATGCCGTCCATCATGACGGATACGGGTGCATCAGAAGAAACCACAATGATAATGGTCTTTTCATGCTTTGCCGTGAAGCGAAGCGCTGAATTAAACCGGGCTCCCCGGGCTCTGTTCTCACTGGACACATAATCACCGTCCAAAAGACAGGCAAATCTGTGTAGTTTCAAATCACCCCCTACGTGCAGGGCACCATCCACCCTGGACAGAGATTTGGCCAGTTCCAGATAGTCATAGTATTCAAGTTCAAGGGGGGGCTCAACCGAATTACCCGGGATAAAAATAGGGGTGTCATTCAAGTCAACAACAATGGAACAGCCATGCCGATGCCTGGCGGCACTGTGAACAACATCGGAAATAATTTTAAATAACGTCGACGCATCTACAGGATTCATATCAGAGTCCAGCAACACCTCCTCAACCTGAACAAGCTTTGCTTTACGGGTGGTTGACTTAAAACTGCCATCTGAAAAAGAGCACACTTTATTTTCATTGAGATTTAAAAAGCCATACCGACCTTTAAAATCGGCAGTGATGGAAAAATCAGGATTGTCCCCCTTGATGATGCCGATAATATTTTTTTCATCTGCCACCAGTCTCCGGTCTGAGTTTTCAACGGTCTGGAGGAGTTTTCTAATATGTTTTACATTCTCCAATAAAGGTTGTTCTGCCTTGGGAAACGTTGCCATAAATTTCATTTTACCAAGAGAGTGTTTTTCCGCAAAAAGCAATTTACCCTTTGGCCATGCGCCTTCTTCAGGGGTTCTGGATATTTTGAGCACGGCTTCCAGTATCGGGTATACCCGGATTTGTGTATCCCATCCGAGCATAAAATTCATTTCATCCACCAGATAATCTCTGACCGCATGGGTGACATATTCTTTGAGAAAGCCCCCGGAAATTCCGGTGTACAGTTCTTCTTCATTGGCAATATCATGGGAAACTCTCCACACCGCCTGCTCCAACCACCTTTCCGTGGGGCCGATGTCGCACATATCCGGATGATGTTCGGTAAACCACATTTGATAGGCAACAGAACTTGAACACCCGCCACATGAAATAAGTCCGGCCAGTTCCAAGTTTTTTTCCGGAACGAGATTGCTGAATTTTTTTTTATCATAACAAAGGTCGATTCGCTTCCGCCATGCATCCCCATCAAGATACAATTCTTTGATTTTTAGCTCATGCCCGGTCAGAAGATTTTGTGGATCATAAATGTATATGGGATCTTCGGGTTTAATGGCATAAATCACGGCTATCCGACTGGGGCCTGAAAAATGGGTCAGGCCTTCTTGCAGACCCTCCATGCTTTGGGCAATACAGCTACAATTAAAGGTATATTCATCCATGGGCAGTCTTTCTCGGTTATTGATGAGCCTGTTGATTTAGTCGTTTTTTGTAAAATAAGCACACAAGATATTGATATTTTATGGTTTAATATCCATAATATTGTATCTGTAACTTAAAAATCTATAGTAAATCAACAGGATCATTGATTGATAGTTCATTTGGCTTCAAAGTAGCCCAAAAGTTGTTTAAAAACAGGATATCGTAATTATATCTATAAATCAAGTAGGTTGGTAAAGACAAATCTGGCCAACGAACCCAAGCGCCGGGAGCAAAAAAATAGAAAATAGAAAATTCATCTGGCAGGCACAACGCATTGGTTGTTCTCCTTTGTCTTTTAATTGACAAAAACCAGGTTCATATCTTACTCGCGAGTTCTAAGTTTTCGTAACCTATTGAATTTATTATTAGTGAAAAAATGAGAAAAAAACTTCAGTTCTAATTATTTCAATAAGTTATAAATTAATGGTTTGGCAAATTCATAAAACTTACAACTCACGAGATATCTTAGAAGTGTGATATAATAGCAGTTTAACCCGGTAGTCAACTCCCAAAAGATCTTGGCACCAATGTGTTTCCCCATCCGAACAAGTGCTGAATACTTGGATCCGTGCAGCGCAATCATGACGTCCACCTATTTATTTAATGGCATGGCACTGATGTGTATGGTATTCAAAGGGAAGGAATAAATTTCGGCGTTGGGCGAACTTGAAAACCATCGGTTCGACCATTTTTTATAACAAATTGAACTTATTGATATAAAAAAACAATAAATAAAAAATCTAAATAAAATTTTATTTAGATTACAGTATGTTATGATGGTTATTGAACCGAGGGTGAAAAGACTATAAAAAGGTTGATATATGGTAAAAAAATCATCTATTCATGATGCAGTGAATTTGTATTTCGATGAAAAGGCACCCGTGCTTTTTTTTATCCTTTCCTGGGAAGGAGAAATATTATCTGCCAATCAATATACAAAAAAGTTGGCTGGTCGTGACCTGAACGGTCAACGCTTTTATGATGTGATTGTTGATTTTTCTGGTGAATTCGATCTGATCACTGCGGTGAATGACCCATCCATTGAACAAATGATAAATGTCGGGGTGGGGAACGGCCCCCCCCAGACATTTTACTTTACGTTTGAACAAAACAATGACTGCATTCTGGCTTTCGGCAAACAGGACGCTGATGAACTCGGCACCATGCGCAAAGAGATATTGTCTCTGAATCGGGAACAGGGCAATCTGATGAGGCAGCTTCATAAGACAAATGCCCAACTGAATCGAAAGGAGAAAACCCTTACTCAAACCCTCACTGAGCTTAAGTTGGCCCAGTCAAAACTCGTAGAGTCAGAAAAAATGGCATCATTGGGCCGTTTGGTGGCTGGATTTGCCCATGAGATAAACACCCCCATCGGCATCGCCCTGACGGCATCATCCAGTATTATGGAGTCCTCGGAATATATTGAAGAGATGTTAATGCAGGATGAAGTGGAAGAAGAGGACTTAATCTCAACACTTGAAACCATCCGGGATGCCTCAAAACTGGTTCTTTCAAACCTCAACCGCTCCGCAAATCTGGTTGGCAGTTTTAAACGGACCTCCATTGACCAAAGTATTGAAAATTTATCTTTCTACAGCTTGAACGATACAATTGAGGATGTACTGATCAGCATGCGAATAAAGAGCAAAGACGAATCCATTAAAGCAGTGTTTGACAGCCATGAAAATATCAAGCTATATGGACTCCCTGGAGATATTGCCCAGGTTATATCGAATCTCTTTGAAAACAGTGTGCTGCACGGTTTTGAAAATGGAACTTTGAAAGGCGAAATTTGTATACGCATACGAAAAGAAGAAAATAACATTCTTATTCACTATTCAGATACGGGAAAAGGAATGTCCCCTGAAGTTGCTGAACAGATTTTTGAACCTTTTTATACCACATTGAGGGCCAGGGGCGGCACCGGACTGGGAATGTATATCTGCCATAATATCGTGACCAATCGTTTAAACGGAACCATTAACTGTACCAGTACGCAAGGCAACGGGGCAAAATTTCTAATAACTTTTCCCATTCCAAAGGTAGAGAGTCATGAAGCTGATTAGATCCAAAAATAAAAAAAAATTATCAAGTGACATCAAAAATGAGACAAAGAGTCCACTTCGCAGCCAGGATTCGTCAAATTCTATGCAACCACAGAATCCTACAGTTGATTTGGACAGTGACACTTGGAAAGTGCTTATTGTGGATGACGAACCAGATGTCCACGAAATAACCCGCATCGGACTGAAGCAGTTTACCTTTGATGGGAAAAAGCTTGAATTAATCAGTGCTTACTCTGCTGAAGAAGCGCGTGAGATTCTTCAAAACAATCAGGGCTTTGCAGCAGCAATGATTGACGTGGTGATGGAAACAGAGGAAGCCGGCCTGGATCTGGTTCGTTTTATCAGAGAGGAAATGGGACTTTCGCATATTCGTCTAATCATTCGAACAGGTCAACCCGGAAAGGCTCCCGAGCGGTTTGTGATTGATAATTTCGATATCGATGATTTCAGGGAAAAAACAGATCTGACAAACATAAGAATGCATACCATGTTTCGAAATTCAATTAAATCTTATCGAGATATTTTAACCATTGAAAAAAGCAGGCTTGAGCTTGAGCAGAAGGTTAAAAAACGTACCCAAGAGCTATCCGAAACAAATAAGGAATTAGAGACATCCATTATTGATCTTCAAAAGGCTCTTGGGGAGGTGAAGCAGTTAAGCGGCTTGCTTCCCATTTGTTCATATTGTAAAAGCATCATTTTTTGTTGTGGCTGGTCTTACAGCCATGTATGTTATAAAAAAAGCCCTATAATCAAATCGGGCACTTCTGTGGTGAATCACTTCTGCTGGATGGAGTCATGGCACTCCTCATTTGAGTTTCTACCCAGAAGCGATACGCTCCGACATCTGCCACTGTCAACCCGCAGGTGTCCAGGATGGGGGTAATGGAGTCATGGGTTCGTCTGGCGTCCTCAATATCAAGGGAATTATGGGCCACACCGGCAAGACCTTTTTTGGGGGGAACAATACTGGTAATCACATTGCCACCGGCATCCAGGCGGCCCTTTAATCCATCCAGTCCATCCACATCCAAGGAGGCGGGAATTAACCGATCAGGAAACAAAAGGCGCATGACAGCAATGATCATCCGCTCCTTTAAGTTACCACTGGAGGGCATATCTGCCATGGGAGTTCCCTCCTGGGGGACAAAGGTCATGACCCGAACCTGATGGGCATCCAGTTCCGCCATCATTTCCATGGAGGTGGCCAGATCATCCACGGATTCGCCCACCCCGGTGAGAAGTCCCTCTTCAATGAGCATCCCAAGTTTTCGGGCGTTACGTTTTCTGGTCATACGCTCTTCAAAATCCTGTCCAGATCGAAGGCGGCTATAGAGTTCTTTACTGTGGGTTTCCTGGTAACAGGCATACCAGGTTACACCGGCATCGGCCAGCATCTTCAAGGCATGGTCGGGCATCACCCCCGGGGAAATCATCACCGGTAGCCCCGTCTCCTGCTGTACCTGGTGGCAAAGGTTGGCGAGTCGTTCAAAGCCCCTGTCTCCGTCGGCGAACAACTCAGGGTCTTCCCCCATGGTCAGATCAATGAGATGCACACCGGTGTCTGCCATCTCTCTTGCGGCGGCCAGGATCTCAGATTCATTTTTTCGATATCTGGGAAGGGCATGGTTGGCTTTTCTGTACTGGCAGAATCGACAATTATTTCGACAAAAGGTGCTGAAATAAAGAAATCCATACAAAAAGACCTTGTCCCCAAAATGCTTTTTGCGAACTTCCCGGGCCGTTTTAAACAGCTTTTCAATATCGGCATCATGGGAAAGGCTCAGCAAAAATTTGATCTGATTCCTGTCGGCCTTACCACCGTCCGCCAGATGTTGTAAAAGTTCCGGCAAATAAAAAACGTTGGGCTCTGTCTTCATGATTTCCTCCATCCCTGTTTTTTTGACTCAATGACCCATTTGGGGGAGCTGGTGTCTTAAAAAAACGGCATCATTGAGTTTGAATAAAAAAATATAAATTCAGTATCTGCCTACCCGTGCGCCCATCGCCCAGTCAGGACTTCGAAGCATACTAAGTACCCGAGCATATATTCCTCAAAATAAAACCCAGAAATATCAATGGTATATGGCTGAGGAATACCGAAAAACATATGTGTGGGTACTTATTACTATTCGAGAAGACCTGAATGGGTAAAGATGGGGTGGTGCTGAACAGATATAAAAAAATCAGGTTTTCCCAGCATTCTTTCGCTGAAAAAACCTGATATCAACCTCACAAACCACAACTGTAACTTCAGGATTTGACGATTCATCCATGAAACAATTTAGACCAAACTTCACATTTCATTTATCAATCCGGCAAATGTTTTCCAGCCCCACCCAATAAGAAGGATGCCTGGAAAATCAATTCAATCAGCTTTCAATAGCACCAGAGCGAACGCCTTTCAGATAATTTCCACAAAACTGGTCATTTCCGATGAGCATATCAGCGGTCTTGATGGTGGCCATGATTTTGGCATCCAGGGGATCAATAATGGCAGAATCCATACCTGCATCCATCATCAGTGCCACAAAGGTTCTGTTGATGATGTGTCGCTGGGGAAGTCCATAAGAAATGTTTGACAATCCGCCAGTGATGTGAACCTCTGGGTATTTGGCTTTAATGGCCCGCGCAGCATCCAGAACCATCATACCTTTATTGCTGTCGGTGCTGATGGGCTGAACCAGGGGATCAATGTAGATTGAGTTGGTGGGGATACCGATTTTGTTCAGCTCTTCCACCAGGGTTGTGGCACGGGCCAAAATGTCGTCGGCAGAACCGGGCATTCCGTTATCATCCATGCAAAGAGCAATAACCTTGCACTCTTTTCCCTTAAGAAAGGGCATCATGGCATCAAACCGATCTTTTTCCAGGCTGATGGAGTTGATCATGGGGGTTTTTTCCACCATGGCAAAAGCCATCTCAAGCACGGCAGGATCAGGGCTGTCCAATGTCAGGGGCACTGTGGCAATAGGTTGGATGGTATCAAGCAACCACTTCATGTCCTCTGTTTCATGACCAATGCGGGCACCGGCATTGACATCAATGAAGTTGGCACCGGCTTCCTGCTGTTTCTTAACATCATTAATAATATATTCTGCATCCCGTTCTGCCACAGCAGCCTGAACCAACTTTCTGGAGGTGTTAATTCTCTCTCCGATTACTTCAAACATCTTAATACTCTCCTTTTTACAACTTAAGCGGCGAAAGATTTGGCCATTTTAGCAGCAGAACCTGCATCAGGAGCAAATCCATCCGCACCAATCTCATCACAAAATGCCTGGGTAACAGGTGCGCCACCCACCATTATTTTAACCTGATCCCGAAGACCACTTTCTACAATGGCATCCACGGTTTTTTTCATCATGGGCATGGTGGTGGTCAACAGAGCAGAAAGACATACAATCTGAGCATTTTTGCTTTTGATCTCAGCAACGAAATCTTCAGGCGCAATATCCACACCCAGGTTATGAACGGCCATGCCAGCACTTTCCATCATCATCCCCACCAGATTCTTTCCAATGTCATGGAGGTCACCTTTAACGGTACCGATAAGCACGCTGGCACTTTGCCTTCCCTCTCCCTCACCCAAAAGGGGTTTCAGGGTCTCAACACAGCTTCCCATGGCCTGGGCTGCCATCAATACTTCGGGGATGAACATGTCGCCATTTTCCATCTTCTCGCCAACAATGTCCATGCCAGCAATGAGACCTTTGTTCAGAATATCTGCGGCTGGAACGTTCTCTGCGATGGCTGCGTTTACCAGCTGGGTTACTTTGTCCGTATCACAGGCTACCAGTGCTTCGATGATTGCGTTAAAATCTGCCATTTTTCTCTCCTTAAAATCTGTTTTTTGAGACACCCAAAAATGAGAACCTCTGTTGATTTTTCATCAAAAGTTAAAATGCAAAGTGTATTTACATTTATTTATGCATATAACGTGCCAAAATCTTATATGTTTTATCGTATCACAACTCCACGATTATTTTTTTTATAATTTTATAATTTTAATCACTTTGGGGAGCGATAGCTCCAGGAACTGTTCAGCTTTATCAAATTAAAAATCAGCCTGTCCACAAATGTCTGGAGAACATTAGACAGGCAAATCAAATCAAATCAGATCAGATCAAATAGAATGGTAAAACTCCACCGCAAATCATAAAAAAAATTTAATATTTTCTGAAAAGTTGAAAATTTATCAGACAACATCATAAAAAAAATTTAAGTTTTGGCATCTTTATCTTGCAATAACATGGATCCCTGATGCCGCTTAAAAAGGGTGGTGGAATATTTTTGAAGTTTCCAGTCTGGCACGCCACATTTGGGACACACCCGGCTGAACCATTTATTCCTCAACCAGCGTGCAGCACGGCTATTCCCGGAATTATTGATGGTGAATTCTTTATTACAATGGGTGGTAAGGCGGGCAGTGTCAGCTGTAATGACAATTGAACGCACACCATGGAGTTGCCCTGTTCGAGAGGGCCACAGCTTGATCTTATTGATCAGGCTGAAAAGTGGCACCCGCTTCCGGTAAAACCTTTTTTTAAGAACCTTGGGTTGCTTTTCCGTTGTCATTATATATATCTCCTTCAGCAAATAAACAAAGCATTTCTTAAAAATTGTGGGCTTCATATACGCTGGTTCTGATTATTTTTCAAGAACAATTCTTGTTTTCAAAGATTACTTACAAAATTATACTTTTAATGAAGTTGGTGTCAAACTCATTTTTTTTATTCCACGGGGATGCACAGGGCAGGATTGAAAGGGGAAGGGGAAGGGGAACTAATTTGTCGATTGGTGATGCCAAGGTTGTTAACACTACAGCGACACTTTCATGATCTACCCTTTTTTATGGATTCTCAAGTGTGTTTCCCCACCTTTCTGCACTCGATTTTAGTAAGACAAGCAAAATGTCGCTGTCGTGTTAAGAACAATCTGTCAACCTTAACAGATTTGTAACTGTCAGCATTAGCAAGTCTCTAAAAAAAACCTTTACAACATCCCCGGACGGTAAATGGTCGAGCTGCGAACCATAAACGCATCAAAAAGTGCAACAAAATGGAATCACACTATAGTGCCGGTCATATGACTTGATACGAGAAATTGGCATTATTTTAACATAACTATCTATTTTGATTGAAAAAATATTTTTCAGCGAGTATCAGCTCATGTGACCGGCACTATAATCCGCGATGAGCCACTTTTTTTAAAAAATTCCGCCACCTCCAAATCACACGGCAAATACAAAATCAAGCGTATCCCCAATCTTTAAACTTTTCCTGCAATGTCTGATCCCCTTCAAAGGTTAAAAAATAAACATATTCAGGGGCCAAATCCAAACAGCATGGCCAAGTGATTGTGTCTAATTCCCGGTCAACGGTCACTTTTGAAAAAAGACTCTCATCTTTTAATTTTTGGAATACCCCCCTGGTAATCACCGGGGACAGATCCGCAACACCTTTCTTACCATCGTTAAAAACAACTTCTATTTTATATTTGCCTACGTACCGGGCATCAGTGATGTGTAGAAACATATTTTTACTCCAAAGGCTCGATGGATTGTGGTTGTTTATTTGAAGAACACCGCTTCCAGGCGTTTAAAAGCTCTGTTTTATGCAGATCGTACCATTCAAGGACATGCTAGGCCCTTTTAGGAAACCTGTCCTGGATAAACCCGGTATGGATATCAACAGATATTTCATACTCTCCGTATTTTGCGTGAAAATGCGGTGGTGAGTGATCTGTCCAATACATTAGAATAATGATTCCGAGGAATCTGCTTAGTATCGGCATTCTTTATCTCCTTTCACCCATTAAAGCTCCGCCACATCTAAGCCACCATGAATGGTTGCCACCTTCACGCATAAGTTCACAACCTTGGGCTCTCAGGTGCCGAAGAAAGGCTTTTCGCTTCATACAGCTATGCTTTCTTCAAGGTAATTGTCTCCAGCGGACAATATGGCATCCTGGCGATTAAACTCGATAGCTTCCTCAAGAGTTTCTTTTAAAGATTCAAGCAGGTCTGCGTGGGTTTTTTCCTGGCAATTAACCCCTGGAATTTCTTGAATCCATCCGATCCACCAATCACTTTGTTGCTTTATTATTGCTGTGTATTTGTTCATATTATCAACTCCTTATCTTGAAGAAAGGCGTAAAAAGTACCGTATTTTTTAGCTGGTGTCAACGGGTTTCAGCGGGTTTTACCGGGAGCCAAATGTTTAAAAAGGATTGTTTTTATTATGTTTTTTTTGGGGGGGTAGTCGGGGGTGCCGATGGCGGAGAGCCCGGGAGTCGCACCCGGCTGCATGGATTTAGAGTCCATGTGATCACATCCGATCCACCCTCCGTAACCTAATTTAAAGGATCTCTAACATGTCTGTGCAGCAAATACAATATTTTATATAAAACTCCGTTTAAAACCATCTATTCGTTTTTATAAGAAAGTCTCACCAACGTGCTGGAATTAAAAGACTTTCATTTTTCGTTGTGGCTGGTGGTTACAGCCATGTATGTTTTATATGAAAATGAAGTGTCCAAGTACTCTCAGCAGAGCCCCCCCCGATGGGTAATAGGAACCGGCCAATTGTGCCGTCTAC
>CAYSSE010000101.1:0-13778 GCA_964433355.1 uncultured Desulfocicer sp.
AAAGTACCCTCAGCAGAGCCCCCCCCGATGGGTAATAGGAACCGGCCAATTGGGCTGTCTAACAGTTCCGGGCCGGGCCCATTACCCGTCGGAGGGGGCGGCATGATATCATTTGGCTCCGCGTCTACGACCCAATATTCATTGTGTCCGGCAGGCCATGCCCGTTTTATATGCCTATTCCCAAAGTAACTGCCGGGATGAAATTCTGTAAACCATGGCAACTGCTTCTTCCCTTTCAGGCAATTTTTCCGGCACAGCCACCTTGGAAACATGCAATATTACATACTGAAATAAGCACATCAAATTTTGACCACCTGCTGTTCCCCGGCAATGCAGTCCTTTTTAAAGCACTTCTGCCAGTCCCGCCTGTTCACAGACAACAGATCCTCTGACCTCGTTTTTGTAAAATCAGCTTTAAAAAAACGAAACCAGCACCCCACAATTTAAGGGGTCACAATAAAAACAAGAACCTCTGCCGGTTTTCCATTGTTAATGACCATGTCCCGCTCTTCACCCGGGGCAATATACACCATGCCCCCTTCATCAACCACATGGGTTTCGTCATTCTTACCACAGACAGTGATGGAACCCTTGGTCACATAGTAGACCCTTTCCTTGGGAGAGGGACACATTTCCGCACCCCCATCGGGCTGAAAATAAGAGTAACAAACCGTAATCCTTTCTGAATCTGTCTCCGTAAGCTTTTGAAGACCATATACGCCGGAATGCTTGGCTGCATCATAGGGCTTACCCTTTGCATCTTTTACACTAATCATTGTAAAGCGCTCCTTGGGATTCCCGGAAAAATTTCAGGAAAATATCCGTTGATATTAAGAAAACATTTCCAGGGTTAAATTTCACTGATCCCAATCCAAAATGGCATTGGGATCAGACTAAAATTTCAGAAAGTTACTGATTTAAACCGGTGAGATCACAATTTCACCAAGGTTCACATCGGTGCGGGTGAACAGTTCTGTGGTATAAGTTGCATACCCTTCCTTTTCCACGGTGAGGGAATAGGCCATGTTTTTTTCCAGCCCCTCAAACTCAAAATCGCCGTAGGAATCTGACAGGATCTGACACTTCTCACCATTGCCATCCAGAACAACTTTAACCCCTTGGGCACTTTCACCGGGGGTGTCAGCCAGAACCACTTCTCCGGCCACAAACTTCTTTGGAATGCCAGCATAAAGAACGGAAGGCTCCGTGTTGTATTCAGGATGGAAGGCACCGGCATTGAGCTCCTTTGCCTTGATGGAAATTTCACTTGTCTCATCATCCAGGTCGCCAAAGTACATGGCACCCGTGGGACAGGACTCCACGCACCGGGGTCTTCTTTCTCCTTCATCCAGGCGATGGGCGCACAGGGTACATTTTTGGGGAATCTGCTTTTCTTCATTCCAGAAAATGGCGCGATAGGGACAGGACTTTACGATCTCTTTTTGGCCCTTGGCTTTTACCGGATCAATGACCACCACCCCATCGTCCCTTTTATAGACGGCCCCATTGGTTGCAGCACTAATGCAGGGGGCATCCTTGCACTGCATACAGGGAGTGGGAATATAAGAAAGTTTAGGACGGGGAAATTGTCCCCGTTCGATCTCTTTGATCTGCATCCAGAACTGTCCATTCAACGGTTGGGCCGCAGAAAGGGGAAGGTAATCATTCCCGAAATGTTCATCCCTGCATGCAAGAAAGCAATTGTAGCAACCCGTACATCTGTCTACATCAATTAAAATACCTTTACGTGCCATTTTATATCAACCCTCCCACTTTTCAATTTCAATGAGGCAGGAATTCGGCGTCATGCCCGGTACATTTTTCGATAACATGCGTGACGGTGTCAAAATATTCACACACCCACCCCGATCCACAGATCTCGAATCTCCCGGAGAAAGGGGATCGTACTTTGCCGATGAGGCATAACTGTGAATCACACCTGGTTTGATTCTTTCTGTAACAACGGCGCAGCACAAAACCCCGCCTCGATCATTGTAAAGTTTTACAATATCGCCGCTATTAATATTGCGCAAAGCCGCATCCTTGGGATGAATCCGTGCCGGCCACCAGGCATACCCATCTTTTTTGATCCGATGGATGGGAATATCATCCAGCCAATCCGTATGTTTGTCATAGTGACAATGGAATGAAAACCGTGGATGGGGACTCAACAACTGCAATCCATATTTCTTAAAGCTATCTGATCTATGACCTTCAAAACTGGGAATGTAATGGGGAGAAACAGGTCTCTCTTCATCATCGGGGAAATGCTTGCGCAGGCTTTCCGATGCAAATTCAATTTTACCGGAATAGGTGCCAAGCTCCTTTGCCTTATCCGTTCCCCGTTTTGCATTGTTGGGATCAGGGGTGTCACAATCCCGTCCTTCAGCAAACCATCTCAAGGCCGGGGTGGGTTTGTAATCTTCCTTGATATTGATGATGTGATACCCTTTTTTATTAAAGGTCTCCCAGTCAACCAGCTTGGGCAAATCTGAATGGTTGAAAAAGGTTTCCACCCACTCGAGTTCTGTTTTACCGTCGGTGAACTCCTCTTTTCTTCCCAACTTGTCCGCAATAAGGGTAAAAATTTCGTAATCAGACTTGGAGTCCCACATGGGCTCCATGCACTTTTGCTGGCGTACCACAATGCGAAAATTACTTCCACTGCTGGCATGGCAGGTGTATCCGCCACAGGCACCCCATTCTCCCACATCGTCCCGCTCAAAGTTGGTGCAGGCTGGCAAAATGATATCTGCCATGCGGGTTTCACTGTTGTACCAGACATCCTGGTTCACCACAAACTCAAGTTTGGGGCTCTGGTACATGCGCACCCATTTGGAAGTGTCACTCAGGGTTCCCATGAAGGAACCGCCATAGCGGTAAAACATTTTAATCTCGGAATAGCCCTTCATGGGATATTCAAAATGGGTAAACTGCTGATCCAGGGATTGGCCACAAAAGCCTTCTCCATACCAGCTCACCGGAGGATCAAGTACCGCATCGGGAAGGGTCAATCGCCACAGTCGTTGTTTGGTGGGGTTAAAGGGCAGAAAACCAGCCACACTGGAGGTGGCGATTCTACCTTCGGGATCAGCGTAAGCAGGAAACCAGGTGTCCACATCAGAGGGTGCACCCATGGTGGTACCCCAGATGCTGCGTCCGGGTTTACCAAGACCCTGCATGGCCTGGAGCAGCACCATCATTCGTGCCCATTCCGTACCAAAGGCCGTACGGCAAGCCCCCCCTTCACCGCCCCGGGAACCGCCGGACAAGATGGTTCTTTTGGCTGCCCATTCCCGGGCCAGGGTACGAATGGTCCGGGCCTTGATACCCGATTCTTCTTCTGCCCATTCCGGGGTCTTGGGAACGCCGTCCGTTTCTCCCAGCACATAGGGTTTAAATTCGTCAAATCCAATGGTGCGGTCTTTAACATACTCTTTATCATAGATGTCTTCGGTGATCCAGACATGGGCAATGGCCATGGCCATGGCCGTATCTGTTCCGATGCGGGGAGCCAGCCATTTACCTTCCATAGCCCCTGCTGTGTAGTTATGAAAGGGATCAATGAAAATGGTTTTAACCCCTTTTTCCTTTAACCAGGTCCGCCACAACGCAGAATCCTGCCCCGTGTAAGTTCCCCGGGTGGTGTCAGGATCATTGGACCAGAACACGATCATCTCTGCATTCTGAAGGGCATCTCCCAGCATGTCATAGGGTTCGGGCATACCAAGACGCCAATAAAAACCATAGGTATGGGTGGCTCCCCAATGCCATCCCTCCCAGGAGTCGGGGTTATCCAGCACCGGTGTGAATTCAAGCATGTTCATGAACCGGGGAAAAGGACCCATTTTATAGCCCACGATACCCCAGTTATGATGGGAAGAGGTCATGCCGCTGATGGCGGAACCACCATAGTTATCTTTTACCCGGGTGATCTCCTTGGCAATAATTTCAATGGCCTCATCCCAGGAGATCCGCTCATAGGCAGATTTGCCTCTATTTTGGGCATTTCGTTCACCATCTGGATCAAAATCCACCCGTTTCATGGGGTATTTGATTCGATCATCGGAGTAGAGACGACGCCTCTCCCCATGGACATAGGGTGCAATGTTAAATTTCTTTTTTGGTGAATACTTCTGCCCACCCGCCTCAATTACCCAGGGCTTAAAATCTTTTTCATCCGCCACCAGGGGCCGGATTCGTTGAACTTTACCGTCCTTCATATAAACACTGACGGGTCCTGCATTGGTGCAATTGGTAAAAACTTGTTCTGTCATCATTAACCTCCCGGCTTTCCCGGTATTAATAGTTGACCTTCCGGCATCATACGCGCGACATTTACGCTGAATAGGTACAGCGTTGGACGTGATATGATCCAATGAAGTGATAGATTCACTTAAAGATCACTGATTTTGCCAGTCGCAGATTTTCATACTATATTACATGCAATTTAAAATAAAAAAAAGTTATTTTTTATTTTTTCAACAAACACAACATATTGTATTAGACTATGCTCCCAACATACAACATGGCAAAACCATAAATAAATTGGAACATCCCAGACGGCTTTTAGCAAATTTTCATTTTAATAGAAAAGAGATTCTTCATCAATTTCCTACCGATTGTGATGGGATAAGTCAAGCTCAAACTGGAAAAACCATTGACAACAGATCCTATGCACGATCAGACACATTAAATCCAATATTAAAGATCTGGTTGTACCTTATAAAAAAAATATGTTATTTCACTCATGGACTGTATCCATGAATAGGTCAACTTCCAGTGGATGCCATGCAATCATCCCCAACAAACAACACCACATCAAACAAGGCTCCATGCCCACCGTCAATGAACGGGTATAGCCAAGACTATCACCAAACAAAAAAACTGAAACAAACAAAGAGGTATTGATGGACAAAAAAAACAAGAGACCCCCGGTGGTCTCCATTATCAGTAAAAAAGATTCCGGGAAAACCACCCTGCTTGTCAAGTTGATCCCGGAACTGAAACAAAGGGGGTATACCGTGGGCACCCTCAAGCACGACGTCCATGGATTTGACATTGACCATGAAGGCAAGGACACCTGGCGACATAAACAGGCGGGCTCCGATGTGGTGGTGATCTCCTGTCCCTGGAAAGTCTCCCTTATTAAAGATGTTGAAAAAGAGCTTTCCGTTGATGAGCTTGTGGAGCGTTTTTTCATGGACACCGATATTGTCATCACCGAAGGATACAAGCGGGCAGATAAACCTAAAATTGAACTATTTAGAAAAGCGGCCCATGCATCCCCGGTTCATACCACCCAAAAAGGCTCTACCTTGATTGCCATGATTTCTGATATTCATGTGGAAATTGATGTTCCTCTGTTTCACATTGATGACATCTCTGGAGTTGCTGATTTTATTGAAACTACCTTCCTGGGAAAATAACATCACCTCCTTTTGATCAACTCCTCCTGCATCCTTCATATAAAACGGACATGTCCTGCTGAACACAACGAATATTGGGTCGTAGACGCGGAGCCAAATGGTATTATGCCGCCCCCCCCGACGGGCAATGGGCCCGGCCGGAACCGTAGACGGCACAATTGGCCGGTTCCTATTACCCATCGGGGGGGGCTCTGCTGAGACTAATTGGACACTTCATTTTCTAATAAAAAAAAGCCCCAAAGTACTTTGAACTGACAAATTAAGGATGCCCCTGATCCAGCAAAAGTCTTCTGTCTCACAGGCGATTATGCGCATAACATATTGATAAAAAACATAATAAAATCAGCATTACATTTATCACTCAATATAAAATACCATATTGTATGTAAAAAAAGCTTGACTTTCCCCTTTAACGAACTATAAAATCACTTCAATCAGGTTCAACAGAATATATATTTAACCCCATTGGACAACGCATATAAAATGCAGCACATGTCCTAACTTATTTATTGAACAACTGTAAAAACCGATCACAGCACATGTTAAAATCCTTCAGATTACCGAATAATCAGTTGGATGTATAAAAAAACAACATTAAAAACACAGGTGTACGGATTGGTAATGTGAATATTTGGTCAGTGTCCCCGATTCGCGTATTTGGAACTGCGTAGCATAATACTAAGGAATGAGCCCGCAATAACCTCCCCATTTAAAAACGGGGAAAAACTACAATTCAACGATAGTGTGTTCTGAAAAGGGCAAGTTATTTAAGACTGGTTCCTAAGTGTTAGGTGAGCAGGCCAAACCTTAGATGAATATGGGGTGCTGATAGAAGATTTACTCAGAATGACGCTTAAGATATTAAGGAATACGGAATATATATTTATCAAGGATGGAATTTTAATCATAATGATCATCACATGGATTTTAACCCCGGTCATAATTAGATCAGAGTATTCCATGTTTTTTTCATCCACTCAATTGTACGAAGGACATTTCATGCACGCCTTCGTTGGGTGGTATTAAACCCATCCTCACTACTTTTATGATGACTTTTTCGCAAAGGAGGTTTTCAAAGTATGGCGGGAATTAAAACAAAAGATAAGACAGTTCTGCGAAGTCTTGGACTCGGTGGTTTTTTCGGCGGAGGCGCAGAAGGAATGGTCGACGTTAAAGATGGTAAAATTGTTCGCGTTCGTCCCATGCAATACGGCTGGAAATACAAAAAAGAGGATGTCCGACAATGGGAGATGAAACGAAACGGCGAATCAATTTCTCCGCCCTGGAAATCTCTACCTGGCCCCTTCTCACTTGCCTATAAAAAACGGGTATATTCGCCAAATAGAATAAAATATCCTTTAAAACGGGTTGATTGGGATCCCAATGGAGAAAGAAACCCCCAGAATCGTGGGAAGAGTAAGTATGTCCGGATCTCCTGGGACGAGGCCACTGACATTGTTGCTTCTGAAATCACACGCATTCATAAAGAATACGGTTTCCATGGTATTCTGATGCAAGGAGATGGTCATGGTGAATGCAAGACCATCAACACCCCCCATGGTCACTCAGGTACCTTGTTGGACAATATGGGTGGATTTACCATCCAGGTACGAAACCCCGACTCCTGGGAAGGATGGTACTGGGGAGCCAAACATGTCTGGGGACAGGGAGTGCAGGGCAACATGTGGCCGGCTGCCAATATTGTCAATGATACCACCAAACACTCAGAGCAGGTACTTTTCTGGGGATGTGATCCGGAAACCACCCCCTGGGGATTCACAGGGCAGTTCCCTTCCCTTCTGACCTATTTCTGGTCTAAAGTTGGCATCAAACAGATCTACATCTGTCCTGATCTTAATTATGGCGCGGCGGTTCATGCGGACAAATGGATACCGGTGCTTCCCAACACAGATGCCGCCCTCCAGCTTGCCATCGCCTACACCTGGCTCACCGAAGACCTTTACGACAAAGAGTATGTCGCCACCCACGTGGTGGGACTTAAGCAATTTTCCGAATATGTCCTGGGCGACGAAGATGGCGTTCCCAAAACACCCGCCTGGGCATCAAAAAAATGTGGGGTTCCCGAATGGACCATCAAGGCCCTGGCCCGGGAATTTGCAGCAAAGATAACCTCCATTGCCCACTATTTTGGCGGCGGATTTATCAGAGGCCCCTTTTCCCATGAAAACGCAAGGCTTGAGGTCATCCTCCTTGGCATGCAGGGGCTTGGTAAACCCGGGGTTCATCACCACCAGCTCACCTATTTTGGCATGCCTCGAAAAGAGGGATTGGGGGGAACCTTTTTCTGGAATCCGGAAATTGAAGAGCGACTTGCCGTACCGGTCATGTCTTCGGTGACCGCATGGCAGGAGCAGGTTATTCCCAAAACCCTTATTCATAAAGCCATTGAATCTGACGAACCCATTACCTTTATGGGCACCGGTGCCATTGAGGCCCTGGCCATGGATCAATTCAACGAGTACACCTACCCCATTCCCGCAGATGAGGGCGGAACGGAAATCCATATGATGTGGACCGATACCCCCTGCCGCATCACCTGTTGGAACGGTGGCAATGAGACCCAGTTAGCCCTTCGAAACCCAAAGATAGAAACCATCGTATCGCAACATCCCTGGTTGGAAAACGATTGTATTTATTCTGACATTATCCTGCCTGCCAATACTCACATGGAAGTGGATGATATTGTCACCAACATCCGTCAGGGTACCTCGCAGCCCAATATGATGATCGCCGATAAGGCCATTGAGCCCATTGGGGAGTCCAAAAGTGATTTTGAAATCGTTGTTGAAATCGCTAAAAAACTGGGTTTTGAACATGAAGTAACAGGGGGCTACTCCACCCAGGATATGCAGAAAAAAGTCTGGGGATACATGGACGGTGAGAAATTGGTTCCCTTTGAAGATCTCATGGAAAAGAAGTACTGGATATATAACACGGCTGAAGATTGGGAAGATGATCCCGCCGGTTTTGAAAAATTTGCCAAAGATCCGGAAAAAAATAAGCTGCCCACCCCCTCTGGGAAACTGGAATTCTACTCTGCGGCTCTGGCCGAAAACTTTCCCTATGACAAGGAAAGACCGCCAATACCAAAATGGATCGAAAAAAGTGCCATGCACGATGAACGGCTCTCCAGCCACCGGGCAAAAATGTTTCCACTGCTGTTGATGTCTAACCATGGTCGCTGGCGGGTTCATTCCCAGTGTGATGATATCACCTGGACAAGGGAAGCCCCCACCTGTAAGGTCATGGGACCAGACGGGTATAAATATGAACCGCTGTGGCTTCATCCTACGGAAGCTGAAAAACGGGGCATTAAAAGTGGCGATATTGTCAAAATCTTCAATGAACGGGGCATTGTTCTGGCAGGTGCCTATGTAACAGAACGCCTGCGCCCTGGTGTGGTCTACATCGACCATGGAGCCAGACATGATCCCATCATCGTAGGTGAGGTGGAGCGTGGTGGTAACATCAACTGCATCTCTCCGGCTGGTATCACATCGGCAAATTGTGTGGGCCAGGCAACCAGCGGCTACCTGGTTCAGTTGGAACGATTAAAAGGCGAAGAGATGGACGGGTGGAGAAGAGATCATCCCGCTGCATTTGCAAGAGAATATAATTCCGATGCAGGTTTAAGATTTGATGCATGGGTTGAGGGAGGTGAAAAATAATGAAAGCATTTTTTATAGATCTATCAATTTGCAATGGGTGCTACTGCTGTCAGATTGCCTGTAAAGATGAACATGTGGCCAATGACTGGACCCCCTATGCCAAGCCCCAGCCCGATACAGGTCAATTTTGGATTGGCATCACCGAACAGGTGCGGGGCCAGGTACCCAAGGTGAAGGTCTCCTATATTCCCAAGATGTGCCAGCACTGCGATGATGCCCCCTGTATCGAACAATGTGAGTTTGATGCCATTGAAAAGAGAGAAGATGGGCTGGTTATCATTAATCCAGACAAGTGCACTGGATGTAAGCTGTGTGCGGACACCTGTCCCCACGATGCCATCTTTTTTAACGAAAACCTGAATATTGCCCAAAAGTGTACTGGCTGTGCCCATCTTCTGGACAATGATGCCGAGTGGACAGTTCCCCGGTGTGTGGATCAGTGTCCCACCGAAGCCCTTAAATTCGGAGAAGAGGCAGATTTTGCAGATTTTATTAAAGATGCAGAGTTTCTGAACCCTGAAGCTGGCACCAAATCAAGGGTGTTTTATAAAAATCTCCCCAAAAAATTCGTGGGCGGAACCCTATATGACCCCGTGGAAAAAGAGGTGATCATCGGTGCCACCTGCACCTTGAAAGATACTGAAAATGGTGACACCTTTACCGCCACCACGGATAATTTCGGTGATTTCTGGTTCCGTAAACTTGATGACGATCGAACGTTTACCCTGACCCTTGATAAGGGGGGGAAACAGAAAACAATTGATAATATCGTAACGGATAAGGATTTGAGTCTGGGGGATATCCCCATGGCACTTCAATAATTTTAATTTTGCAGACGACCTGTCTTAAAAGGTCGTCTGCAAAAAACAGATAAAAAATTTAATTCAGGTCACCGGCACAATCAATAATATATTCAGCCATCTGTTTTTTGTTTTTGGGAAGATTTTCTTCGCTTTCAATGGCTGCTTTGAGTTGCTCCGTCAAAGTACCGACTTTTTCGCGATTTTTCCATTTAGCCCCGAAAATACGTCCTGCTTCGAATTCGATCTGTTTAGCCGTCATTCTTTTCATTTGATCCTCCTATGTCAATTATCAGTTTAATATTAAACACCTCTAACATACTGGAATTGTATAATCATACTAAGCAAGCATGGTATATCTATGCCTGTTGATTTTGATTTTTAAACGTTCAGGTGAAATTGCAGCCTCAATGCGCTGGGATGGGTCAGATATTTTATTTTTGAGTGAACTCTTAACCTTGATATGAGCAGGATAGATAGCTGCTGCCCCCTGTTCCAAAATTGGTTTTCCGCAAATGGCGATCATGGACGATTTTTTACATGTAATAATTCATTTAATTGTTTTGATAGCAAGTTTTACATCCCTGTGTCAAGGGCATATTAAGTAAATATTCGGCAAGCACCCCATCTTCACTCATTTGGGCCTGCTCACATAGCAATAGTATGCTACGCAGGCCCAACTAAACAAATATGGGACACTGGTCAAACATTTACAGAATCAACCCGAATATTCACCATATTAATTAAGATTATAAATAATTAAAAGAATATACCATGGACTATTGACTATTTTTTTCACCGTGACATAATGCGTTCTGACTGGCACCACACCATCGTCCAAAAAGAAATTTTAAAAAAATATAGGCATCCTTCAAAAATGATTTACACTTTATTTTGATCATTACCCATTTGTAGGGGCTTTTTCCCAAAAAACTGTAAATTACTTTTGGGGCCATGTGAAGGATGTCAGAATATAAATACAAACCCAATCAATTGCTGGGCTACCCACTTAAGGCGGGATATTTTCAAGATTTTTTATGTGGGTAATTAACTTTTAACCCCTAAAATCAAGGATGCTAAAACGCTTGATTTTAAAGTCTGTCCCGCCTTAAGTGGGTAGCCAATTGCTGAAACCAATTTTTCCAGATCTTTGTCAGTTTTATTGTCGATCTTATTAACCCCCGGACTAATTCGAGAAAGGAGATGCCCATATGAGAATTATGGTTTATTGTAAAAACATTGAAAAAATGGCAAAATCACTTGCCATTGCAGTGGAACATGGCAAGGCATTTAACGCCTCCGTGGATCTGGTGACAGCCTTTGAGGACAGAACAGATCTCCCCGGTGAAGTCATCGAAAAAGCCACAGAACAATTAAAAAATATTGCCATGGAAATATCTACCAATGAGGGCATTCAGTGTACGTCCCAGGTACTTGTAACCACCCTTTCCATTGGAGAAGAACTGATTCGATATGCTGAAAAAAATGATATACACGAAATCATCATCGGTCTGAAAAAGCGTTCAAAAATGGGAAAACTCTTTTTTGGTTCCAACACCCAGTACATTATACTTGAAGCACCGTGCAGGGTTGTCAGCATTAAAGAGTAAGCCGAGGGTAAAAAAATTTCCCCCGACGGTCTCCCATTCAGGCCAGGGCAGACGTCGGGGTGGCAGTATGCCCAAAATTCATCAATTCATACCCCCCCCATTTTATATGCTAAGTCCCCGAATATATATTCTTCAACATAAAGCCCAAACCATCGGTTCGATCATTTTTTTATAATAAATAAAAGTTATTGATATAAAAAAGTAATAAATAAAAAATCCAAATAAAATTTTATTTAGATTACAGTATGTTATGATGGTTATCGAACCGAGGGCACAAAGATATCAACGATATATATTCATCGAATACCGAAAAAAATATGTGTGGGTACTTAACACTCCACAGACTCTGGAGATTTGTCCTCAAATGGCATGCGGATTTCAATATCCCCTGTGTGGATCTTACTTTCCGCGTGGGGATAATACTTTGTAAACACATGCATCATGGCACGGTTCTCGGGCAGAATAGAGGCAATAAAACCAATGTATCCATTGGAGCGTGCAATTTTTTCCAGGGCCTGTAGAAGATGACCGGCAATGCCCTGACCATGGAAATCCTCCCGAACCACAAAGGCCACCTCAGCCCATTCTTTGTCCAGTTCCGCATAGGTACCAATGGCCATCACCTCTTTATTGCCTTTATTTCTCACCATGCCAATAAGGGAGATAAAACTTCGATAGTCCATGTTGGCCCAGTGGGCCTGGGCCATTTTTCTGGAAAAGATGGTGATGGAATGGAAAAACCGTAAAAAAACCGTCTCCTCTTTTAACGAGTAAAAGAAATTCCGATAGGCAATTTCATCCGAGGGCAATAAGGGTCTCACGGCCATGGATTTGCCACTTTTCAACTCAATCCGGCTCTTATATCCCTCCAGAAAAATCAAATCCTCCGCAGGCAGGGGCATTTGATCTGCAAAAATATAATGATGTTCCTTGGCTGCGTCCAAAAGGGTGGCCCGGAAATCAGGATGGGCAATCTGGGTCAGCTCAATCACCCGCTGGTAAATACTTTTTCCTTTTAACTGTGCAATACCGTATTCAGTCACCACAAAATTGACATCGGCCCGGAGGGTGGCCACCCCAGCCCCGGCACTCAACGTGGGAACAATGCGAGAGGTCTTTCCATTGTTTGCCGTTGATGGCAGCACAATGATGGAAAAGCCCCCCTTGGACAGGGTGGCCCCCCGGACAAAATTGGCCTGATCACCGGTACCGCTGAAAAACTGCCGCCCCACAGAATCAGAACACACCTGTCCGGTGAGATCCACCTCCAGGGCGGAACTGATGGAAACAAAGTTGTCATTTCTGCCAATTATCCCCGGCGTATTGACAAAATCCGCCGTGCCAAAATAAAATTGAATATTGTTGTCAATGTAATCATAGGCAATGCGTGATCCCATGCAAAAGGTGGTAACGGCCCGATCTTTCATGAAATTCTTTTTCTTATTATTGATAATCCCCTTTTCAAACAAGGGGATAAATGCATCTGAAATCATGTGGGTGTGAATGCCCAGATCATTCTTATTATCAATGTACTTGAGCAATGCATAGGGGATATTCCCGTACCCCACCTGGAGGGTACTGCCATCATCTATAAGTTCCTTGACATACCCTGCAATACGTCTGGCTGTCTCCTGATTCACCACGTCCTGGCTGTTGGTCAATAGATTTTCCTCAAAGGGAACCAGATAATCGATATCTTCCACATGGATGAAGCCATCCCCATGGGTTCGGGGCATCCGGGGATTGACCTGGGCAATGACCAGGCGGGCACTTTTCACCGCCTCCAGGGTGACATCCACTGAAATCCCAAGACTTGCCACACCAAATCGATCCGGTGGACTGATCTGCACCAGCACCGCATCAATACCAATTTGATTGCTTTTAAAAAAATTGGGAATCTGGGATAAATAAGTGGGGATGTAATCAATCTTTCCTTCAAAGGCTGCCCGCTGCATGGGGTGGGTGACAAAAAACAGCTTCACGGCAAAGCGATCCAGAAAATCTCTATCGTCCAGATAATGCCCCAGTGTAAAGGCAAGCATCTGGAAAAGCATGGCATCTTGAATTTTACGGTTTTTCACCATAGCGTGGATTAAATGCTGGGGTTCTCCACAGGCGGACCCAATGAAAACCCGACTGCCATTTTTAATTTGTGAAGTTGCCACTTCCGCCGTAACAATCTTGTGCTGGTACGCTTTGCAATAATCTAACATAGGTCTCCTTTCCCAATGTATTCGGGAGGTGGTCTTT
>CAYSSE010000102.1:0-13528 GCA_964433355.1 uncultured Desulfocicer sp.
TGGTTTTTTATCCTTGCTTCCATTTTTTTAACCGTTTTTTGCATTCATTTGCGGGCAGCCTGGGGTTTGTTTTAGATAACCGATCCAGTTTATCATGGGCCTTTAGAGGTGGATGAGCTGATGCTCCACCAGCTGGTCAAAAACCCAGAGGATGCCATGGACTTTTATATTATTCTGTTCGGCCGAGCGCCTGAGGGCGGCATCCCCTGTTAGCAAACATCCGGCCGTCTTTTGGGCATGAAAAAGGCAGGAGCAGTCAGGAACGGATAATCTCTGGTATTTCACCTGGATTAGCTGGATTTCCATCAATTCTTCATACTGAAAGGTCTTTTTGTGCAACGATCCATCATCAAAGCAGGCAGCAAGTTCATGTTGGTTTTCTTCATGTACTTCGGCTGCCACCATGTCTGTTTATATGAAACTCATAGGGCAGTCGAAAAAAATCAGAGAGCAGGTTAATTTTTAAAAGATCGATGAAAATATTAGCATCATTCACTAAAAGTATCATGAGACAAAAAATACCTCGTCATCAAACTGGGCAGCCGACATATTCAGAAACTCAGCTGCCTTGCTGAAGCTGATCGCCTGTTCTGCAGCCCCGTGATAGACCAGTTGCTTAAACCGGTTGGCCACTTCCTTGCCTTTATATTCCCCGGGTTCCTCCCTGTGCAAGCCGCTTTTCCTGGCATAAATGCAGAAGGATTTATAGGTGTTTGGAGAGATGATGGACAGATTGGCGGCCCGGGCCATGATGGCCTGAATGGAAATGCCAAAGATGCCTTTAAGTTTTTTCAGCTCCCACAGGGTAATCTTGGATCGCTGCACCCCCAGTTCCTTTTTCATAACAGCCTCTGGAATCAGCAGAGCACCTGCAAAGGTATGACAGAGTTTTTCAATATTTTTCTCTTCTGCCTGGGAAAAATCAAGGAGCAGGTGTCCAAGTTCATGGGCAATGGTAAACCGCTTGCGGGTCAGGTCATCCCCCTTGAACACAGCTACAACCGGAATATCCATGCCGGACACAAACCCTGAGAGACCGTCAAAATAATCGAAATCCGAGACCTCAAATACCTTGAAGCCCTTGTCTTCAAGCAGTTCGATCAAGTGTGGTACAGGCCCCTGCCCCAGTTCCCATTTATCCCGGATCTCTTTAGCTGCAGTCTCTATGTCTTGCCTGGTTTTCACCAGGGGGCGGGTTACAGGATTTTCAAACGGGGTCTGGGTATTGAGGATACCTTCCAATTCCAAATATTTCTGGATAAAATCTATGGTCTGGTATTTGATCTGATTCTCAATCTTCCGGGTCATCTTGGCCTTTTTTCTGAACTCCAGGCCCTCAATGGATATGGTTGAGGGTCTGAAAAAATAATCAACCTTCACCCCCAGGGCTGAGGCCAGGGCAATCAGGACATCACTGGCCGGATTGATCAGTCCTTTTTCATACTTGCTGATGGCCTGCTTGCTCACCACAGCACCTGCCTTTTCAGCCAGGGCTGCCATGCTCAAACCTGCCATTTTTCTTGCGGATTTGAGTCGTTTGCCAAATTCATTGATCATGATTGTCACCTCCTGGTTGACAAATATCATTATTTTTTATATTTTGTCAATCAGCGTTCTTTGATTTTCCGCTATTTTCTCCCTTTGGATGAGAACATTTATCTGCTTGAATCTAAAGAAAGTTCTCACTCTTTTTTAAACCGTTTCTCGAAATTGCCCCAGACCTCTTCATAATCCTTTTCCCGGTCGCAGCGGTCAAATGGAGCCTCATAGGTGATGGTTCGTTCAAATGCACCTCCAGGTTGAGTGTCGTCCATGATGGTTCGTTCTACCACACCTGTCTGCATCTCCTTGATATCTTCCCAGCCAATTGGTTCTATTTTATTTTTTTTGCGGGGGAACCCAACTCCTGAAAGCCCTTTTGAACAAGTAAAGACGATACGGCCGTGGATATCGTACCACGTGTCTTTCTCATATTGGCGCATAACCGGAAATTGAACTCGATAGATGGTTTTTAGCTCCTCCAGGGTCAAGTTCAAGGCCATGGCTACCAAGACATCGATTTCTACCAAAACCTGCCGGCGGGTGTAATCAGTTCGTAGGGTGTTGCTGCGTTGCCAGGTTCGACTGATATTCTGAAAAAAGTTATTATCCAGACGAAGATTGTCCTTGGCCCATGCATCTTTTCGAAATTCACTTTGCCAACATTCCTGCCAGAGTTTTGTGTAATGCGTTGTTAGGCAGGTTAATATAAGGGTTCTGTTCTTAAGGGAGCGTGGTATATTCGGGTTTTTAGCAATTTGTTCATCAATCAATGGGAACTGCTTCAGTGTTGACTCATACAGGTCAATTTTTCCAGTAGTTTTCAAGAAAAAATCATACACAAGAGAAAGACATAGAGAATTAAAAATCAAAAGGTCATTATTGTTACTAAAGGTAGTCGAAAGTACCGGGTGTATATGCCCTACATTTTGAGGAATGATGGCTGAAATCATAGAACGCTCTGCTGAGCTGCTAAACATTCTACGATTAACAAACCTATAAAAATTTGTCACTTTTACCTTTTTTATATCCCCTACATCTCCCTTTTTTTGAAATGTTGGAGTCCGAAGCTTATACTCTTCAACATTACAAGCTGGTAAATAGTTAGCTCTGGGTAAATAATCATCAGGCAGGGTGGTAAGTTCGAGGATGTCGTAATGGGAATTTAAGGTACATTTTGCCCGGGGCGTTTTATAAAGAGGGTTCCCCACAAAAAAATGAGGTCCGGAAAGTATTAGCTGAGATGCATCTTTAGGAAACCCAGTTTGGCGGCGGATAGTATGGGTCTTTTTGACCGCATTAGTTTCATCCCACATTACAGTTGAATAATACTCTCCCTCCAGATCTCCAAGCCGTTTTGGTTGAACTGCAAATTTTTGGAGAACCTTTACAATTTGGGTAGAATGAACAGCAGGCAAACGGGCTTTCAGGTATGGAGTTCCTTCAGCATCATAGAGTGTTGCAAAAAGCCCAAGTACATCTACTCCGCAGCGGATAATTCGGTCTCGATGTCCCTGTACATTCCATTTATTGTTATCATCCTTGATACCCGGAACAGGACCATTGCCATCATGGTTAAAGCAGATATCCACTGTTGAAGGAGAAAACAAATTGGCCAAGTGTGAAAAACTAATCTTATCTTTATGATTTTCAAAAATATTGATACTGAATTTGGCATGGTGATCTACTTCAGCAAACAGATTCAATTCATTTTGAAACTGAAAATGACACCGCAACCTTGGGTAAACCTCTTCCCTGAATCGTCCCCCTTTTGGATCATCATAAATCCCTTCCGGGTGAAGGAATCCGGCAACGCCCGAATCTTTTAAGTTGGTCCAAGATTGGGGCAAAAAGCATTTATACAAATTGGTTTGCATCCCTTTAAGGAGTGGGTAGTTCTGCAATCCATTCAAAAAATTCTGGGTAGCAGCAGCATCTTCATAGGCTGCCAGATAATCACTTCTCAGATCATATTTTTCCAATGTCGCCAGACGCGTATTAGCCAATTTTGATGCTGAAAATTTGCGCAAAACAAACAACGGTTCATGATCACCCATGACCCCGCCTTCATTCCATTCCACCTTGAGCCAGGGGGGATTCCCCAGCACTAAATCAAACCCACCCCGGCTCTCAAAAAGATCCGCAAATTCCAGTTCCCAATGAAGAAACCTATACCTTTCCCCCAACTCCCGAACCAGCCCAAGGCGTTTGTTATCCCGGCAAAGCCGGTCCACATCCACAAACCCAAATTTATCCACCAGGTCAAGGGAGATCTCTTTGGGGCGAGTATCCGGAAAAAGGCTGAGTTGCTCTCCAACTTGCGATCCAGAATCAAAAAGATTTCCTTCCAGCAACAGGGTCAAATCAAACAGGTACTCTGCCCTGCCGGGCAAAAGGTCCACTTTTTCGATGGGCCAGAACCAGAGGGCACACCAATAATCCATGACCAGTTTCAATCGTCTATAGGGGCTGGAATTGCGGACATTTTCCGAAAACATCTCTTTCTTAAAAATCCGATCCTTTGCCTCGGTGGTGGTGGTATGCAGGTGACGATCCGGCAGTTCCTGGCCAAAAACATGCAGGGGATCGGTGGTTCTCCGGTCAATATCCTGCTGCATCTCGGCATGGCGCTGCCAGAGTTTATCCACCGCTTCAGACAGTTTTATCAATTGTTCAATTTCACTCTCTGACAAGGGTTTAATAAACTCCTTCCGCCAATGGGCAATGGCTGTGATTTCCTCGGAAGCCATCTGCTTGACCACCTTGTCTTTGTATTCGGCCATTGCCTTATCCGGGAGCAGAAAGTGATAAATAGTATCTGCCCTTCGCTGTTCACCGGGCTTCACTCTTTCCGGCACCTGATCCAGCCATTGGAGGCTGATACGTGATCCTCTTTTCAGCTGGATTTCATGGGTTTGAAATACCTGTTTTCTGGCTCCGATCAGAGAATTACCGCAGACCAGCTGCATACCGAACCAGGGGACATAGGCCCCTTCATAAATGGTGTTCAGCCAGAGAGAAACTTCGGCCAGTTCAACAGCCACGGGGTTGAGATCCACCCCATGGACATTGTTGTCCGCAATATACATTTTTGTTTTCTGCAGTTCCCTGGGGTAATCCTCATGGGAAATAACCTTTCCTGTCTCCTTTTGCTTCAGGGCAAGATAGGCCCGGGCCAACTGGCTGACCGCCTCGTTCAAAAATGCAGCACTGCCCATGGCAGGTTCGCACACGGTCAGGGCCAGGATCTCATCGGCTGATTTGTCTTTCAGCAACTCCTTGAGAGCATATTTGACCAGGCATTGGGTCAAAACTTCCGGGGTATAGTAGGAGGCGGATTTCTCCCGGTCCCGGCCTGCCAGCCGATAAATAAAGGTCCCGCTCTCATGTTTTACAAGGCTGCCGTCACTGTTATAGACTCGTTCGTCCTCGGTATAATTCTCAATATCCCCAGCCCCAACAAAATAGGCCGTATCCAGGGGATCATATTTGTCTTTGGCTTTCTTGACCTCGTAAAGCTCGGTCTTGGCAAAGAACCCCTGGTAGGAGAGCAGGGCCTCATATACAGCACCCAACTGGTTGATACCCAGCTGGGCATAGGAGATCCTGCCCCGCCGCTTATTTTTTCCCTGCTTGGGCCTGGAAAGGGACATGAGTTCAATGATCTCCTGGAGAACAAAATTCCTGAACCGGACCCGGTTTAACAGGGGGGTCTGTTTTGGATCAAAGAGATGGCTGCGCAGGGGCGTGATGCGGAAAATACCGTGGTCCGGGGCTGCAAACACATCCAGTTGTTTGCTGTCACCATCCACCCCCGGCTGAAATCCATCATAGAGCAGATGGAAAAGGGTCTGGATGGATTCATGGAGATAAAACCTGTTTTTGGATTCTTCTGTGGTAAGCTGCACCAGCTCCAGATCTCTCAGGGTTTCCAGGCTGTATCCTTTGCGGTATGCCGGGGATTTATCCGGTAGAAATCCCAGCTCTGGCCTTGCCTCAATATAAAATAAAAACAGCATCCGGTACATATAGCGGAGACATTCCCGGGAAAGCTGGGTTGCCCGGCCTTTTTCATAGATTTTTTCATGGGTGTGGTTCCGCAGATACCACACCGCCTCATTGCCCAGCAGTTCAATGGCCCGGCGCAAGGAATATTTCAGGTCTTCGGATACAGAAAAAGCGTGTTTATGGGAATTTTCATCCAGGGTATCAAGAAGGGGGGCGCCCTCACCGGGACAGATCGAATCTTTGTGCAAAAGGGCGGCAGTGGCCTGGAGGGTGGTTGTTTCCCTGCGATCCAGGATCTCCCGGATATCAAAGCGGAGCAGCCGTTTTTCATGCCATTTGGTCCGATCTAACAAGAGCAGCTGGGAAAAGCCCACCAGGATCACCCACCGTGGCGGTTCAGAGCGACCAAATACATGACGGGTGATGATCTCCTCCAGGGGGATATCCAGAAACCCCGGGGCCTTTTCATCATCGCCGGTATATTGTTCGTTGAAAAGTGTCTGTTCCAGGGGGTCTGACGCTTCACCATGAGGGGTGAGGGCCTCAATAATCCAGAGATCCGGCGACCCATCCCCCTTTTGGATGCCGCCGATCAGGGGAATCGTTCCGGTGTCGTCAAGCTCCACCATCTGGTAATGATATTGAAATCCCAGGGCAGAAAGCAGATTGACCACAAATCCCCTTTGAATGGAGAGCCGTTGGTCTATTTCTCTTTCTTTTTCAAGCAGGGCAAGGGTGGTGAAAAATTCCCTGCGCAGGCCTTTCAGCAGGGTAGGGGGCTGGGGAATCTCCTCTTCCTCTGCTTTCTTTTTCCATTGGCTGAACAGATCCTTGAGGTCATTCTCCAAAATGGCGGAAAGGTAATGGTGGGTATAAAACTCATTTTCATTGGTGATGCCGGTGATATCGATGGCCATTTTTAGATCCTCTTTAAAACTGCAATAACCTGGATATAGGAATTTTTTTCTGTGCTCATGGTGTCCTGAACCCAGTCGAAAAAATCATCAAAGGTGCGGTCGATCTCCCGCCTGGCCTGATCTTTTTTGCTAATTTTTTTAGGATCGGTATAAAGCAAATCCAATTGTTTGTATTGTTTGTCTTTAAGCCGGTCAAGGGCCTTGAGGTGTTCATCTAATTTGGCATTGATCATCTCTTCAAAGGCATCCCGCTCTTCACCCATATGCTGCCTTGCCTGGCCTACGGCATCGGGGAGAAGGGCTTTGAGAGAATCCAGATCCATATCCTCCTCACGGTTGGGAAATTGATTTTTACCCAGTCCGGTTCTGAGCAGAAGGTCTTGAAATTCTTCTATCTGCTGAAATTGAGTTCCCTTGTAGGTGACCCCGAACCAGCGGTGAACAAGGGGATGGCTTTTCCGGTTGGGGATAAGACCTGAAATGATAAAAACCGTTTCTTCATGTCCAAGGGTACCCTGCAGGGATAACACCGGAGCCTCCTGTCTGCCAAACCCGGCAATTACCTTGTCATTGATCCATTCCACCACAGGGTTTTGGGGCCAGAGATAGTGGATCCGGGGCCAGGCTTTTTCGTCTTTGCGGCTGAGTTTTATCTCTTCCTGGATCCGATCCGGATCTGCGGATAAGACAAAGGTGTCCTTCTCCGGCCATACTTCCTTGGGCAGAGTGTATTTGAGACGGCGTTTTAGATCCTCGTTGGCGGTCAGGGTAACCTGTTGCTGGTCATCTACAAAATCCGTCTGCAGGGATGAGGATTCGTCAAGATAATCAATTGCATCCTTGAGATAGTGGTAATCATCCTTATAAAGGGTGGGCATGATCCGGATCTTTTCTTTGTCCTCACTTCCTGATGGAGATACTTCTCCACCCATAAGCATTTGCAAGGGATCAAATGCTTTTTTGGCTTTCAGATCCAGGCTCTTTTCAAAATCAGCATCATTCTGCCCCGCTTCAATGGCATTTGCTGTGATCTTTTCCTCTTCATCAATGTCATAGACCCCCATCAAGGCGGACGGGTCACCAATATTTTTTACGGCTTCGTCATCTTTTTTGATCAGAAGCTCTATGATACGCAGGTCACCCTTGATTTTTTCGTTGGCGCTTTGACTGACCAGGTAAAGGATATGTGGCGTCTTCTCCTGCCCATATCGGTCAACCCGGCCATTACGCTGCTGGAAAACCATGAGGGACCAGGGGATATCAAAGTGGATGAGCCGATGGCTCAGATAATGAAGGTTGATACCTTCGGAGGCCACGTCAGACGCAATGAGCAGGCGGACCGGGGCACTTTCCTTGCCAAAATCCTCAACGATTCGTTGCTGATCAACATCCGCCAACCCACCATGGAGGATCACCACCTGGTTTTCTTTTAGATTAAGGTCTTTTAATAAATTTTTATGGAGGAATTTTAAGGTTTCGATGCGCTCCGTAAATATGACAATTCGGTCTTTTTTGTTTTTACCGGTCCAGCCGAATCCATTTTTTTTATCCTGGATGACAGAGATGAGCTTCTGGTACTTTGAAAATGTTTCCGGGGTGATTTTTTCCAGGGCCACCGCCAGCTCTTCCAAGGAGGCAATATCATGCAAAGTGTTTTCATCCAAATCTTTCTGGAGGCGATCAATCCGTTTTTTTATGGTGGAAAGACAGGCTGCAGGACTGGAAAATAACCCCTTTTCCAAGGTGGTTTTAAATAGCTGATGCGCCCCTTTCCGTTGATCCAGCCGTTTGAATTTCATAGTCGAAAAAGCATCAAGGGCGAACTCTTCTTCAAAGCTTGCCTGGCAATAGGCCTTTCGGATCGTTCTTTGTTGAAAAGCCTTTTGCACCTGATCCTGGATGTCTTTCTTGAATCTCCGGATACAAAGCCCCTTTATATCATCGGGGCCATATTCTTCAGGATCTGCAATGGCTGTTGGATCCAGCATATTCATGAGGCTGGCAAAACTTTTGGCTTTACCGTCATGGGGAGTGGCAGACAGCATGATCAGGGTATCCGACCGGCTGGAGAGAAGTTTTGCAAGTTTTGCCCTTAGGGATGAGCCAGAACCCCGTTCTGCAACATTATGAGCCTCATCAATGACAATTATGTCCCAATAGGCATTTTCAAGGTAGGTGCGGTATTCTGAATCCTGTTTCAGGGTATCGATGGATATGATGGCCTTGTCGTAATAGTAGAAGGGGTTGTGGTTGGTTGGTATCCGGGAACGCACCCGCTGGATGCCGATGGAATCAAGCCGTACCAGGGGAATTGTAAAGCGGCTCCACATTTCTTTCTGGAACTGGGTCATCATGCTTTTGACAGCCAGCACCAAAATCCGTTTGCCCCTTCCCCGTCGAATCAATTCACTTACAAGAATACCGCTGGCCAGGGTTTTTCCAAGTCCCACCGCATCGGCAATAAGGATGCGCTGCCGGGGCTGTTTCAATGCCTGGATAGCGGGGTCCAGCTGATAGGGGACAGGATCCATGGCAGCTTTGTGGCCGATATACAAATATTCATCGGTGGGCGGGGTCTGCCGAAGGAGGCTCTCCATGTAAAGCAGGGATTTTTGATAAGCGCTTGATGTGTCGGGGATGAGCTTGGTATCTACAGGATCCAGAACCTCAATGTTTTTATCAATTTCATCAAGAAAAATGGCTTCCTTGTCTTTTACCAGCTCTGTGATTCCCACAACGGTTAATGCCCTGCCGCCTGTGGATGTTCTATCAACTTTTCGTACCAGCCATTCTGCATCTCGGATTACAACCCTTGCGCCCGGAGCAATTGTATCTATAGATTCCATTTTATATGTCTTTTCTTTTTACTATGGTTTTACCAACTGGCTTCACTGTCATCAAAGGTACAATGTTGTTACTATTTGTTTACAATTTCAGATTAATGATTTTTAACCTAAGCAAAAGGAATCAAAATTGCAAAGTAATTCTAAAACAACCTATAGTTTTCAGTAATGTCCGGTTAGGTTATTGCATGTAAAAAATAAATAAAAATTTTACAACGACTTAAAAAGCGGCTAACAGAAAATTAGAAATACGTGATATAGAGTGATGGGTCTCTTTTCTGTACTTCGATGATGTTTTGAACGAAAACAATGTCCAAGCTCACTAATGATTTTAATATTTGTCCAGTTACCATCCGCGCAAACTTGAATTATTTCAGGCTCTTTTTTGAATTTTTTTTGAACCTTTTCAGCCCAAGATTTAGGAGAACCCGATTGAACATAGCCAATCATTCCGGCTTCAAGGTTGTCACGAGCATAGTTACCTGAAAGAAATTCTCCAAGACCTGTTGCGCCGAGATATTTACCAATCGGATGGGTATTTGAACAAAGACGTTTGGCTTCAAAGGGGTAATGGTGGCGAGGTCTGTGGCAGACCCACTCAAATTCAATATCAATTCTTTTCCTTCTTTTACCTCGTCGGCCTGGTTCATTAATCATTGGGTCTTCATGGACTGCAAAAAAACGCACCCATGGTGGAGATCCTCTGTCGTCAAGTATTTCATTGATCTTTCTTACGATTTCCCCGGTAATATCCTCTTCTTCAGAATCCTTAAGAGAGGGAGCATCAAGACGATCGTAGCCCATATTCAATAATTTGAAAACTTTTTTTCGAAATGCTTTTTGGTACTCTTTTCTGTCATCCGCTTTAAGTTGCTTGCCTGATTGCATCTAATCATTTCCGGTTGTTATCAATTTTTCAGCAATGAATTCATCCGCATCTGTAAAAGCCTGACTTTTAAGCCAGCTGAGTCGTTGCCGCGACTTGACAAAATAGGTAGTCCTGCCATGAAACAATTTAAGATTCTTACGAAAATAGATCCACTGTCCCTGTTCAGATTCCAGATTTTTTTCCAAACTTTTAAATTCTTCTTTTAATTCAGAATCAGTGAATTCTTTAACAATCACAGAATCAGTAAGCGAATTTTCAGAATGATCAATGGATAAAATAACCATTGAGGATGAATAATAAGCGGTAATCTGGTGCTGATTCCTGATATCGGCATCAAGAAAATCATCCAAGGTTTTTTTCAGTGTATTTGAATATGCCTTTATCTCGGCTTTAGAAGCAGGTTCATTTACTATTTTGGGAATGGCACCATCATTGAATTTCATTCTTGTTGTGACAAAATCATGAACAAGGCATTTTTCATCTGCCTTAAGACCTAATAAAATATTAACTTTTTCGTTCATTTTGTTTATTAAGGGTTTTAATTCTATCGGTTTCTCAGCAAATTTAAAAAATTGCTTTTCAGCGATATCGTTTGTAGATTGTTGAGATAATTCGTCGTAAAGTTTTGCCCATTCCCCAACTTCTCCAGGGGACAACTTATCAAGGGGAACTGGAAGAGATTCAAGATCCTGCTTAGTCAGTCGTTCCATCCCTATGCCCCAGGATGGAGAAGACAGATACTGCTGATATTGAACAAAATCGGAATTTAAATATAATGCCAATGCTTTTAAAAGATTTGTTTTTGACAGATCACCTGCTATTCCAATCTGGCGGGGAGGGACAACAATAAACTGATCTGAAAAAACAGAAAAACGTCTGTTTGCATCTATTATGATATGGGGAGGCAGACATATTTTTAATGGTATTTTACCACGCCCTTTGCGAACATAAGATCCTGATAGTGGAATTGTTTTTAGTACTTTTTTCGGGAATGAAAAAATTTTACCACATCCTTTCAGTTCATCCATGTCAAGTTGATCTTTACCAGCCACCTCGGGCAGAGGTTCTATTTCCTTATTTCCCTGATCTTTCAATTCGAGCCCTTGAGAGATATTTAAATTATGAGTTTTGATAAAGGCTGATAATTTAACAAAGGCTTTTTGTAGTGAAACCAGAAGATATTTATCCCGCATGGTTCCCCACATTGCCACCTTCCAAGGAAAAGATGCTCCGGACAAAACATCCCTATAAGGAATCTCACGCATCTCATCGGCATTGACAAGAACAGTCCAAAGTTTTTTACTGCCTCTTTTTGAAAGGTCATACTGAGATATCTGATTCATTGCAAAGGGAGCATAGGTAAGAATGCTTACTGGCTTGTCTGAGTTATTTTGACAAGCCCTGTAGAAAAAAGCTGCTGCTGGATTTGTTGCACCCTTAAACAGAAGACGTCTAAGATTTGCAAAGTTGACAATGCACCAGACATCCATTTTCTTAAAAAAGTGCTCTCTGAACTCAATGGCATTTTTTTGAATTTTGAACAGGGTTTTCCCTGGCAATAAAAAACCTGTAACACCTGCCTCTGAAAGATATAAAGAGGCTTTCCATACAAAGGCCTCTGCTATCTGATTTTTATTGACAGGATATTCTTTTTTATTGTTTTTGATCCAAGCTAAGGCTGATTGATCTGCAGGTGTTTTTGGTTTTCCTGGTAACAATTTCCATGGTGGATTCCCTACAATCCAATCAAATTTCACTCCAGAGAGAGCTTTTATCTGCATTGATTCATTATCAAAAAAACCATTTTTACAAAAGAAAATGTTTTTATCTCTTAATACAGGCAATTTAAAATGTTGGTATCCAGCCTCTTCTAAATCAGGAGGATCAACATAATCAAGCAGGGTGAGGACAAGGCTTAATTCTGTCACGCCACAGGCATCCTCATCAATATCAACACCATAGATCTGATCTACAAGTAGAGCTTTTAATTCTGACGGCTTGAGTCTTAATCTACCTGAAGTTGATAGCTCTCTTTCAACAAGTCTTCTAAAGCATTGAACAATGAATGCGCCTGATCCACATGCTGGATCAAACACTTTCATGCCTTTTTTCAGCATTTTTTTTGAATCAAGTTCATCCAACATGAAGTTTACAAGATGAACAGGCGTATAATAAGCACCCTGGCTTGGAGCTCTCTTTTCAGCATGGAGGAACTGTTGATATACCACAGACATGGTTTCAATCGGAATATGTGCAAAATTGTAGGCATTAAAATCCAGTTGCATCTGGCCCGAAGTAGGATCATCTCCGAGAAAGACAGAGGCAACTTTTTTAATATGCTTATCCCGGGGGGAGAGCTCTCCTTCGGTGGGGACGGGAAAGATGCTTCCGTTAAGCCATTGATCAAGTTTTTTGACAAGGGTTTGAAAACCTGAAACAGTAGCATCTCTTCCAAACACCGAATTCAAATCAAAGTCCCACTGTTCTAATTTACGATCGGAAAGAATCTTTCTATCCCTCAGATAACGAAGATAGACATATTTACCAATTAATGCATGTGCTGTTTGCTCGTGTAAGTCATTGTCTCTTAACCAACCACCAAGTTCTTCCAAATTTTTTAATAAATTCTGATCGACTCTGGTATCAGGAGTTACTTGATGTTGCCATTTTTGCCAGATAGTCCCTTTATTGATAGAGTCAGCCGTAAAATCTGATAATTTTTCAAGAATTTCGTTTGTTGATTTTGCTATTTTAAGAAGGTTTTGATCCTTACCACGGACTTGTTTGGATGTGTCAAACTTAAAACCAGGATATAACCGGACTGATTTAGGGGTTACAACAAGAAGAAAGGGCACGCAATTTTGATTCCAGACCAATCGATGTCTTTCGATCGCCTGTTTTTCTGATTCAGCTTCACAAACATAGACAAGGGGAACAATGGATTTTCCCGTTGATTTCCCTCCATGATTACCATCTAAAGCGTATACCCCTTTCAGGCCACACTTTTCCTTGGCTATGCGGAAAACATTAGAATATGAATTAACCTCGTCAAGCCGAGATCCCTCAAAAAAATAAGGAGAATCAGTGTAGTTAAGGTAGCCCAAAAATTCTTTTATATCAGTGGTATGATGCATAAGATTTAGACACCCACACGAACAATTATTTTATTTAATACTTCCATATAGCTAAATGGATACTTTCCCCAAACTGTTTTTGAGGCTATCAATTTTTTATAAACTTTCATATAAAAAAAATGAGATGCCAAGATTTCTATTTGTTAAAAAAACTATGCCAGTATCGAAGACAAACATATTTTTTTCCTCACTTCATGG